>NZ_RAYG01000005.1:0-267665 GCF_003670185.1 Parabacteroides sp. CH2-D42-20 | reverse complement strand
CTTGATCGTATTCTCCCCGCTGTTTTTACTTTGTTATATCGCCGTAAAACGGGAGGATGGAGGCCCGGCGATCTTTAGGCAAGAGCGTATCGGTCGTTTCGGTCGCCCGTTCAACATCTATAAGTTCCGTAGTATGCGTCTGGACGCTGAGAAATTCGGTCCGGCCCTTTACAAGGGTGGGGCAGATCCCCGGATGACCCGTGTCGGAAAATTCCTTCGGGTACATCACTTGGACGAGTTGCCCCAGTTATGGAATGTTTTTGTGGGCGACATGTCCTTTATCGGTCCCCGTCCGGAGCGCCAGTTCTATATCGACCAGATCATGGAGCGTGATCCCCGTTACCGTTACCTCTACCAGATCCGTCCGGGGGTGACCTCTTACGCCACGCTCTACAATGGGTATACGGACACGGTCGATAAGATGCTCCGCCGCTTGCGTTACGACCTGTTCTATCTGGAGCATCGCTCTTGGCTGTTCGATTTCAAGATATTGGTGAAGACCTTCTTGAATATAGCGTTCGGTAAGAAATTCTGATATTTCTGTAATATCTTGTGGTAAAACTTTGTTTGTAAGATAATATAGCTATCTTTGCCTAATAACATAAAAAACGAAACCTCTATGGATAACAAAAAAAAAGAAATGAGACCAGTGTCTGTCTTTCAAAAGATATTGGAAGACAAACGAATTATTCGAGAATGTATTCAAAAGGGAGGTGATATAAAAGAAATAGCACGACAACGTGGAATCAAGTTTGCCACTCCCTTATGATATAGTAGAGGAAAGTGATTGGAATTATTCATTTAAGACTAAGCATGGCATTGTTTATCATGCTTATTTTATAGATTTTTCAATATACCATCCGACATTTGATAATGTCTATACTTTTAATATAGAGCCGGAGTCGGATAGACCTCATTCGATAGATAATCGTATAGCGATGACCATAGTCTCGTTATTACGGATATTCTTCTCAAGGAACGACCATGCGATGATAATGGTTTGTGATAATTTAGATGGCAAAGAAAAAAAGCGCAGATTGTTGTTCTCTAAATGGTATTCTGTTTATAATGATGGAAGCATCATAAAATACGATGCTTCCACCCAAATAGATGATTACCTGCTTTACGTTTCTATTTATTTAAATAAAAATAATTCGAAACGTAATGTTTTAGTTCAAGCCTTCTATGAATTAGTAAAGAATAATTTATATCCAATAGATGAATGACGACTATTTTTTGTGGAGGCATAGTATGGCTTTCATAAGGTTTCATACTCCTTCCTTGCGTCAAAGCAAGGGCAAGCCTTCTTTATATAGGGGCTAAGCTGGTAATGCCCTAGAATACGTGCCTCCGGGTAGTCCCTTCGTAATTGCCGTAGCAGATCCATCAAGGTACAGCGCTGGGCGTAGGTCCGGGTATCGGCCGGACGGCCCTGTTCGTCGAGTCCTCCCTCGTAACATATACCGATACTTTTGTCGTTCCATCCGGCTGCGTGCGCCCCGATCTGGTTGACCGGCCGGCAGCGGTGTAATTCCCCGTCCCGTGTGATATAGAAATGATAGCCGATATCGGCGAATCCCCGTGCCTTGTGCGATGAACGGAGCGCCTCCACAGGAAAATCCCTGTCATATCGTGTGGCCGAGCAATGAATTACAAGGAGTCTGACCTCCCTATAATTCTGGTAGAAACAATAAGCCTTACCCATGATAATTGAAAATTAGAGAATACAGGATTGGATGCCAAGTGCTCCCGCGATGGCGGTAGCTACGGCGATGATCACTTTGATAATGGTACTCCATACGGACTTTTTCATGAATTATGAATTTTAAATTATGAGTTATGAATTAGGAATCCCGGCTGATATAAGAGGAAAGCTTCGCTTTCCTTGGGACGGCCTCAGCGGACGGGCGTCAAGCGAAGAGACCGCAGCGAGCGTGAGGAGCATCCCTGTCTGAGCGAAGCGAGTTGGGATGCGACAGCGAGCGTAGGTCTCGAAGTAGCCCGTCAGCGTCAGCCTTGACCTTTTGGTTACTTTTGGGTCAAGCCAAAAGTGACACATCAGATCTCATCAGGCGACTCAGAATCGGAACCGCCCCCTTCCTCCACCGGCGTCCCGAGTATCGTCACCTTGAGCAACGAAGTCTTCTCGCCCAACAGCGAGTACCGTCGTGCCCCGTTCAGTATGGTATAGGAAGGCGAGAATCCCGGTACGATAGTCCGTATATGCGTAGCCTTGACCTCGGGGGCGGTCGCTACCCCCTTCTCCGTGACGAAGCGGTTATAGACGGTTCCGAACCCCAGCAGCTCCACCTTGTAGCCTTTCTGCAGGTTCTTGATGACATACCGCTGATAACGATCCAATACGTTCAATACGTCACCCTTCGTGAGCGACGACTCTTCGGCGATCTGATCGGCCGCGTCTTGCGTGGACAGGGTACCGAAATAATAGGGAACCGGCTTGTACACCTCCTGCTTGGGATCCGTCTTGGGGATAAAAAACTTTCGTGCTTGAAATGCTTGTGGCATGGTAATAGAAAATTAAAAGTTGATAATAGAAAATTAATTGTTTGTTGATCAACGTTACAAAGATAGGTTCCGCCGTAAGGGGCGGTGATGCCGGGTGATACCTTAGGGAATGAATAATGAATAATTAACAATGAATAATGGTAGCCAATGGCCGCCGGACTACGCTGCCCATCGTAAGCCCCTTTGGATAGGCATTGTAAGCCTCTTTGAATGGGCATTATAAGGAGCCTTGGATGGGCGTTCTAGTTGATAGTTGACAAGTGGCAGTTAATTCACCGCCGTGCGCAACTGTCACTTGTCACCTGTCAACTAATTTACGGTTCTCCGAGGTAGTGGATGATCAACCCCACCTGTCGTGGCGTGAATATACGTTGCTCGGGACGGTAGCCCGTCTCCCGCAGCTTGTCGTACAGCTCCGTGCATCGGATGATCCAGCGGCGTAGACGGTTACAGGCTTGATGGGAGGCCAGTTCCGGGAAATAGGATGCCGCCAATGCGGACTTTCTTAATGGTAAGGACATTTGATTTATTGTTTATGGATTATGAATCTGGGAAAATGAAACTTGCGAACTTGCAAACTTGCGGTCGGTTCCATACCTCACACACATACATGTACATTATAAAGGGGATTGGGGTGCTTGGCGTTGTTTGGCCGTGAATATATATTCACCCCGTGCGTTCTTTTGGATCACGCCCTTTTCCAGCATGCGCCGTAAGTGAGAATCTAGGGTATCGGTACCCATGCCGATCCTCTTTGCCTCCCGGAGCGCCTCTTGGCGGTTGAAGGCGAGGGGGAGGGCATCGAATAGCGCCTCTTGAGGAGTAGGTTCCCGTTGTTGCACGTCGGTAGCGGGCAGGATAGACAGGATATGGCAAGCGTGCCGGTAAAGAGGCTCGGTGAGGTTGAGCACGGCCTCGAAATCAGCCTCTGTCGCTGTCAGGTCCAGTTTCGGTACGATACCGTCTCGGACATTCTCTTCCGGTATGTCATCGGAAGGGGAGAGACCGGGGGAATTGAGAATGGAAAATTGAGAATTGAAAATTGTTTTGTGTGGCGGGAGGAGTTTTTCCGTGGCTCGTAGCAGGGCCACCACGCTTAGGATTCGGCAGATGTTGATGGCGATACGTGCCACGGTGCTTCTCATGGCTCCCCCGTGCGTGAAACCCGCATGGCCGAAAAGTTGCGCGAAACGTTCGTTGAAACGGATCTTTTGCTCTTCGGACAGCTTGAGCTGAATGAGATTCACGGAAGCGCCGAGCCACTCGATGAACGTCTTCCACTGTTTGCCCCATCCGGTGAACCGGGAATCATAATCCTCATCGGACAGGTCGAACTGGTTTACCCATTCGGTGATGGAGGGCATATAGTAAAACATCTGGCGTGAGAACAATCCGTTCTCGGCCGAGGGAATGAGCGGTTTCACCTGTGCCGGTGTCCCGCTTAACAAGACACTGAGAAAAGATTTCATACATTCCAGATACTCATGATTCATACGCCGGTTAAAGGCTAGTCGGTCATGATCGTAGCATTTGCGCAAGGTATCGCTCCAATGCCCGTAATCCGTGCCGATGGCGGTGCTGACGGTATCCGCCTCAGTCTCGCAGATCAGCCCCACGCCGTCCGCCTCGATGAGGTTCTCCAATACGCCCGTTCCGGAGTTATCGCCGGCGATCAGGAACATCTTAGGCCTTGGCTCTTCCGGCTCAGGGGTTTTCGCCCGCTCCTTGCCTAGGGAACCCCAGCGTGCCTTCTCCAGCCGGTATTCCTTGCGTAGGGATTTGAATTCCTCCATCATTGCCTCGTGGATCGGTTCGGCTAGGTGGCGTACCCAAGTGAGCGCCCCTTTTCCCGAGGCGGGAGGTGCCACGATGAAGGTTTGCAGGCAGGGATAATGGTATTTACGTCCGTAGAGTATGCGCAAGTGTTTGTTGAGGGTAGCGCCTAGTACGGTGACGGCACCTAGCAGCAGGATATCCCGTTGCGCCGGGGAGTCACCGCAGTCGATGAGCTGGTTCAAGAAAGGGGGCCAATCATAGTTTCCGAAGACGGGCATATTAATGTACGCCTCATGTGCGCAGGTGTGTGTGAGAGGATGAGAGGGCTGCAAGTTTGCAAGTTCGCAAGTTTCGGGCTGTTTCCCTGCGTAGCTCCGGGCGGTACCGGCCAGTTGCTTGTCGAGTTTCACGCCAGCGGTCTCTGCCCAGTGATAGACAGACCCGATTCCGTTTCGCCCGTTACCCCCTTTGAGGGCGTGGTCGAAGAGTCTGTCCGCCTCGTCGGACACATACTTTTCCGAGATACGGCAGATGCGATGGAACAACGACCGTCCCGCCTCGCCGCAATCGTTGGCGATAGCGAAGGCCAGCGGCATATACTCTTGATAGGTGGGAGCGACGTTCGCCCCCTGTTTCTCGATAGCGGCCACGAGCCGCTCTAAATCTTGAATAGTGTTCATGGTAATATATAATTTTCAATTCTCAATTTTCAATTGCCACGATTTCTCAGCCTGGCTGAAGAGTCGTGGCAGAGGAAGCAAGCCCTTGACAGGTCGGCGTTTGAGGTATCGGCTTTCAGTCCGTATCTCCACTCAAGGTATTCCCAAGCCGATCGTCGTGCCTCGTCGAAGGCCCACTCGATCGTGGCGGTAACGGACAAACGATAAGGCACGAAGAGCTTTACGCCTGTGTTACTGGGGCTGATGAAGGCGAGGTCGGGGCGTAGCCGCTCATCGGCGAACAGCGTGTCTCGCCACGTACAAGCCTCCTTGGGCGAGGCGAGATGATCGATATCGATAACCAGTTCACCCGAGGGAAAAAGCAACCGGTCCTCCTTTCGGTAGGAGAATACCCCGGCGGGCGTGACGTAAGGCAGGAGGCTTTGCTTCAACTGCTTGAAGCGTTTCTCGTCGTCCAGTGCGACACGTGTGCGGCTCGTCCGTTCCCGTAGCCATTCATTGGTGCTGATATAGGCATGCAATTGGATGATACTGACCACTCCGTTTGGCACTTGATTGGTAATCGGAGCGTTGTAAAAAGACATGATGGATTCTTCCATTGTGTTTGTTTTTTAATAAGGTTTAAACAATGATGATCCAAGGCTTTCGCTTCGGATCGCAGGTAAAGATATAGCCTTTGAATTTGTGGGTGGCGCACTCATGGGTGCGCCAATTTAAGAGTATTATAACCTATTTTAATGTTTCTTCAAGGTTTTAGCGTTTCACCATGGAGAGATTTCCCCCTTGAGACGTAATGATCGAACCGCAAAGCTCGGATCTGAACCCTTGGATTCGTGTGGCGTCCTTCGAGGTATACCTCATCTTGGATCGTTGGGGTCTGTCCTCCGTGCGAGACGCTTCCGTGTTCTTGGGTATCAGCCGCCACACACTGTCGAAGTTGAGTCCAAGCCATCCGGATGGCAGTCTGCGGCTGGAATCACTAGACCGTGTCTACGCCACCTTCCTCCACTTGGTGTCCTTCCATTTCCCGGAGAAGGAGCGTGAGCCCGAGCGAAATGAACTCCGATGTTCCCGCAGCCGGATACTGGAACAGAGTTATCCGCTATCGGGGAGGGTGCGGGAGAGGGTGGAGAGGGAGAATTTATGAATTATGATTTGTGCTTCTATCTCCAAACGCAAGAACTTCCTACGTTTTGGTAGCTGTTGATAAAGAAACCAAATGGTTGTCGTATACTATATAATCAGTACTGTGAAGCCGCAAGGTAGCTCTCTAGAGTTATTGGGTTCACAAGGTATGAACTAGACAGTAAGCCAATAGTCAAAAATTAATTGAACTAAATAGCAATTTTCTGCGGGGTATCTCGTGAGGTGCTTTGCAGAAAAGATATGTTCTAAACATTAACCCTTCTTATGGCAATAAATCAGCTTAAAGCGGGAGCCTTTTTGTCCTATATATCTATTGGATTGAATAATATAGTCGGCTTGCTTTACACTCCATATATGTTGCGGATGTTGGGACAAAACGAGTATGGCTTGTATTCTCTAGTGGCATCTGTAGTAGCTTATTTGACAGTATTGGATTTGGGTTTCGCCAATGCGATTGTTCGTTATACCGCTAAATTTAGGGCAGAAGGAAAGAGCAAGGAACAATATGAGATGTTTGGGATGTTTCTGATCCTTTATTCTTGTATTGGGATCGTCGCTTTTTTCTTGGGATTAGGAATTTATTTTAATGTAGATCGTTTGTTCGAGGTTTCCATGACAGCGGAGGATCTGGGTAAGATACGCACGATGATGTTGTTGATGTGTTTTAATTTGGCTTTTACTTTCCCGATGAGTATTTGGGGGGCTGTTATCACCGCTTATGAGAATTTCGTTTTTCAGAAATTGGTAAATATTGTCCGTATTGTGCTGAATCCACTTGTAATGGTACTCTTATTAAATATGGGCTATAAAGCGATCGCAATGGTGGTTGTGACCACATTGTTCAATGTAGCTACATTAAGTATTAACGCATGGTATTGTTTTTATAGGATCAAGATTAAGGTTTGTTTGAGGCAATTTCATTGGGGATTTCTACGAGAAATATCGATTTATTCGTTATGGATCTTTTTGGATTCCATTGTGTCTCACTTTTATAGTAGTGTAGGGCAAATTGTGCTGGGTATTTATAGGGGAGCTTCTAGTGTAGCTATTTATGCGTTGGCTATTCAACTAAAGTCACTGTTCACTTCTTTTTCTACAGCATTAAATAGCGTCTTATTACCCAAAGTAACGGTATTGGCTGCAAAAGAGGGGAGCCATAAGGATATCTCTGATTTGTTTGTCAGGGTCAGTCGTTTGCAATATTTTGTGATGTCATTTATACTTGTAGGTTTCATCATATTTGGCAAAGAGTTTATTATCATTTGGGGGGGGGAGGATTACGTGCAAACTTATTACGTATCTTTGATTATCTTGATCCCTTTCTCATTCGATTTGATTAGTAATGTAGGAGTTGTGATTTTGCAAGCGGAGAATAAATTGAAGTATCGTTCTATTCCTTTGATTGTTGGATCACTGATTGGTTTGGTATTGACTTTTCCTTTTACTCATTACTTTGGAGTCTACGGATGCGCATGGGCGATCTCTATATCGATCCTCATATCAAATGTATTAGCATCGAATATCGTTTTTTATAAAATAGCAGGAATAGATGTGATTCAGTATTGGAAAGAGGTGATGAGAATGTCATGGTTCCCGGTATTGATGATAGTGGCTTTCATGCTTGTGAAAGGTAATCTACCGATTCATTCTATACTATCTTTATTATGCTATATATTGATCTTCTCATTGTTCTATATTCCATTAAACGTGATGTTAAATATGAATGGATGGGAAAAGATGATGATTTATTCCTTGATGTTGAAAGTGAAAAATAAATGATGAATAATGTGCCCCGTTCAATGTAAATCCTTTTCTTTAGTCTCTTTTTTGATGGCCTTCACCGTATGCATGCAGAATCCGATATGGCCTTTATGGGGAATATGGGGAACTTGGCTAGGATACTCTTCTGTTTTTTTACTTTATATTATAATGCAAAAAAACAAACAGTTGAGTATTAGAGTAAGTGATTTGATGATTCTTATACTTATGTTTTTTGTATTTCTTATTATTCCATGTTTTTATGCTTTTAGAACTAGTTCATTATTTATAGTTCTCTCTTATTTTTTAGCTCTTAATATTGATCGGATAAATGGAAAGAAGACACTTGACTATATAAGCAGTTTTTTATACTGGGTTATTCTTGTTTCATTACCAGCTTGGCTTATTCATTTGAATTTGTTTGAATTTCAGAATTTTGGGCAATTAGATTTATCGGAGATGAAAGGGGCTCCTTACATATATAATAATTACATATTGTTTGTTATGGACGCTACTAGAGATTATTATCGATTTTATTCAGTTTTTGATGAACCCGGAGTTTTAGGTACTCTCTCAGCCTTTGTCTTATATGGTAATAAATACAATTTCAAAAGGAAAGAAAATATTGTAATATTGATAGGGTGCCTATTTACTTATTCAATGGCATTTTATATGATAACCTTATTAGGCTGGCTATATCAATCGGCTATATCATTCAAGAGGCTTATTATGTCAATTGTCGCAATAATATTGGTTGTCGGGATTCTTGTTTATTTTATGGCTGACGATCAAGCATTTCAACAATCGGTTATTGAGCGTTTCACAGACGTTGGTTTAGACAGGGTTGAAGGCCGGACAGGAAGTAATGTGAATGTTTTTTGGGATAAGTATATAGCATCTTCTGATGTGTTTTTAGGTATGGGGACTTCGTTTATAAATGATAATCTTTCGGGCTTTGGTAATTCATATAAACGTTTTGTTATTGAGTATGGTTTGATAGGAACAATCTTGTTAATAGTGATGTATTTTCATCTGGTCAAAAGATGGAATCGTCTGACTTTAGGATTTTTTGTCTTATTTTTTCTTTCGTTCTTACAAAGGCCGTTGGCGTTTTCTTCTTGGCAGATATTTGTTTTTATAGCGGTTATATCTAATTTATACATTCGGTTATCCTCAAAAAATAACGTAAATTAAATGTATATAATGTATTTGGTATTCTGTTATTATTGATTCTTATTTGTTATATAAACTGATAAATATATCTCCTTTTATGGGAGATAAATCGAATGAAATATGAATTACACTAAATTATTTGAGCGATATGGGCGTATTCCGCCTGTATCAAGAGAGCGGTATGTGCATGATCGGTTACTTTATTCTCCTCTAAGGTATGCTATAAGATGGCTTTGTACGAAATGGCTCTTCCCTCATTATTTTAGAAAATATCGAAACTTGACAGAACAGATGGCTGAGGAAACAATTGTTTCGTTGACTTCATTTCCAAAAAGATTCTCAACACTTTGGTTAGTAATTGAAAGCTTGAAACACCAAACAATTAAACCGGAAAAGATCGTTCTCTATCTTTCTAGCGAAGAGGTGAGTGGTCGTGAGGATATCCCAGCTTCTCTTCTTGCTGAGGAGGATGATCTTTTTGAGATTCGTTTTAGGGAGAGAAAGTTACGAGCTCACGGTAAATATCATTACGCCATGCAGGATTTCCCAAATAAGAATATTGTAACAGTGGATGATGATATTGTTTACGCACCTACTATGCTGGAGGCTTTGGTGGATGGACATAAGATCTTCCCTAACGAGGTAATTACTAATTGCACGTGTCAGATTCTGCTGAATAATGATAGGAGTGCCAAGCCGTACAAAGATTGGAGTAAAATTAAGGTTGTGGATTGTTGCAGGTATTGTTCGTTTGATAATTTAATACCTATGGGGGTTGGAGGTGTGCTTTATCCTGCAAATGTATTATATCGGGATGCGCTAAACTTTGATTTAGCTAAAGAACTTTCTTATTTGGCAGACGATCTTTGGCTCTATGCACAGGTTGTGCTGAATGGTAAAAGGGTGATAAAAACATCGTTTGATACGGCTCAAAATATTCCGGTTTATATCAAAAGTAATGTGACGCTACCAGCGTAAATGTGATAGAATGCCAAAATGACGTACAAATGCGTAAATTGAGAGAATATTATTTGCGGACTCTTGATTATGATATCATTGATTTCAAATGATATATTACTAATAAGTGTAGCACCTCTTATTTACTTGTTGCGAATTTTACTTGTTTTGTTATGATATATAAATGAATTAAAACAAATCATGAATAAACTTTGTCTTATTTTTAATATAGCACCTCATTATCGTAATAATATTTATCAATTAATTGATAAATATTATGATTGTCGATGGTTTTTTGGTGAAAATAAAACGAATGTAAAGGGGTTGGACCTAAGTTGCTTAAAAAATGTAACGATAGGAAAGAATATAAAGATCTTCAAAAAGAAAGCTATCTATTGGCAGGCCGGTGTCTTTCCTTTTCAGAAAAATCAAAATGCTAAAACTTATTTGATTTTGGGTGAACCCATATGCTTATCTACATGGTTTTTGCTAATAAAGTTGAAGACTTTTCACTCTGCGAAGTATATCTACATGTGGACACATGGTTGGTACGGAAGAGAAAATAGGTGTAAGGTCTTTTTGAAAAAAGTTTTTTTCAGTATGGCTGATGGTATATTCTTATACGGTAATTATGCCAAGGAACTAATGATACAACAAGGCTTTGATGCAAATAAATTATATGTAATTTATAACTCATTGGATTATGATAAGCAACTAAAAATAAGAAATAGTTTAAGATGTAGCAATATTTATACTGAACACTTTGGAAATTCTAATCATACTTTAATATTTATAGGGAGGTTAACGAAAAAGAAAAAACTAGATTTAATTATAGAGGCTCTTTATATGCTTAATAAACAGCTTCATCGTTTTAATTTAATTTTTGTAGGAGATGGAGAAATGATGGAGCAACTCAAAGCACTTGTTTTTGATAAAGGTCTTGAACAGTGCGTTTGGTTTTATGGAGAATGCTATGATGAAGCGGTTAATGCTAGACTTTTGTATAGCGCGGATCTATGTGTTTCGCCTGGATTTGTTGGTTTAACAGCTATGCATTCTCTAATGTTTGGAACACCTGTTGTAACTCACAATGACTTTAAAAATCAAGCACCTGAATTTGAGGCAGTAAAAGAAGGGGAGACAGGAGCATTTTTCGAGATGAATAGTTTAAAATCATTAGTCGAAACCATTTCTAAATGGTTCAATAATGAATGCTATAATCGTAATGATATTAGAGAAAAATGTTATGCGGAGATTGATCAGAAATGGACACCAAAATTTCAGATCAAGTTGCTTAATGAGAAATTGAAATTCTAAAAGTAATAATTATAGACTAATTAAAATTATTTGTTACATGAAAATACTCCATGTAATCCACCAATTGTGGCGAGGGAACGGGGCTGCGAGAGTTGTGAGGGACTTAGCTGCCTATCAAATCGCTCAAGGGAACTCGGTGAGCATAGTCTCCTTATCCCTGTTTGCTCCTACCTTTGACCAAGAGTTAGAGGCGTTGGGGTGTGAGGTTATTTATCTGGAGAACCGGAGATATTCCTGCTACCACCCTAAGTTTTTTTTCCGGTTGAGAAAGATCATCAAGGAATATGAGATCGTTCATGTTCATCTGTTTCCAGCTCTTTATTGGGTGGCGTTAGCGAAACTTTTCTCCTCAGCCTCTTGTAAGTTGGTGTTAACCGAGCATAGTTCGTTTAATAATCGGCAATCCATTAAGCTCTTGAATCCACTAGAACGGTTTATTTATACCCGTTATGATGCGGTCATAGGGGTTTCTGATGATGTATCTAGGATGCTAAGATCTAGGTTTGGTCTGAAGGAGCGTTTATATACCATCAATAATGGGGTTGGGATTGAGGAGGTACGCTCTGCTCCGGTAGTGCGCCGAGAAAGTCTAGGGATTCCCAAGGAGGCTGTATTGATCGTACAGGTTGCTAAATTTTATGAACAGAAAGATCAGAAGACGGTGATACGTATGCTCACTCAATTGCCAGATTCTTTTTATCTCTTCTTCGTGGGAGAAGGTTCTTTATTGGAAGAAGACAAAGCGTTGGCAAGGAGTTTGGGGATGTCTGACCGGGTTATTTTCGGAGGATTTAGGAACGATGCGGTATCTATATTAAAAGCGGCAGATATCGTGGTGATGTCTTCACGTTTTGAAGGGTTGTGCTTGTCTGTATTAGAGGCGATGGCCGCTGGGAAACCAGTGGTCGCCTCGAATGTAGAGGGGCTGTCGCAGGTGGTTGAAGGCGCAGGGCTTTTATTTGAACTCCATGATGAGAAAGGCCTAGCGGCCCACGTCAAACGACTGATGGAGGATCGATCCTTCTATGAGAGTGTTGCGGAGAGATGTAGGCAAAGAAGCTTGTGTTTTAGCTCAGACACCATGGCAGAATCTTACCAGCAGGTTTATAAAGAGTTACTTAAATAGGTATTAATTTATAAATACTATGTTATATCTCCTTTTTCAATAATACGATATAAAGACCATTGTATATATAATCTGTAAAGATATTACATCGGTATCTCATTTGATATAAGCAAGGCCAGTTCTAATTATTCAGTTACATATAAGAGTATAAGATAATGATACGAATAACGGGTGATATTTCTCTAACAGAGGGTTTCTTTGATTTAGGAGCAGGTGTCGGTACTTCGATAAAATCGGGAAAAGATCCCTTTTCTAAAATACAAAAGAGGAAAGGAGATATTTGGATTGGTAACTTTGAAGGTGTAACTTCTGATACTTCAGAATTGAAAGGATACAAGGCAGAGATGTTCAGGATTGCACCTAAGTTCTTAAAAAATATATTTCATTTTAATTATTATTGTGTGGCGAACAACCATATTATGCAACATGGAAGTTCTGCTTATCGTGAAACGCTAAAGAATATAAAATCGTTTGGTAGTGATTATTTTGGAGATATAGATAAGAAGAGCATTTTGTTTGAATATAAGTCGAGTAAGATTTCAATTACCTCTTTCTCTCTTCGTAAAGAAGAACATTTCAAACCACCATTATATTGGCATTCCCCGGAATATGTGGATATCGAAAAAGAGTATCAGAAAATCAAAGATGCTGATTTTAAGATCGTTTATTTACATTGGGGTAATGAATATATGAATTATCCCTATCCGGATCAAGAAAAATTCGCTCATTGGCTTATTGATTTAGGCTTTGATCTGATTATTGGATTGCATCCCCATGTTTTACAAGGGTATGAGGTGTATAAAGGAAAGTATATCTATTATTCTATAGGTAACTTTGTCTTTAATATGAAGAATTCGATTACTTGTTATGGAGCGATTGTCAATGTGGAAAGAGATGAGAAGGAGTTTCGAGTATCTCATTCTTATATAAAAATAGAAAATGACTATTTCCCTATCGAAGTATCCGCAGAAGAAATTCCTTATAAAGTGCAGTTTGATTACCTGAATACATTATATGGGAGAGATGTTTTGCATGAAACATATTATATGCAAGATATTAGTCGAATTCGCCATAATCGGTTGATAAGTAGATTTTATTTTATAAAGAATATCTTTAAACTTCGATTTGATGTATTACTCTTTTTATTGAAAGATTTTATTGTTAGACGTAAAATATTTAGAAAATGAATAAACTATCTCTATATTCTTCCCTTCCTTATTGGCTTCAAAACATCGCAGTCTCTCTTCACGGATACAAGCTAAAGAAACAGCGTTTTAACGATGACTTTTATAAGATCTTGGACTTCTTGAACTCAACCCATGGTTGGTCAAAAGAACAGATTCGTTCTTATAAAGAAGAACATACCTTTAAAATATTGGAACAAGCTTATAATCACTGTCC
Source organism: Parabacteroides sp. CH2-D42-20 (assembly GCF_003670185.1). NCBI lineage: Bacteria > Pseudomonadati > Bacteroidota > Bacteroidia > Bacteroidales > Tannerellaceae > Parabacteroides > Parabacteroides sp. CH2-D42-20. Next base: position 253,805 of record NZ_RAYG01000005.1, on the reverse strand, counting down.
TTATTATCGAAAGAAATATACTGACGTAGGTTTATCCCCTTCTGATTTTAAGCAATTGGGAGACTTGCAAAAGTTCCCGATTCTGACGAAGGAAGAAATCCGTGAGAATTGGCTTGGCCTAGTGGCTGATAATATTCCCCGAAAGGAACTTATACGATTTAACACCAGTGGTTCAACGGGAAAAGCGTTGGACTTCTATTGGACTAAATATAGTGCAGCTTATTATTGGGCGGTAGACCAAAGGTATAAAAATAGGTTTGGTTTTACTTTGGGAAAGGCTTGCGTTAACTTTTCCGGTCGTCCTATCGTTCCTATTTCAACCTCAAAACCTCCTTACTGGAGATATGATCGTGTCTTGAACCGTTATTTCATCAATATGCATCAGCTGAATGAAGTGAAAATACGAGATATTGTAAATTGGATTAATTCAAAGAGTATAGAGATGTTTATAGGATATCCATCTATTATGGCAGCTTTCGCAAATGAGTTGACTAATGTGAAGATGGCTTTGGATTTTCCTCCTAAACACATATTCACGGGTGCCGAGAAGTTATACGAGAATCAGAAAAACATCTTACAGGCTGTTTTTAAAGGTGTCCAAATCCATGAGTTGTATAGTTTTTCTGAGCAAGCCGCTATCGCTACCCATTGTACCCACTCGGTTTATCACGAGGATTTCGAGATTGGTCATATGGAATTGGATCTGGCTGTTCCCGTAGAGAATGGGGTGCAGGGTGAGATTTTGGCTACCGGGTTCGCTAATCTTGGTATGCCTTTTATCCGTTATCAAAACGGGGATACGGCAGTGTTCTCCGACCGGGAATGTGGATGTGGATTACATAGCCAAATTATAGAAGATATTGTTGGTCGGAATGAAGACTATATAGTTACACCAGAGGGGCTTCATATTCAACGTTTGGACTATATATTCAAGGATACATCGGAGATAAAGGAGTGCCAAGTAGCTCAAAAAGTATCGGGGGAGATGATTTTACGTATTGTGAGAAGGAATTCCTATAGTATGGCTACGGAGAAGAAATTGTTGGTAAATATATCTCAATGGATAAGCCCCACCATGAAGGTGAAATTTGAGTATGTGGATGAGATTCCCCGTACAAAAGCAGGGAAGTTTAAGGCAGTTGTTTCTGAATTGAAAAAATAATCATATTGATTTATGAATAAACTAGAATCTACCATCTATAACCTCGTCCGTAAAAATCCAGCCTTAAAGCAGTTCGTGCGGAATATGTATCAAGGCATATTTGATTTGCTGCCAAGGAAGAAGGAGTATTTCGCCTCTCCCTATCAATACCGGGAAGGCTTCTTTTTTGGATTTCACGATGTCACGCCTTTTTCTTTTGATGAGACCAAGCTATTGGCGAATCAAAATAGGTTGGATTTGCGTATGCCTTTACCGTCTGATGGACTGGATGTCGGATATTTTGATTTGGAACAAGGCACTATAAAAGACTTTCATAGAGTGGATACTTCTTACGCATGGAATTATCATAAAGGATGCAGGCTGCAATGGTTGGATAAGAACCGGATGATTTATAATACGGCGATAGCGAATCGGCTTGTGTCTAAGATTCATGATTTATCGACAGGGGAATACCAAGTAATAGACTGCCCGATTGATGCGGTCTATCAAGATGAGCAAAGATCTTTGGCCTCTTCTTTTAGTTATGAGCGCTTGGAGCGTTGTATGCCCGGGTATGGTTATCCTTATCGGGATGGAGGGAAATTGGATGATCCGGCACCTAAAGATAGCGGTTTGTTCTTGGTGGATTTAAAGGAGAATACTTCAGAGTTGCTTATCTCTTTGTCTGAGTTGGCACAGATGGAAGATGAATCCTATAGGCAGGGGTATATGCATTTTGTAACCCATTCGGAGTTCTCGAAAGACGGTCGGTATCTTTCTTTCTTATACCGGAAAATACCAACCGATGGGGATTATATGAGGCGGCATACCAAGATCATGATTTATGATTTGCGTGATCGGCGACTTATTACCTTACCTACTCAAGAGTCCGGTTCTCATTATGTATGGAATAACAGGAATCAATTGATAGCGTCTTGCATTATAAATGGTAACAGTTGTCATGTATTGTATGACATGAAAGATGTAGATCATTATCAAATAATAGTAGGGGATGTGTTGAATTCGGATGGTCATCAGTCCTTTATCTCGGATACGTCTTTTGTGGCGGATACTTATCCGGATAAATATAGGATGGCAAAAATCTATAAGGCTGATATCAATACTCAAAGTGCGGATTTGTTGCTAAGTATCTACTCTCCCAAAGAGTTTCAAACGAAAGATTTTAAATGCCATATAGCTTGCGATTTACATCCCAGAGTATCCCCTTCTGGGAAGTACCTATGCTTTGATTCGCCTCGTACTGGAAAACGGGGGTTGTATATAATGCCATTGTCGGTACCGGCTATGTAGGCAAGGTGTCTTATACGATAAAAATCAAGAAGAATATTTGTGGCCTAGCTAAAAGTAAGTATATTTGTGGTGGTAACTATCGTGCGATGGCTGTAAATCAATATGATCGATCGTATGATAATATGTTTATTTTGTACAACAATGAGGAAGGACGATATATTATATTCTCTTAGGGCTTTGATAAAGCAAGTGATGCCAGCTGGAACAAAGGTTTTTTTGTTTGGTTCGCAAGCCCGTGGAGATGTCCATGATGAATCGGATTGGGATATTCTAATATTGTTGGACAAGGAAAAGATAACCTCTGCGGATTTTGATACCTATGCCTATCCTTTAATCGACCTAGGATGGCAATTTGGCGAATATTTTAGCACTAAGTTATATACCTTTACTGAATGGATGAAACGTAAAGGTACTCCTTTTTTCAAGAATGTGGAATTAGATGGTATAGAACTATGAATCTAACAGATGAAGAACGGGAAGCCCTTGTTATAGCAAGAAAGGCTAGAGCTTTTGATACTTGGGAGGAAACCAAAGGGATCGTAGAGTGTGGTTATTGGCATGCGGCCGCTAATAGAATGTATTATGCTTGTTATTATATGACCACGGCACTGTTAATTAAAAATGGCTTTCAGGCTTCTACGCATTCAGGAGTGATTCGTTTATTAGGTCTTCATTTTGTAAGTACAGGAATAATCAGTAAAGACTTGGGACGTTTTTATAGTAAACTATTTGAGTTGAGACAAAGTGGGGATTATGATGATTGGATTGTGATCGATGCCAATGAGATTCTTCCCTTGATGGATTCTGTTGATAATTATTTGAATACCTTGCTTTCGTTGATAGAGGGAAAAGCATGAGGCTATCCTTGTCTTCTTTGCCGTAAATAGTTTAAAAAATTGAATATCGCATATCATTTGGCTTGGTATGCGTAATATACGTATACCAAAACTTGACTTCTCTATAGATTTCCTGAAATATATAATCTTATAACTTATGAATATCGCAATTATCGGCACCGGCTACGTAGGCCTGGTGTCCGGGACTTGTTTTGCCGAGATGGGGGTTGATGTCACTTGCGTGGATGTCAACCGGGAGAAAATAAATGGCTTGTTGGAGGGGAATATCCCGATTTATGAGCCGGGGTTGGAAGAGATGGTATTGCGTAATTCCAAGGAAGGCAGACTTCATTTTACGACGGATCTGGCCTCTTGTCTGGATAACGTGGATATCGTTTTTAGCGCCGTGGGTACGCCACCGGACGAGGATGGTAGCGCCGACCTGCGTTATGTGCTGGAGGTCGCTCGTACGTTTGGCCAATATATTAAGAAATATACGGTATTGGTAACCAAGAGTACGGTTCCCGTGGGTACGGCACGGAAGGTAAAGGCTGCGATTCAAGAGGAGTTGAGTAAACGTGGGATGGATATCCCCTTTGATGTGGCCTCGAATCCGGAGTTCTTGAAGGAGGGTGCGGCCATCAAGGATTTCATGAGTCCGGACCGGGTAGTGGTCGGTGTGGAGTCGGAGAGGGCGAAGGAGATGATGAGCAAGCTCTATCGTCCGTTTCTCCTGAATAATTTCCGGGTGATCTTTACGGATATTCCCTCGGCGGAGATGATTAAGTACGCGGCTAATTCCATGTTGGCTACTCGTATCTCGTTCATGAATGATATAGCGAATCTTTGCGAGTTGGTTGGCGCTGACGTGAATATGGTCCGGAAGGGGATCGGTTCGGACAGTCGAATCGGTAATAAATTCTTGTATCCGGGATGTGGCTATGGAGGTAGTTGTTTCCCTAAAGACGTGAAGGCTCTTATCAAGACGGCGGAAAAGAATGGTTATCCGATGGGAGTGCTAAAGGCCGTGGAGGAGGTGAATGAACGTCAGAAGACGATCCTTTATACGAAGCTTAGAAAACATTTTGACTCTTTGGAGGGGAGAACGATCGCTCTCTGGGGCTTGTCTTTCAAGCCGGAGACGGATGATATGCGTGAGGCTACCTCTTTGGTGATGATTGATCTTTTACGGAAAGCGGGTGCCGTGGTCAAGGTGTTTGATCCTGTGGCGATAGGCGAGTGCAAACGTAGAGTTGCTGATCGGGTTGTTTATGCGAAGGATATGTATGAGGCGGTAATCGATGCGGACGCATTGTTGTTGTTGACCGAGTGGAAACAGTTTCGCTTGCCAAGTTGGGCCGTGATCAAGAAAGTAATGAGGCAACCTTTGCTGCTGGATGGTCGCAATATCTATGACGCGAAGGAATTGGGTGAGCTAGGCTTTACCTATGAATGCATCGGAAAATAGTTATGGATAATTTCGGTTTGGTCTCCATTATTACTCCTTCTTATAATTCTTCGTCTTTTATAGCGGAAACCATTGAGTCGATTCTTTCTCAGACTTATCTTAATTGGGAACTGTTGATTACCGACGATTGCTCTACGGATCGTTCTGTTGAGATCATAGAGCGGTATATTCAAAGGGATTCCCGTATTAAGTTGTTCCGGTTAGAAAAGAATTGTGGGGCGGGTGTTTGCCGGAATCGCTCTATCTCGGAGGCCAAAGGACGGTTTATCGCTTTTTGCGATAGTGATGATCGATGGCGTCCGGAGAAGCTGGAGAAACAGTTAGCTTTTATGCGAGAGAAGGATTGTGCCTTATCTTATACCTCGTATATGACTTGCGACGAGAGTGGCAAGATTTCCAGCATTGTTATCGGAAAAAGAAGGGAGACCTATTTCTCTATGCGGTGTGATGATGGGATTGGCTGCTTGACCGCTGTCTATGATACGGAGAAAGTGGGAAAGGTCTTTATGCCGGAATTACGTAAACGGCAAGATTGGGGGTTATGGCTTACCATACTTAGGCGTTGTGAGGTCGCTTACGGCTTGAAAGAGCCATTGGCGATTTACCGAATTCACTCAAGTTCTATCTCTCGGAATAAATGGTCTCTCATAAAGTATAATTTACGTGTTTATAGAACGGTTCTCGGATATTCCCCGATGGCTTCGTATCTGTATTTCTTTATTCTGTTTTTACCTTCTTATTTTTCTAAGAAAGTATTCTTGAGGTTAGTAAATAGATAATTTGGAAACAGCTTTATTCGATATAACACGGCCTTGTCATGACTGACTTGTGCCGTGTTTTTTTATTTATTTACTTGATCATTGCAATGATATTCTTCCCAAGTATGATCCCAAGGAAGACCGCTATCAAACCAAGGATATTACTGGCAAGTACATTGAGTAGTGCCATCTTGTATTCTCCGGTACGCATAAGTACCATCGTGTCGAGAGCGAAAGAAGAGAAAGTCGTGAAACCACCGAAAAGACCAGTGAATAGGAAAGCTCTTGTATTGATAGAAAAATTATAGGCTTCCGCTATACTCCAGCAGAAGCCGATTAAAAAGGAGCCGATCACATTGACCGACAAGATACCAAAAGGAAAGGAGTAAAGCATCGATCGTTGCACCCACGTGGAAACTCCGAACCGTAGCGCAGATCCGATAGCTCCTCCTATTATTAAAAGAAAAACCTTTATCATAATCAACCTAGTGTGTTTCCCCCGGGCTAGGTTAAGGCCCGGGGAGATGGTAAATGATTTAGGTTTTCAATTTAATTGGCCGACTCAAACTGTCTCAAGAAACGAACATCGTTTTCCGAGAACATGCGTAAGTCTTTTACTTGGTATTTCAAATTGGTAATACGCTCGATACCCATTCCCAACGCGTAGCCTGAATAAACCTTGCTATCGATACCGCAGTTCTCAAGCACGTTCGGGTCTACCATACCGCAACCGAGGATCTCTACCCAACCGGTTCCTTTACAGAAGGGGCAACCCTTACCTCCACAAATGTTGCAGGAGATGTCCATCTCGGCGGATGGCTCCGTGAACGGGAAGTAAGAAGGACGCAAGCGAATTTTTGTATCCGGACTGAACATTTCCTTGGCGAAGAACAACAAGGCTTGTTTCAAGTCGGCGAATGAGACGTTCTTATCCACATATAACGCTTCTACTTGATGGAAGAAACAGTGAGCACGATAGGAGATAGCCTCATTACGATATACACGTCCCGGACAGATGATACGGATAGGCGGTTCTTGCTTTTCCATTACTCGGGTCTGTACGGAAGAAGTATGTGTGCGAAGCAATACATCCGGGTTATGCTGGATAAAGAACGTATCTTGCATATCGCGGGCAGGATGGTCCTCGGCGAAATTCAAGGAAGAGAAGACATGCCAATCATCCTCGATTTCCGGTCCCTCAGCGATGCTGAATCCTAACCGTCCGAATATATCGCAAATTTCTTTCTTTACAAGTGATAGAGGATGACGAGTGCCTAGTTCGATCGGGTAAGCTGTACGAGTCAAATCGATATCATCGTTTGCGGTCTGTACATTCTCAAAGCTTTCTTTTAATTCGTTGATCTTGCTCTGGGTTGTTTCCTTTAGTTCGTTCAAGTATTTGCCAACCTCACGTTTTTGATCAGCCGCTACATTACGGAAATCATTCATCAACGCCGATATCTCGCCTTTTTTGCTGAGATACTTTATACGTAAAGCTTCTAGTTCCTCGGCATTTGCCGCTTTCATATTCTCTACTTCTTGAAGCAGAGCCTTAATTTTATCGAGCATTTCTAATCACACTTTGTATTTGTCATGCAAAAGTACGCCTTTCTTTTGAAACCGCAAGGGATTCGTAAGGTTTTTTAGTTAAATGTAAGCGCAGACACTTAGGTGTCTTGTTTTATATATTAAAGTATTTATATATCTTCGCAGCATAATCAAACTATAAATTAATTAATGGAAATAGTCATTATTATTGGCCTTATCTTACTGAATGGAATTCTTGCGATGTCGGAAATCGCCTTGGTCTCAGCCCGGAAGGCTAGGTTGGAAACCGAAGCGAAACGTGGTAATAAATCTGCGGGCACTGCTTTGAAGCTGGCAAATGAGCCGGATAAGTTTCTCTCAACCATCCAGATCGGAATTACCTTGATCGGTATCTTGACCGGTTTGTACTCTGGCGAGGCGTTAGCTCATAATTTCGCTGTTATAATAGCGCAAATACCGGCCCTAGAACCGTATGCGTTGGGGATCGCTAAAACGACGATCGTTATTATCGTGACGTATCTTACACTTATATTCGGAGAGTTGGTACCGAAGCGGATCGGCATGGGGTGTGCCGAGAAGGTCTCTATGTTAGTTGCTAAACCCATGAATTTTCTTTCCTTGATATCCTCTCCTTTTGTTTGGCTACTTTCAAAGAGTACGGCGTTGGCTGTGAAGATGACGGGCGTGGATACGAAAGAGGAAAATAGGGTAACAGAGGAAGAAATCAAGGCGATCGTGAAAGAGGGCTTCGACGGTGGCGAGGTGCAAGAGGTAGAGCAGGACATCGTAGAGCGGGTCTTTAATCTGGGAGACCGTAACGTGGGTTCTATCATGACGCATCGTAGCGAGCTGGTTTGGCTGGATGTGACGGATAGTACGGAGAAGATTCGGGAGAAAGTGGAGGAGAACTTATTTAATATATATCCCGTGGCCTCGGAGAAGTTCGATAATATAGTAGGGGTCGTTTATCTGAAAGATTTGTTCGGAAGGATCGATCAACCAGATTTCTCGATCAACCAAGTACTTCGCCCGGCACAGTTCGTTCCCGAGAACCAGAGCGTATATAACGCCTTGGAATCTTTCAAGCAGACACACGTGAAATATGGACTCGTTACGGATGAGTTCGGAGGTATCCAAGGTATCGTAACCTTGAAGGATATTATGGAAGGCTTAATCGGACAAGTACCGGAAGTCGGAGAGGAGTCCGAGATCATACAACGTGAGGATGGTACTTGGTTGGTGGACGGCCAATATTCTTTCTATGATTTCTTGGAATATTTCGACATGGAGGATTTGTATGCCGAGCATGATTATAATACCTTGAGCGGCTTGATCCTAGAGATATTGGAGCGTGTACCGAAGACGGGTGAGAAATTAAAGTGGCTGGACTTTGAGTTTGAGATCGTAGATATGGATGGCGCCCGGATCGATAAGGTTTTGGTCAAGTACTTGAAAAATGGGTAAAATGTCTTTTTAGAAGAGTACGCCGAGTGAGATACTCATCACGTTCGTTCGCTTGTCAATATTGATATCATAATTAATCTCGGGAACCGGGTTGTTGACTTTCTCGAAATCGGATTCCACTTGATTCAATCCGAACTCATAGACAAAGTCGAAGAATAGCCGTCCGATGCTAACCCCTACGCCCGTAGCGATATTGACTCCGAACGGGGTGTTGTCATTCACGTATTCTACGTGCGTGGTGGAAGACTCTACCGTATAGGCGATCTTATAGTTGTATTTTAATTTGGGGCCGACCATAAGGCTAAGTCCGTAAGGCCCTTTCTTCACTAGGTTATAGCCTACCATTATGGGAACCTCTAAGGAACTGGTTTTCATCATCAAGAGGTCGGTAGTTGCCGATGTATTGGACATCATATTATTTTCCGGCAAACTTTGAGGTATGGAAAAACGGATATTTCCCTCAGAACGATGCCATGAGAAACTAGGCTGGAGGAAGAACCGTTCGATATTGACCCGGCAAAAGACCGCGGCCAGATAACCTACCTTATATTCGATGTCTATATTCTCCGCTTCCTTCCCATTGATGGAAAGGGAGTTTATGACTGGGAAAGTGGCGTTGAATCCTACTTTGGCTCCAAAGTTGAATGCCTTGTCCTCGAAACGCATGAAGCTCTGGGCTTCTGCTAACAGACCGAAAGATAGCAACGCTCCTATAAGGTAGACTTTTTTCATACCGTTATTTTTTCTTTTTCACGGACCAGCCGAATTTACCGACAAATTCACCTAACCCGTAATACTTACCATGCGAGTAAGCCAAAAGATCCGCTTTCTGCATATCAAAAGCCCCTGTCTCTGGGTCTAGATATCGGTCGTCGGCCTGTACGTTTACGACATCAGCGATAAACATATCATGACTTCCGAGAGCGATTACCTCTTTTACCCGGCATTCGATACAAAGCGGAGACTCGTCTATCGTAGGGGCGTTAACGACGGTCGCTTTTCCGGGAGTGAGCTTCATCTCCTCGAATTTATGATGGTCTTTCCCTGAGTTTACCCCGCACCAATCCGTGGCGTAGGCCAGCTCACGATTCGTCAAGTTGATGACGAATTCCATATTCTTCTTCAAGATCGGATAAGAGAATCGTTCCGGACGTACGGATATATAGCACATCGCCGGATTCGTACAAATCGTACCGACCCATGCGACTGTTATTATATTGTACTCGGAAGGCTCATTCCCACAACTCACCATTACGGCTGGCAATGGATAGATCATGGTTCCCGGTTTCCAATCGTGCTTCATAATAAAAACTGCGTTTTTATAATTGAAAGTTGAGAATTGAGAATTAAAGATTCCGTAAAGCTAATTCTCAATTCTCAATTCTTAATTTTCAATTATCTAATGATTATGTCCTCTTTATTAATCTTACGTTCGCAATAATGACATTTAATGGTTCCCTTCTCCTTGTCGATCACGTGGAAGCGGGAAAGCATCGGCTCATTATTGGTGATACATTTCGGATTGTTACATTTGACCAAGCCAATCAGCTCGTCGGGTAAAGTAACCGTCTTCTTCTCTACAACCTCATAATCACGGATAATGTTCAATATAATATTCGGGGCGATCATGGCGATACGGTTGATCTCGTCCTCCTCGAAAAACTTGTCGGCGATCTTGATCATACCCTTGCATCCCATCTTGTTGCTATGGAAATTATTGCCGATCGTGATCGTATTGTTCATTTTCTCCAGTCCCAGTAAAGAGGCTACCTTGAATAATTGGCTGGGAGGAATATGGTCTATGGCGGTACCGTTCTCTAAAGCGGCTACCTGCAACTCTTTTTTCTTTTCTGCTGACATAAAACTTCGTTTTTATTCGTCGATAGATATACCTAAAACTTCGCAAATGATAGCTTGGCGTGCGAACAGCCCGTTGCGTGCCTGCTGGATGTAATAAGCCTTTGGATTGTCATCTACATCGTAAGCGATCTCGTTCACACGGGGTAGCGGATGTAAGATACGCAGGTTCTCACGGCTGTTTCTCAGCATGTCGTTACGCAGGATATACACGTTCTTTACCCGCTCGTACTCTTCCAAGTCTGTGAAACGCTCACGTTGTACACGGGTCATATAAAGGATATCCGTCTGGTTGATGATATCTTCCGTGAAATCGGTATGCTCCTCGTATTTGAGTCCGTGCTTGTCGCAGAAGTTCTTTTGCTCGTCCGGCATGCGCAGCTCGTTCGGCGCGACGAAGTGGAAGGTCGGATGGAAGTGAGACATTCCCACGATCAAGGAGTGAACCGTACGGCCATACTTCAAATCGCCGACCATCGTGATGGTGAGGTTATCCAGTTTGCCTTGTGTCTTGCGGATGGAATACAGGTCCAGCATGGTTTGCGAGGGATGTTGGTTTGCCCCGTCACCAGCGTTGATGATAGGGATATCCGTCACCTCGGAAGCATAGCGGGCGGCTCCTTCCAGATGATGTCTCATAATGATCAAGTCCACGTAATTGCTTACCATCAAGATCGTATCTTTCAAGGTCTCGCCCTTGGAGGAACTAGTCGTGGAAGCGTCCGAGAAACCGATCACCCGTCCACCTAAACGGTTTACGGCTGTCTCGAAACTCAGTCTCGTACGTGTAGAGGGCTCGAAGAACAGGGTGGCGGCGACTTTGCCTTCCAGTAATTTCCGGTTCGGATTCTCCTCAAACTTCCTTGCGTTATCCAGAATACGAAGAATGTCCTCTTTGGAACATTGATCGATAGAAACTAAACTTTTACTTTTCATAGGTTGTGTATATTCTGTCTTATGTACGCGAATGTATAAAAAAAGCGGAGACCGAAGGGCCTCCGCTTTATATTTTATTTTAAGAAATCAACTAGACTTGCCGGAAGATAGAACGTGTTATTTTTATCGACATAAACGACGACAGAGTTTAACCGTATCTCATCTTGGCCTTTCTTCCCGGACTTCACGATATTGGAGAACGGGGTGATCGTTAGCTGTTTTTTCTTATCTTTCTTGTTCTTAACGATCAAGGTTGGAGAACCTTTCTCGTCGGCGGCAGGGATGATCTCGCAAGTGTAATCCTCGAATACGTCCGTGTGGCGTGCGAAGTTCTTGCTTGTAAGATCTTCCAAGTTTCCGTGTGTCAATCCGAACAAATTGCATAAGTACTCATTCAGCTCGATGTTCGTATTCATACCTAGGGGTAAGGTTCCTTGCGGATGGTAAGCGGCTAGGAATACTTCCTCGCCCGTATGGCCGCCGGTAGTGAAACCGAAGCAAGTGCGGGAAGTGATGATATGCGCCATCAATCCGGTTAACGAGCCACTGTACATGGAGGAATTATCTTCCGGTTTGCGTTGGTCTTCCGGTATCGGGCTATTCTTATAATCCTTGCAATTGTTCAACGCATTCATCTCTTCCGGAGTCAGCTCGAAGCCGGCGTAGGTGCGGAATACGTTTTGCACTTCTGAGTTAGGAACGCTGTTTACCTTGTTGGCGAAACCCTCGGCTGTCAATTTATACAGGGAGAATTGGTGGAACAATTGGTCTTTCGTCAATTTATCGTAACCTTTACAATCTCTTCTACCTAAGCTGATACCGCTGTTTCCGTGGTCGGGTACGATGACAACGGCAGTCTCGCCATTATTGCGTGCGAACTCCAATGCGGCACCGCAGGCACGATCGAATGCCAAGAAATCGGTAGCCATACCTACCGGGTCATTTCCATGAGCGGCCCAGTCTACCTTACTGCCTTCTACCATTAAGAAGAAACCATTCGGGTTCTTGGATAATTTGTCGATCGCCTTACGAGTCATTTCCTCGATAGAAGGTTGCTCTTCCGGATTGCGGTCGATATCGTAAGCCATTTCCTTGTTGCCATATAAAGCCCACATCTTCTGATTATTATCGGCACGCATACCTTTCAGGTCGTTTCTATATACGCCGTATCCGTTTGCCAATAGATAATCTTCCATATCCTTCGTAAGGATAGACACTCCACCACCGATAACGACATTGATATCATTATGAACCATCTGCGGAGCGATCCAGTCGTATTTACCACGGTTGTAGCTATGAGCGGAGCAGTCCGCCGGGGTAGCGTGCGGGAATTCGCAAGTGAAAACCAATCCCGTGGCTTTGCCCTGCAACATCTTTCCAGCCTCCAATACGGTGGTAAGCGGTTGGAAAGCACGGGCCGGGTCGGTCGGGTAGATATCGTTATCACCGTCGTTCTCCGGGTAAGTGGATACATAACCCGTACGGCTCGGCTGTCCGGTCATGTAGCATGATGTAGTAGGAGCAGAGTCGCCGATAGGGGCGTTAGAAGAATGTGTACGCACCGTTCCGCACAAATACGGGTCGATGTTCAATTTCGGTTTGCTGGGATCTTGGTACCATTGCAACCAACGGGCGATAGAGATAGTCGCCAATGAGGTTCCGTCCGGGATTAAGAGAATCACGTTCTTGACAGGCTTCACGTTCTCCTTTTCCACGGCATTGGCCGGCATAATGATAATAGCCAGCAAAAGTAGAAAAGCTAATGTTTTTTTCATGTGCTTTAATTTAATAATGTATAACAAATTCTTCTATTAAATCTTAATTCCCAAGTGGGATGATCTCCTCGTTGAACCGTGTCAACTTCTCCACGCCCGTCTCCGTTACAAGGAAACTGTTCTCGATACCCACGGCACCGACACCCGGGATCACGAATTTGGGCTCCAAGGCGAACACCATATTCGGTAAAAGCTCCTCTTTCGAGCGAGGGGTAAGCACAGGTAGCTCATTGATCTGTATACCGATGCCATGTCCTACGAATTTAGCCTGTTGCTCGGTTCCCATAAAGTTAGCCGAAAGACCTTCTTTCTTAGCGATATTCGCCGCTATATTATATAAATCCGAACAAGCGGTTCCCGGGCGGGTAGCGTTTTCTACCTCCTGCTGTATCGTAAGGGCCACTTGATGCGCCCGATAAGCTTCCTCCGTCAGGCGGCCTACGGAGAAGACACGGGTCATGTCCGTCATATAAGCCGTATAATTGCCGGCCATATCCACCATGATAGCGGTACCTTCTTTTAATAAAGTACCGTTAGCGCCTAGCGGACAAGAAGCGTCTATGCCGCCTCCACCCAAAGCGAAATCAAAAGGGGATGGGGTCTCGGCGTTTTCCCCGGCGAGAATACTACCCATATAGATATCCATATTGGCTCCGAAAGCACGGAAAAGACCGATCGAGCCGTTCTTGCGCATACGTTTCTCGATCTCGTACTGGAACTCCAAGTCTGTCATACCGGGACGGAAACATTCCGGGATCTCGCTATAAGTAGCCTCGTGCTTGCGGGCGGCGATACGGAATTGCCCGATCTCCCAAGGGGTTTTTACCCGGCGAAGGTTTCGCATGAAAGCGGTGGCGTTACCGGCCTCCTCCGGTTGGAATACCTTATCTAAACGGATGTATTCATTATAAGTTAACTCATCTGCCTCTAACAAGAGCTTTTTGGGCATCTTAATCCCTTGTTCCGCAAATAAGGGTGGGATGTCTTCCGGCTTACGGATGTATTCCACTTGATGTCCTGAAAGCCCGTTCGGTCGCTTGATCAAGAACCACGGCTCACCGTCTACCGGCAAATAAAAATAACCACTATAGATTTGTCCTGTCGTATAATAAAGATTTACATCTACGGTAAGCAAACAGGCATCCATACCCATCTTTGCCATACCATCTCTCATCCGATCCCATTTTATCTTTAGGTCGTTCTTCAATTCTTCTGAAATCATCTTCCTTTGTATTACTTTTATTTTGTACCGGGCATCAAAGGTAACAAGAATTTACGAGATTTAAGTGGATTTGAGGTGAATAAAGTATTACAAACGCATATATGCGAATATACGGTTGAATAGGGAAATCTTCTTATGAATAAAGATAATCGTATCTGTATCTATTCCTTGATTCTCGTCGTGAATCCTATAAACCACGGCGTGGTCTTTACAGATCATGGCGTGGTTTACAAAGACCACGCCGTGGTTTGTAGAATAGAAGTAGATCCGATATAGAATATATAAGTATTCAGCTGATTATTCTTGCGGAACAGATAGGGTATTCGATACTATTGGACCGGGATCTTGATAACCACCTTCCGGATATTCCCTTGGCCGATACCCGGGGCGTGCCCGTCTTCCGGGAAATAAATGGCGAATTGTCCGGGATAGATTTTCGTATAGGCGGTAGGTTTGTCGATATAAAAGGCGATATCTTGCTCCTCGTTGTATGGAACGGACTCCTCTAGTAATTGATCTCCCGGTTTCCATCCGATTTTCTCTACGCCCAATAAGGGGAATTGGATATCGATGAACTTCTTATGGGTCTCGATGGCCGCTTCCGACTTCTCCTTTCCGAAGAGGCTGGCGATGCTAACCGTGAAACCAGCGTCCGCTATATCGTATTTACCATCTTCCATTTTTGAAAAATCAGTAGACTTAACATAGTCAAAAGCCTGCTTAAACAGCGGATGGATACATTCGATCCGCTTAGAGTTCTCAAGTGAGTCTAGAATCATATTGTTATTAAGTTTTAGTAATTGGTTTGAAAATCGTTACAAATGTCGGGTATTTCCCTGTTAAATAATAGTCATATTTCTCAAATAAATCTATTAAGTTCCTAGGTTTCTTAACGTACGTAAATACTGTTTCGTAAAGTTTGCAATCTGGTTGCAATCATATTTATCGTATCTTTGTTATTCATTTATATATAACTAAACAGGTGATACGATCTATGAAAGATTTGGAGACAATTATACTACCGGTTCTCGAGATGAGTTGTGCCGTATGTGCCAATAACGTAGAGAATACGGTGAAGGGACTTCCCGGCGTGGAGGAGGCATCGGTGAATTTCGCGGCGAATACGCTTTCCGTCAAATACCATCCATCCTTGATTACTCCTCAGAAAATGAGAGAGGCCGTGCAGGAGGCCGGATACGATTTGGTCGTGGAGGTAGAGGATCCGACGGCGGTACAGGAAGAGATGGCACGAGAGCATTACCGGAAGCTACGCCGGAATACGATCGGGGCGTGGGTACTTTCCATTCCGCTGGCCCTGCTGGGAATGGTGTTTATGCATACGCCCGGCGGTAACTGGATCATGATGGCGCTGGCCTTGGTGATTATGATCGTGTTCGGGCGGTCGTTCTACGTGAACGGCGTGCGCCATGCGTTGCACGGTAGCGCCAATATGGATACATTGGTGGCGTTGAGTACCTCGATCGCTTTCCTGTTCAGTTTCTTCAATACCGTATATCCGCGGTTCTGGTATGAGAAAGGATTGGAGCCGCATGTTTATTATGAGGCATCCGGCGTGATCATAGCGTTCGTCTTGTTGGGCAAACTTCTGGAGGAGCGGGCGAAGAACAGCACTTCTTCCGCTATCAAGAGCTTGATGGGATTACAGCCTAAAACCGCTCGTTGTGTGCGAGATGGTCAGGAGGAAGAGGTCTCTATCTCGTTCTTGCGGGTGGGAGATCTTGTCAGTGTACGTCCCGGTGAGAAGATCCCGGTGGACGGCACGGTGTCTCAAGGTTCCTCTTCCGTGGATGAGAGCATGTTGAGTGGCGAGCCGATCCCTGTCGTGAAATCACAAGGCGACCGGGTCTTGGCCGGGACGATCAACCAAAAGGGCGCTTTCTTGATGGAGGCGACCGGGGTGGGGAGCGCTACCGTATTATCGCAAATCGTACAGATGGTACAAGCCGCTCAAGGAAGTAAGGCGCCCGTGCAGCGTATCGTTGATAAAATAAGTGGTATATTTGTACCGATCGTTGTCGGATTGGCGATACTTACTTTTATCGTCTGGCTGGTAGTAGGAGGAAGCGGGTACTTCTCGTACGCTCTCTTATCGGCGGTATCGGTATTGGTGATCGCTTGCCCTTGTGCGTTGGGACTTGCTACGCCAACTGCCTTGATGGTCGGGATGGGTAAAGGCGCCGAGCATCATATATTGATCAAAGACGCTTTTGCCTTGGAAAACCTTTGTAAGGTGGATACCGTCGTGCTGGATAAGACCGGGACCTTGACCGAGGGCGTGCCCGAGGTGACAGACTCTTTCTGGATATCGGAGGCGAGCCGGGATATGCTGGATATCCTTTATACCGCCGAGATGAAGTCTGAGCATCCTTTGGCGTCCGCTATCCTCTCATGGTTGAAAGGAACGGAGGCCGCGGAGATCGACGCTGATAGTTTCGAGAGCGTAACGGGGCGTGGTATCCAAATGCAGGTACATGGCGTGACGTATTGGGTAGGAAGCAAAGGCTTTTTGGAAACCTTCAAGGCGATGGTTCCGCCCGAGGCTGGGCGGGAAATCATCCGGTGGGAAGAGGATGGCAAGAGTATCGTTTATTACGGTTGGGAATCGGAATTGCTTGCGGTCATGGCTATTTCGGATCGGTTGAAACCTACGTCGGGAGAGGCGGTAGAGGCCTTGAAAGAAATGGGTATCGAGGTTCATTTATTGACCGGCGATGGAAAACGGACCGCCGAGACCGTTGCGGCCATGCTGGATATCCGTCATTATAAGGCAGATGTCTTGCCGAGCGATAAGGAGGAGTATATCCGTTCCTTGCAAGCCGCCGGAAGGAAAGTGGCTATGGTTGGGGATGGTATCAACGACTCGCAAGCTTTAGCCCGTGCGGATGTGAGCATTGCGATGGGTAAGGGAACGGATATCGCCATGGATGTGGCGATGGTCACGTTGATTACTTCGGATTTGATGTTATTGCCGGATGCGATCCGCTTGTCGAAACGTACGGTTCGCTCGATCCACCAGAATTTATTCTGGGCATTTATCTATAACTTGATCGGAATCCCATTGGCGGCGGGTGTCTTATTCCCGGTGAACGGACTGTTACTGAACCCGATGTTGGCGAGCGCCGCGATGGCTTTCAGTTCCGTGTCGGTGGTATTAAATAGCTTACGGTTGAAATGGAGTAAACTTTAAATAATAAGTAGAGATATGGCAACATTAAAATTTAAGACAAACGCTAAATGTGGCGGATGCGTGGCGGCTATCGGCGCTAAATTGAATAAATTAGTAAAAGAGGACGCATGGTCGATCGACTTGAAATCCCCGGATAAAACATTGACTATAACAACCGATCTTCCGGCGGAGACCATTCTTTCAGCCGTATCGGAGGCCGGTTTCAAGGCTAGTGCCTTGTAGTCGTAGCGATCGGATGGATGAGAAAACAAAGACAGACTCATGGTGAGGAAGTAGCGAATGTGCTTACGCATGGCGCGGGCATGTTGTTCGGCTTAACGGCGATTGTCGTCTTGATGATCGCCGGGATTCGTACAGGTGATCCGTGGGTGATCGGTAGTTTCGCCGTTTATGCGTTGTGCATGACTTCCTCGTATGTGACATCTACCTTTTACCACGCCGCTTCCGATCCCAAGCGAAAATGCCAGTTGCGCCGTTGGGATCATAGCGCTATTTATTTGCATATCGCGGGTACTTATACGCCATTTACCTTGGTGGCTCTCCGCGACGAGGGTTTCTGGGGCTGGGGATTATTTATTACGGTTTGGCTGGCCGCGGTTATCGGCATATGGTTTAGTTTCCGTCGGATGAAGAAAAAGGATAATTTGAAAACGGTTTGTTATCTGCTGATGAGTTGGGTGGTGATTATCGCTTTCAAACCTTTGATCGATGTTTTCCAGCGTACGGATTCGATGTATGTCTTATATTGGTTGATAGGAGGAGGCTTGTTCTATTCCTTAGGAACGATTTTCTTCTTTCTGGATAAATATAAATATATGCATTCCGCATGGCATTTATTTGTTCTCGGGGGAACGGTTTGCCATTTTATAGCGATCTATAATTTGGTGTAAGGAAAAATAAAGAAGCCGGAACTGTGTTTAGCGGTTCCGGCTTCTTTTATTCTTGTTCTTCCGGATGTTGTTTCTTGTATTTATAATCCGCTAAAATCAACCCCATTGAAAAGCAAGGAAGGGATTCGCCAGCTGGAGGATAGGCGGGGGTCGTTTCCGACTTCCGCTAGGTTACTCCATAGGGAGAGCATATTACCCGTGGCGTTCATCTCGGAGATCGGTTGGGATAGCTTGCCTCTCTCGATCAAGAAACCTTCCACACCATACGAGAAATCGCCGGTCGTGCTATTGCAGTTTCCACCGTTGAAGCCGGTCACCAATATACCTTTGTCGATAGAGGCGATCAATCCGTCCAGATCCTTATCACCATTCCGCATGGTAAGAATCGAGGGAGAGCCGATCGTTTGTTCCATGCCCATCTTGTTGGCGGAATACGTATCGATATAATACGTTTTCAATATACCCTGCTCGAATACCGGAAGACGTTTCGTGGCAACACCCTCGCTATCGAAATAACGTGCGCCGGAAGCCTTTACCAAATGAGGCTCATCTATCAAGGTCATCTTGTCGCTCGCTACCTTTTGGTCGATCTTATCCAACAAGAAAGAGTTCTTTTGCTGGATGGAGGAACCGTAAATGGCTCCGATTACTGGAGAAAGCAGACGACTGGAGTTCATGTTATCCACGATCATGGTATATTTACCGGACGCCACTTTCCGCTGTCCCAGTTTTCGAAGCACCCGTTCCAGCGCTTTCGTACCGATACCGGTCTTCACCAGCTCGTCATAATATAAGGAAGAGTCGTACCAATAAGACTCGGGACGGGCGTCGCCCTCCCCACGGATGCTGACACTTCCCACCAAGCCATAAGAGGAACCGGAAGCCTCGCCTTCGAAACCGTTGCTGGCTACCATGTACTTAAAGTCCTTCTCGTCGCTGTAGGAAGCGTTGGCGGAGATGATCCGGTCGTCCTTGCCCATGATCTCTTCACAGACGCTCATGGCCAACGATACCTTGTCGTCCGGTTGTACGGAGTCGAAATTCGGGTCGACCAATCGCAAGTCCGCCGCCCCACCTTTATAATATAAGGAAGCGTCCGGCAGCGTGCGAGCCTTGTCCTCGGCGAGGAAACGAGTGGCGGCGATACCATCCTTGATGAACTTCTCCAGCTCTTTCTTATCCAAGCGATTGGTAGAGTAGGAGCCGTAACGGCCGTCCACGAACAAATGAACCACCATGCTGTTCTCGGACGCCTGTTGCAGACGGTCTATTTTCATATCCCGTATCTCAAACGAACTGCTGGAACCATTGTAAAGCGTGACACGTGAAGACTGGCAACCATTCTTCAAGGCATATTCCATGGCCCATTGAGCCAATTTCTTATTTTCGTTTGTTATCATATTAATTTTCTCCTCCTACTGTAAGTTTGCTGACTAAGGCCGACGGCATACCGCAGGTTACCGGGCAAGACTGTCCATCCTTACCGCAGGTCCATGTGCCGTTATCCATTTTATAATTATTACCCACCATCGTGATATCCGCCAACGCTTTCGGGCCGTTACCGATGATATTAATATCCTTGATAGGTTGGGTGAGCTTGCCGTTCTCGATCAAGTAACCATCCTTCACGAAGAAGGTAAAATCGCCCGCGCCGATCTGTACCTGCCCGTTCGTGAAGTTGGCGGCATAGATACCTTTCTTTACGGTAGAGATGATCTCCTCTTCCGTCACGTTGCCCGCTTCCATATAAGTGGCACGCATACGGGGGATAGGCATCTGACGGAAAGACTCCCGGCGGCCATTGCCCGTAGAGGGGATGCCGTAATGTTTCGCACTGATACGATCGTGCAGATAACTGGTCAAGACTCCCTCCCGTACGATATAGGTTTTTTGTCCGTCCACACCCTCGTCATCGATATTGACCGAGCCCCGGTTGAAAGGAATCGTACCGTCGTCCACCACGTTGATATGCTCGTTGCAAACTTTCTTGTTCAGTTGATCAGAGAAAATAGAGGTGTTCTTACGGTTGAAATCTGCCTCGAAAGCATGGCCGATCGCCTCGTGCAATAAGATGCCAGAGCCACCAGCACCCATGACAACGGGCATTTCCCCGCCTTTTGGCTTGATCGCCTGAAATAAGATAGAGGTCTTATCCACCGCCTCTTGGGCAAGCTCGTCGATCAGGTCATCCGTTAGGAATTCCGCTCCCATGCGAAAAGCCCGTGCGGCGTACGAGTTCTCGATCTTCCCGTTATCTTCCATAATACAGACGGCACTCAAAGCACTCATCGGGCGATAATCGTAATAAATCTGCCCTTCCGAGTTACAGAATAAGATATGAGAGGTCGTGTCTCCCAAAGAGGCCATCACCTTGGTGACCCGCTTGTCCTTGGCGAAGATCTGATCGTTCAGTTTCTGCAAGAAAGGCATCTTGTCATTAATGGCTATCTCGTCCCAAGGTGTTTGTACGCTATAGAAATTGTTCGTATGCTTTTCCTCCGTTAAGTTGATAGGAGCGGTATTCGCTGATCCGGTGGCGATACGTGCGGCCGTACGAGCCGCCTTTAGCATCTCGTCTAAGGTAACGTTCTCTACGTAGGCGTATCCCGTTTGGTCACCAGCCAAGACTCGTACGCCCATCCCAAAATCGATGTTGGATGAGGCACGGTTTACGGCACCATCCTGCAACCCCACGTTGTTCCTGTATGAATGCTCGAAAAACAAATCGGCATAATCCCCGCCTTTCTCCAAGGCTGCCGCCAATACTTTCCTCAAATCCCCCTCACTCACCTTGAAATAATTCATGGCGAATGAAATACCGGCTGCTTTATCACTCTCACTACCGGTGCAACTTCCTAGTAAGGAAGGAGCCGCTAATGTTCCAAGCATAACCATACTTCCTGTTTTAATGAAATCACGTCTGTTAATATTCATGTTGTTGTTGTTTAGCCCAATCCATCACGTTTGCGGGTGGACGTTGATTCAATAATTCTTTTTTCATAAAGTCCATGTAAGGAGCTACATGCTTGAAGAATTTCTTGTATCCCTTACATAGATAATTTAGTCCCGGCTCCCCATTCGGCGTATGGAGGAACCTGTTTTTCGGGCACTCCCCATGGCAAGCGAAAAGATATTCGCATTCCTTGCATTGCGTAGGGAGCTTATCTTCTTTATCCGTTCCAAACTTTTGTTGTACCGGACTGTACATCATCTCCGTCAATGTCTTTGTTTGGATATTCCCGAGTTTGTATTCCGGGAATACGAAATGGTCGCAAGCGTACACGTCGCCATTGAACTCCATTACCCCGGCGTGACCGCAATGGCGGGCCAAGGAGCAGACCCCGGGTTGCTCGCCTACCCAGTTGGCCAAGGTGGAATCGAATAATTGGATGTAGAACTTGCCGACATCCTCTTTCAGCCACTCGTCGAACAAGGCGCAAAGGAAATCCCCCCATTTCTCGCTATCTACCGAGAACGGAGCTAGCTCGATCGCTGCGTCTTGCTCCTCGGGAGAAGATAGCTTGGTACCTTCCTTGTGCCGGCCGATACGCTCCACGATCGGGGCGAATTGGATGAAACGGCAATCCAGTTCCTTGAAGAAATTATAGAATTCCAGCGGATAATCCACGTTATAATCATTCACGACGGCCATGGCGTTATATTCTACCCCATGTTTTTTCAGCAACTCGATTCCCTTCATCACCTTATAGAAAGAGGGGAGTCCCTGCCGGTTCCTACGGTATTCGTCGTGGAACTCTTGCGGGCCATCGATAGATACACCCACCAAGAAATTATTTTCCTTGAAAAATTGGCACCACTCATCATTCAATAGGGTACCATTGGTTTGGATACAGTTGTCTATTTGCCGTCCTCCCGCATATTTACGCTGCAACTCCAAGGCTTTTTTATAGAAGCTGATAGGTCGCATCAGCGTCTCGCCTCCATGCCACGTAAACAAAACTTCTTGCATGGTTTGGCATTCCATGTATTCCTTGATGAACTTCTCGAGTATCTGATCCGTCATGATGTGATTCTTCACGTCCGGATAGAACTTACTTTTCTCAAGGTAATAACAATACTCGCATGCCAAATTACAAACAGAACCAACCGGTTTCAACATGATGTAGACCGGCTTGGCGAAAGGGGAAATATAGGAACTATTCATGGTATACTATTAGATATTACATTTCTATTTCAACTCGAACTCGCTAAGCACGATTTTTTGTTTTAGCTCGCTGAACGTTTGATCGGACTTAGTCAGTGTACGGAAGGTATATTTATCCCCGTATGCGGAAAGTACCTTTTCCATCTCATTTTCTCCGATCAGGAAATAACCTTTGGCGGGTGTTTCTTTATCGAAGTCATGGAAGATATTTCCCATATAGAAGTTTAACCCGTATAGATTCCGATAAATCCGAAGGTTATTTACGACATATACATTCTTTTTATTCAATGGATATTCTTTCAGGATACGTTCAGCGAAAACACGGCAAGAATCCCCTTCACGAATACCTCTCATAATGACACCGTCAATTAATAAATTAACCGAGAATGTCAAGGCTATCGTAGCGTAGAGGATCTTGATATTTATTTTCTTGAACATCTGGTAATAGACCGTTCCTAATATCAATAGATTTATGAAGATAATACAGATCGTAAGCGTACTGGGGTGAACTAATACTTTTGATACCATTTGTACCATGTCCAAGGTCGATGCGTTTTGTGTATATTGACCGACGATACCAACAGGATCAATAATACCGAATACCGTAAGCAAGATCGCTATCATGACGACACTTACTAGGGAAGCTAAAAAGGCAGCGAATACCCGAGTTACTTTCGTACGGTATTCTGTAATATATAAGGCATACTGAGCCAAGAACAAGGCAATGAACGGATAAGCCGGCATTAAATATACGCTTCGTTTACTGGAAGGTATCGAATAGAAGAAAAGGATGCCGACTAAAGCAACCAAACTAAATAAACGAACTTTTTCCATGGAGCGGATACGTTTCCACGTATTCTTTAAGATCTCTTTAATAGATTGCTCAGGCTTGCTAAGTTTCAGCCCGAATAAAGAGAAGAAAAAGAAAATAGTCCAAGGTATAAAGCCTGCCGCCAACGTCATGAAATTGTACCAAACACCATTCTCATGCCCCAGATCATAGGAAATTTCAGGAGTGTTTAGGTGTAAGAAACGAGCGAAATTCTCCGCTAATACGACATTAAGGAACTCATTTCCACCCTGCTTCCATGCAGCGGTATACCACAACATCGGTAGGAATAAAGAGGAAATTCCCGCATATAATAAAGTCTTGAATATGGTGAGATAACTGTATTGACCTAACATTAATAGATAAATGCCGAATACGAATAGGGGCAATACTACGCCTACCGGTCCTTTGGTCAGAACGGCGCATCCTAATAATAAAGGTATGAATATGGGAAGTCCTTTCAGCTCTAATTTATCTTCCCATCGATATAGCTGGAAAAGCCCTATGACGATGAAAGTAGTGAGCAACATATCCACCCGAGTCGTCATGGCCGCCCGATGTATCTCTACGCAGGTGACCAATAGGAGGGTCGCTATGAATGCCTCCTGAAACTTTACGATTCGTTTACCGAAAAAGACCAATACGAACCCGATCAAGGTAATAAAGGCTAAAGCCGATGGCAAGCGGGAGGTGAACTCGGAAACATATCCCTGTGGATAGGAGAAAGCAGCCATTAACCAATGCGCCATCGGTGGCTTAAAAGCGAACTCGTTCGCGTAAGATTGTGGCAAGACCCAATTACCTGTCTCAAGCATGGAGATCGCTACGGCCGCTTCCCGAGGTTCCCCTTTGGTGGAAAAATCGCCGAGGCCGATCCAAGGTAACACAGATATAATACAGATTACTACCATCATGGTTACCGGCTTTTGCAAGTAAAGATATTGAAGTGTAGGTGTACGCATATGACAATTAATATATAGGGCTTTGGCCCATTAATGTTATAAAACAGTTTGCAAAAGAACAATTTTTTATGGACTTTCCCCGCATTTTTAGAAACTTTTTATGTGCCCAATGAATGTTTGATAGCCTTTCGTATCGCTTCCGCATCCTCCTTGTTTTCCTTTAATATGGAGAGAATCAGGTTTAAATAACTCTCTTTGTTACTGATACCGCAGATCGCGCATAGGCGGCTCTGTGGTAACATCCCTTTTTGATTATAAACACGGAGGATGCTTTTGTAGTTCTCCGTTTCTATATAAGACTCGAACTCTTCTTTTATGTTTTTGTATATTTCTTCCGCATGGATGTTCAGACGGATACTCTCTACATGTTCGGTTAATTGCTCCACCGTCGTTATCTTGCGATCAACGGTAGTCTCCAGTTTTTTACGGACTTGATGTTTGGCATGAAGGATTACTTGCGAGTCCAGTTCTTTTTGGAAAAGACGTACTACGTTTTCTTTCACTTGCTTGAAAACATCGTCCGGATCTTTCATCAACCGTTTGGCGACCGTCTTGATCACATCCTCTATCATCAATAGGTTCTCCACTTCTGCTACGTCCGGTACATAAATATGTTGTTCCCGTAGATAGTTTATTTCTCCTTGCGTACGCCTATCACGATCTACGATACCTTTGCTATCTAATGTATGGAAGTCTTTCAGTTGGCCGAACGCTTTGGTTGTCTCGATTACTTTTTGGCAACCACCCATCGGTTTCACCAAATAATCGGGGAATATGAAGGGGTAAAGCTTACTGTCGATACTGTTCGTGTCGGTCCCTTCGATAAACAAGATCGGTTTCCGGCTGCCAAGTATTTCCATATATACTTCTTCTGGAAAACTTTCATTACTCTCGATCAACTCGTAATCCCATACGGAATGATCTGCGTCGTAAGAACGAATCCAGATCCGTTTGCTGTCGGAGCGGGAGGTGGCGAAATCAATGTCATGTGTGAGATAAACAAACGTACAGTCCGGGCGTATCGCCTCAATCTCGTCCCAAAGCTGGTTCTTTATGGAGTTGTGGAGAAGGGTTTCCGGCTCTTCGATCACGAGCAAGGCGTTCGGGCATGCGCATAATGCGGCCCCAATCAAGTAGAACACCAGTTTCTCGCTATCGCTCATGCGTCCGGCGGTGTAGGAATTTGAATCACGCCCCGTGGATACAAGCTCGATAAATCCCGACTTTCGTATCAGGCGATTATGCGGAAACATCTTTTCCCAGATCGCTTGTATAATATCTATCTTGGTGATCGGAGGATCTACTTCGTTATTAGTTTTGCTGGCTTCCTTGAAATTGACTGCCGCCTCGAACTCCTCGCTCTGGAGTTGCAAAATCAGTTTCTCGTATTCAGAAATACGTGGCATGAACAGTCGTTCTTTGATCATAGACTGTAAACGTGCGAATTCATTGGAGGCCGATAATTTAGATTCGTCATCGCTGATGAATAAGGCATGTATACCGGATATTCTTTTCGCTTGACCCGCATATCTCTCCAATAAATCTCTGCCAAAAGAGCTTTTCCCCGCACCGTTCGCTCCGATCACGACTAATATCTTCGTGTCTAGCATGATGGGATGTGTCACATTAACTTTCGTTGGGAGTGTTAGTTCCATACATGTTATTGATTAGGTTTTCAAAGATAAGCTTTTTCTTTGAAAGTTCGCACGAGACCTGAAAAATAAAGTGCCTTTCCCGAAACATCCTTAAAGACGGGAAAGGCGCTTTTATTAAAACCTTAGCAGAGTTTTTTCTTATTTGCTCTTCTCCAAGATAACGCGAGCGAGGCGAGCTTGTATTTGCATTAATGTATTAACATCCTCGTTCTCGAAATTGATGTCAGCTACTTTTAAACTTCTTTTGGAGACTACCGGAGCCGATTTAGCAGCCATTAATTCTTGTACTAATTCATCTACTTGCTCTTTGATTTTCTCTGCCTTTTTTGAATAATCTACTGTACGTGCCATAGTTCTTTTGATATTTTATTTTATGAATACTATCGCAAAGATAATTACATTTTTATAATACACATAATAAAACGTAAATATTCTGTGCTATTTTTACGAAAAAGTCCGAGCTGCAATATTTTCGCAGCCCGGACTAGGTAATTATCGAGATGAATGTGTGTTATGCTTTTGTCGTATTCGTCTCGGATACGTCATTTTTTACTTCCCAATGGAACGGTTCGAATTCAGTGTTCGGATCTACCCAAGATGCTTTCTTAGACGCATAGATAATAAACGGTGCCGCAACGACAACAATTACACCGATGAAGAGAACGGCGAACCAAACCGTATTATTTCCTGTAGAAATCTGGCTAGGAGGAATGAAACTTAATACGAACGCTAATAAGGAACCACAGAATCCTAAACCTCCGATCAACCACATCAAGCCATTGCCACCTTTTCCGATACGGAAAGGACGACCTGCCTTTTTCATCTTATAACGTAATGCGATCGCTCCGGAGAACATCAACATATACATTATTAAATATAAGATCACCGTAAGCTGTGATAAGATCTGATAAAAGCTTTGTACGGATGGCATTACCACGAATAATAAGCTAAGAAGTGTAACAGCCGCTCCTTGGATATAAAGGATGTTTTTCTGTACGCCGATCTTATTGGTCTTCTGGAAGAACGGGGGCAGATAACCTGCTTTACCAACTGCGAATATACCTTTGGAAGGACCAGCGACCCATGTCAATACTCCTGCTAATACGCCAAATGCCAAAGCGATAGCGATAATTGGGGATAACCATGAGGCATGAATGTACTTGAAGTAATTGTCGAATCCCACTAATAAACTTTGCGTAAGATTGATGTCTTTCTCTGGGATAATAATACCCAACGCAAAAGTTCCTAGTACGAAGATTACAACGGTGATCAAGGCACCGATAAATACAGCTTTCGGATAGTTTTTAGAAGGATTGTCAACGTCTTTCACGTGAATACCGCCCATTTCCATACCTGCGTAAAAAAGGAAGATACTTGCGGCTAAGACTAAGTTGTCGAATTTACTGAAGTCGGGGAAGAAGTTACTGTGGAAATCCATATTGGAATGCCCGCCAGTCGCTAGATATACGATACCTAAAATGATGAGTAAGGCCGCCGGGATGATAGTACCTACCATACCTCCAATTTTCGCTACTTTTCCAACCCAACTCAATCCCTTTAGTGAGATAAATGTAGCCAGCCAATAAATAATTAACACGATCGCTAACGTGTAGTATTTGTTATTCGCCAGCAGCATATCTTCGGGATGATCCATACCGATGAAGGCGATGGATACGGCTCCAAAAGTTAATACTGTCGGATACCAGATCGTACTTTCAATCCATTGAACCCAGATAGCCAGAAAGCCTAGACGTTTTCCATAGGCCTCACCTACCCAACGGAATACACCACCTTGTTTGTCTTGGAACATTGCCGCTAATTCCGCTGCCACCAAAGAGGTCGGGATTAAGAATACGATTGCCGCGAATAAGTAATAGAAAGCCGAACTTAGTCCGTATACGGCTTCTGCTGGCAGTCCGCGTAAAGATACTACTGCCGTCACGTTCATGATTGCTAGGGTAAACACACCTAGCTTTACTGTCTTGTTGATATTTGCCATAGATTTATGTTTTAAAAATGAGAATTACTTCTCTCGTTTAAGTCTGAGTTTATAACAGCGAATCAAAGAAGTTGTTTTGTTTTTGCTACGTAAAACTTGGTTAATTAACACATTTCGCTGTTTAAACAAATGGTATATGAGGTTTGTTGTCATAAACCAAAATGAAAAGGATTATAATTAAATAAATAGTAACGCTTATGAAAATGGCCGTATTTGATTTCGCATTGAGAAAGAAGGGGGTATATGGTGTGTTACATATCATTATACTATTGTTGTCGCTGTTCTTGGTTATCAGTATCTCCATCGATACATTTAAGAATATTCCCTTTTACACGCAAACTTCTTATAAGAAGATTCAATTATGGATCTGTTTGTTTTTTCTTTTCGATTTTGTTTTGGAACTTTTCCTATCGAAAGATAAATTACGTTATTTGCGAACGCACTTTATTTTCTTGCTCGTAGCGATCCCTTACCAAAATATAATAGAATATTATCATATTATCACCTCACCCGAGCTTAGTTATTTCTTACGTTTCGTTCCTTTGGTACGGGGCGGGTATGCGTTGGCGATCGTGGTGGGATGGTTATCGTATAATAAGGCATCCGGCTTGTTTGTTTCTTACTTGACGATGTTGTTGGCCACGGTTTATTTCTCAAGTCTTATATTTTTTGTCTTGGAGCATAAGGTGAACCCGTTGGTGGCTAATTATGGGGACGCTCTATGGTGGGCGTTTATGGATGTGACGACGGTTGGCTCTAACATATCCGCTATTACGGTTACGGGACGAGTCCTCTCAGTCGTATTGGCTGCTTTGGGCATGATGATGTTTCCAATATTTACGGTATATGTGACAAGCCTTGTCCAAAAAAGTAACGAGGAGAAAAAGAGGTTTTATGAGAACATACAGGCTCCTTCTCCCCAGCCAAAGGTGAAGGATAAATAGAACCCCTGGTTCCTTACGGTGGATACTGCGAGGTCTTCCCGTAGGGAGTAAATAGGCGGAAGGAAGTGGCGGAGACTACACTATGATTTGTCGGAAAGTTTGATTGGCTTCTGTTTTTTTCGTATCTTTACGGCCCCTAAAACCAGATAGGTAAAAGATGATAAAAGATAAGCAGGCATTGGAAGGCGGGCGCATATCCATACTTGGCGCACGTGTTCATAATCTGAAGAATATAGATGTAGAGATTCCGAGGAATAAGTTGACGGTGATTACCGGCATGAGTGGTAGCGGCAAGTCATCATTGGCGTTCGATACGATTTTCGCCGAGGGACAAAGGCGGTATGTGGAGACATTCTCGGCTTACGCCCGGAATTTCTTAGGGAATATGGAGAGACCCGATGTGGATAAGATAACGGGCCTGAGTCCGGTTATCTCCATTGAGCAAAAGACAACCAATAAGAATCCTCGTTCCACTGTCGGTACGACTACCGAGATCTATGACTTTTTCCGTTTGCTTTACGCTAGGGCGGGAGAGGCCTATTCCTATTTGAGCGGGGAGAAGATGGTGAAATATACCGAGGATCAAGTCTTACGGCTGATCTTGGATGAGTACAACGGGAAAAAAACGTATCTCTTGGCTCCGTTGGTCCGTAATCGTAAGGGGCACTATAAGGAACTTTTCGAGCAGATACGTAAAAAAGGATATCTGAACGTCCGTGTCGATGGCGAGTTGAAAGAGATCTTCCATGGGATGAAGCTGGATCGTTATAAGATGCACAGCATCGAGGTAGTGATCGATAAGATGATTGTCTCCGAGGCAGACGAGCGTCGTTTGAAAGAGAGCTTGAAGATCGCCATGAAGCAAGGCGATGGCCTTGTGCTGATACTGGATGCCGAGACTAACGAGGTTCGCCATTATAGTCGTCGCTTGATGGACCCGGTGACTGGATTGTCTTACAGTGAGCCGGCTCCGCATAATTTCTCGTTCAACTCCCCTCAAGGAGCGTGTCCGAAATGTAAAGGCTTAGGACAGGTCAATTTGTTGGATATGGACAAGATCGTTCCCGATCCATCCTTAAGTATATATAGCGGTGGCATCGTCGCTTTGGGTAAATATAAGAATTCGTTGATATTCTGGCAGATCGAGGCGCTTTGCCAAAAGCATGGCGTGACGATCAAGACGCCTATACGGGATATTCCCGAGGAGGCGATGGACGAGATCATGAACGGTACGGACGAGCGGTTGCAGATCAAGAATGACTCGTTAGGATCGTCTAACTATTTCTTGTCGTATGAGGGAGTCGCCAAGTATATCTTGATGCAACAGGAGAGCGAGGCATCCGCCTCGGCGCAGAAATGGGCGGGACAATTCATCAAGATGGCCACTTGTCCGGAATGTAACGGCTGGCGGTTGAATAAGGAGGCGTTGAGCTACCGGATAGCGGGAAAGAATATCGCCGAGTTGTCGGCCATGGATATCTCGGAATTATACGAGTGGCTGGAGGGTATCGAGGAGAAGCTGGACCCGAAACAGCTTCGGATCGCTACGGAGATATTGAAGGAGATACGCTCCCGCCTGCGCTTCTTGCTGGATGTGGGATTGGATTATCTTTCCATGAACCGGGGTTCCGCTACCTTGTCCGGTGGCGAGAGCCAGCGTATCCGTCTGGCTACCCAGATCGGAAGCCAATTGGTGAATGTACTTTATATATTGGATGAGCCGAGTATCGGTTTGCACCAGCGGGACAACGTCCGTCTGATTAACTCCTTGAAGCAATTGCGTGATACGGGAAACTCCGTGATCGTCGTGGAGCATGATAAGGATATGATGTTGAGTGCCGATTACGTGGTGGATATGGGTCCCAAAGCGGGTCGTCTGGGGGGTGAGGTCGTCTTTGAGGGAACGCCCAAGGAGATGCTGCGTGTAGATACCTTGACCTCTTCCTATCTGAATGGAAACACGGAGATAGCCGTTCCTGCCGAGCGTCGGAAAGGCAACGGGCAGTTTATTACGATCAAGGGAGCCAGCGGCAATAACCTGAAGCATGTGGACGTGTCTTTCCCCTTGGGTACTCTTATTTGCGTCACGGGTGTGTCGGGTAGCGGAAAGTCTACCTTGATAAACCGCACGCTGCAACCGATCTTGAGCCAGCATTTCTATCGCTCGCTGGAAGACCCCTTGGCATACGACGCCATCGAGGGAATCGAGCATGTCGATAAGATCGTGAATGTGGATCAATCTCCGATCGGTCGTTCCCCCCGGAGCACCCCAGCTACCTATACGGGGGTATTCTCGGATATCCGGAATCTGTTCGTGGAACTTCCGGAATCGAAGGTGAGAGGGTATAAACCGGGACGTTTCTCTTTTAACGTATCGGGCGGACGGTGCGAGACCTGTAAGGGAAATGGCTATAAGACGATCGAGATGAATTTCCTTCCGGACGTGCTGGTGCCTTGCGAGGATTGTCACGGCAAGCGATATAACCGGGAAACCCTAGAGGTTCGTTTTCGTGGGAAATCAATTGCGGATATCTTGGATATGACGATTAATATGGCAGTGGAGTTCTTCGAGAATATCCCGACTATCTTATCCAAGATCAAGGTCCTGCAGGATGTAGGTCTGGGATATATCAAGTTGGGGCAACCCTCTACTACCTTATCCGGTGGCGAGAGCCAACGTGTCAAGCTGGCTACCGAGCTGGCGAAGCGGGATACGGGAAAGACGCTTTATGTATTGGATGAACCTACCACCGGTCTGCACTTCGAGGATATCCGGGTCTTGCTGGGGGTATTGAACAAGTTGGTGGATAAAGGCAACACGATCATCGTTATCGAACATAACCTCGATGTTATCAAAAGCGCCGATTACTTGATCGATATGGGTCCCGAGGGCGGTCGCCGTGGAGGCAATGTCCTTTTTACCGGAACTCCGGAAGCTTTAGCAAAGAGTGGCGTCGGGTTTACGGCTCCGTTCTTGAAAGAAGAGTTAGATATAGCAAATAAGAAAAAATGAAGAATCCTATACAAATGATCAAGCAGTGCGTGGAGAAGGAGGAACCTTACTTCGTGCTGAGAGGGCAGGACGTATGTGCGTTGGCTGCCATAGAGACCTATTATGAGGAGGTGAGGAATAAGGTGAAAGATCCTTATTTCATCGAGGAGATCGAAGAGATCATGAAAGATTTCCGGGCGTACCGGGAGGAAGTGTCTAACACTAAAATACCGGATTGATTTATGGCAGACGACAGTTACAAGACCATCAAGCAAGTAGCCGAGGGATATTATACCGAGAAGCGCAGCCGCTTTATCTCGTATGCTATCCCCGTGCGTACGGTAGAAGAGGTGAAGGAGCAACTGGAGAAATACCGTAAACAATATTATGATGCCCGCCATGTATGCTGGGCGTATATGTTAGGTCCAGAGCGGCAGACGTTCCGGGCCAACGATGACGGGGAGCCTTCTTCCACGGCCGGGAAACCGATCCTCGGACAGATCAACTCGAATGAGCTGACCGATTTATTGATTGTCGTAGTACGTTACTTTGGTGGAATCGAGTTAGGAACCAGCGGGCTGATCGTCGCTTATCGCACGGCCGCCGCCGAGGCTATCGCCGCCGCAGAGATCGAGGAACGTACGGTAGACGAGGACATCACGGTCGTTTTCGAATACCCATACCTGAACGGGATCATGCGTATCGTAAAAGAGGATAACCCCGCTATCATCTCACAGAAGTTCGAGATGGATTGCGAGATGACGCTTCGTATCCGTAAAGGGGAGGCCGAACGCCTCAAGAATCGCTTGTTAAAGGTTGAGACCGCTTATCTAAAAGAGTAGCAAGCGATCAACTAATTCAATTTTCAATTGTTTTTTGTAGAGACAAGGCTCATGAGGAACCCTGCCCCTGCATTTTATTGTGTAAATATTAATATAGTTTTATCTGAATGAAAAAAGTTCTTTTATTCTCTTTTTTTCTAGTGTTGGGTTTGGTCGTGTCGCAAATGCTTCCCGCTATGGTGGGGGAACAGTATTCGCTGGTAAAGACGATCTCTAATACATTTTTGTTTATTTGCCTTGCGTTTATCATGATTAATGTGGGGCGTGAGTTCGAGATTGATAAGACCCGGTGGAAGTCTTATACCGAAGATTATTTCATAGCGATGGCTACGGCTGCGTTTCCGTGGATATTCGTGGCTTTATATTATATGTTTGTCTTGCTTCCGGGCGATTTATGGGGAAGTTGGGACGCTTGGAAGGAGAACCTGTTGCTAAGCCGGTTCGCCGCGCCTACCTCGGCGGGTATCTTGTTTACGATGTTGGCCGCCGCCGGGCTAAAAGCCTCTTGGGTGTATAAGAAGGTACAGGTATTGGCGATCTTCGACGACTTGGATACGATCCTGTTGATGATCCCGTTGCAAATCATGATGATCGGCTTGCGCTGGCAATTGGGAGTCATTATTCTGGTTGTGGTATTGCTCTTGATTCTGGGTTGGAAGAAAATGGGATATTATAATGTACGTCAAGACTGGAAAGCCATCTTGTTCTATGCTGTCGTGACGTTTGGTATCACGCAAGTGATTTATCTGGTATCAAAACATATGTACGGGGAGGAGGCTAGCATCCATATCGAGGTACTTTTACCTGCGTTTGTCGTAGGTATGATCATGCGGCATAAGCATATCGATACCAAGATCGAGCATCAAGTGTCCGATTTTATCTCTTATCTCTTTATGTTCCTTGTCGGAGTGAGCATGCCGGTGTTTATGGGCGTGGATTTCGCTCAGCAAGCGGCGGAAGTAACTACGGTGACAGGTTCCCAGCCGATGATGTCATGGTCGATGATCGCTTTACACGTCGTAATCGTCTCATTCTTATCCAATATCGGTAAACTATTTCCTTTGTTTTTCTACCGTGACCGGATGAAACGGGAGCGTTTGGCGCTGTCTATCGGTATGTTTACCCGTGGAGAGGTAGGAGCCGGCGTTATTTTCATAGCCTTGGGATATGGATTAGGTGGCCCTATGTTGATAATTTCTGTGTTAACTATTGTGTTTAATTTAATTTTAACTGGTATCTTTGTCATCTGGGTAGAGAAACTCACACGCAGCGCTTATAACCTGGAGCAAGCAGGAAAAGCCAAAGCTGTCAATTAATAGAAAAAACACTTGAAGGTATTTCAAGATGATATTCCGTTTCCCTCTTGGGAGGGAAAGGGAATAGTCATAGTACGATCAATTGTTGAAGACCTTCATCTAACTTATTATTTATGGACCGTACGATTAATGTTATCCTTAAACCGTTGCGTCGCTTCGCTATACAGAAGCCGAACGCTAGTCTTTTATTGTTTGCCGCTACCATCGTTGCTATGGTCTTGGCCAATTCGCCTTGGGCAGATAGGTATCACCAGTTATTAGCTTTTCCAATCGATCTGCAAGCCGGGCAGTTTAACTTCTTTGCGCATCATGGCGAGACCATGTCTATGCTGGCTTTCGTGAACGACGCCCTTATGGCGGTTTTCTTTTTCGTGATCGGTCTGGAGATCAAGCAAGAGGTATTGATCGGTGAGTTGAGTTCCGTGCGGAAGGCGCTATTGCCTATTATCGCCGCCTGTGGTGGAATGATCGTGCCGGTCTTATTTTATATGTTAGTATGTAATACGCCTCCCGAGGTAAACGGGGCGGCTATTCCGATGGCTACGGATATCGCTTTCGCCTTGGCCGTATTGGGCTTGTTGGGGAAGCGGGTGCCGTTGAGCATGCGTATCTTCTTGACCGCCTTGGCTGTGGTGGATGATATTGGAGGTATCATAATTATCGCCCTGTTTTATAGCGGGCATATCGCTTTCGAGCCTTTGTTGATATCCCTGATAGTCCTCGCTTTGTTGTATGTGGGAGGAAAGTTCCGGGTACACAACCGATTGTTTTTCTATATTGGTGGCTTTATCGTTTGGCTGCTATTTCTGGAGTCAGGAATCCATCCGACAATCGCCGGCGTGTTGATCGCCTTTACGGTTCCTGCCCGTCCGGTTGTTAAGCTAGATGATTTCACGTGTGATATGACCGGGTATTTGAATATGCTGGACTATACCGAGGTTCGTCAGTCCCGTAAAGCGGAAGTGCTTACGCCTACACAAATTCAGGTATTGAATAACATCCATACGTTGGCGGATAAAACGATCAGTCCGTTGCAGACCATCGCTGATAAGTTGCATCCTTT
Source organism: Parabacteroides sp. CH2-D42-20 (assembly GCF_003670185.1). Classification (NCBI taxonomy): domain Bacteria; kingdom Pseudomonadati; phylum Bacteroidota; class Bacteroidia; order Bacteroidales; family Tannerellaceae; genus Parabacteroides; species Parabacteroides sp. CH2-D42-20. The sequence continues at coordinate 218,624 of NZ_RAYG01000005.1, read as the reverse complement.
GGTAAACTATGTGATACTTCCTTTATTCGCTTTCGTGAATGCCGGTGTGACATTCGGGGATATCCAACCCCAGACATTAGTTAATGTACCGTTGGCGGTGTTCGTGGGCCTATTTGTAGGAAAGACATTAGGTATATTCTCTTTCTCTTACTTGTTCGCGTGTACGCCATTTGCCTCCATGCCTACAGGCATGAGCAAGCGTAATTTATTTGGAGTATCCATGTTGGGAGGAATCGGTTTCACGGTCGCTTTGTTTATAGCGAATCTTTCCTTTGACGGCAGTACGGCGGCGGGTGCCGATCTCTTGAATCAGGCGAAGCTGGGTGTATTCACGGGATCGTTTATATCCGGTCTTTGCGGTTATCTGGTATTGAAATGGGTTTTACCTAAAGAAAAAGTGGAAACGATCTAAATAAAAAGGCAGTCCGGCAAGGACTGCCTTTTACATTATATTATGCCGTAACTAAAGTTTCGTGAGATCTTGTTGCCATGTAATATATGATTTGATAATTGAGCACGCCTTCTTAAACCTCTTTGGATTTGTTGAATAGCGAGCCGATCCATAATAACAAAATAGCTCCGACCGTAGAGGTTATCAAGCTCCCTAAGATACCACCGGCCGATATGCCTAGTAAACTGAATACCCAGCCACCCAATACACCTCCAATAATACCTAGGATCAAATTAACAATGACCCCGAAACCTCCTCCACGCATAATCTTACCAGCCAGATAACCGGCTACGATACCGATGATAATAGACCAAATAAATCCCATAACGAATAGTTTTATATTTTATTAAAAAGTTCTGATGCTTTGTATTTAAACACATCCGAAAAGTCTTTGGTTGCGCTTTGTACCTCTTTTTAACGAATCATTCCAAAAGATCTAGCGAATCTATGAAGGATTCATAGACGGGATGGTTCAATTGAAAGACAATCGCTTCGAAAGGACGGAGCGTGATATCTTTTTGAGGCGCCATATGACTTCGGGCCCCGTAATTGTCCAATAGGACGTGTGCGTTACTCATATCTATCCCCGGAGTGGAGATTGCCGCCTTGGGGGAGAAATTGAGCATAATCAGATAAGTGTCGGCCCCAGTCTTGCGTAAGAAGGTATAGGATTGGGGATTCTCCGCATCCAGCAAATGATAACTGCCATAAATCAAACTCGGATTCTCCTTACGGAAGCTGACTACTTTCTTAAAATAATTAAGTATGGAGGTCGGATCTTTTTCTTCGTCCGTTACGTTTATCCAAGTATAATCTGGATTTACCTTTAACCAAGGGGTTCCTGCCGTAAATCCCGCTTCCGGCGAGCGATCCCATTGGAAAGGAGTGCGGGCGTTGTCTCGTCCGGTCTCTTTCTGTTCGTCCAATACCGCCTGCGGATCTTTACCCTCTGCTTTCGCTTTCTTATAGCGGTTGATCGTATCGATATCGTTATAATCCTCGATACGGTCGAACCGAATGTTACGCATACCTATCTCGTCCCCGGCGAACCAATAAGGCGTTCCTCTCATCGTAAGCAGAAAAGTAATAAGCATCTTAGCGGACAAGGCCCTGAACTCATCCTTATCGCTACCAAAGCGACTGACCATACGGGGCTGGTCATGATTACCCAAGTAGATCGAGGGCCAACCCTTATCTACCGCCTTATCCCATTCCGTAAACATCTTCTTTAGGGCGATCAAGCTATAGTCTATACCGGATTCCGGATTGTCCGGTAGGGTTGTATTCCGGATGCGGGCGGCGTCGAAATGATAAAGCATATTCAACTCTTCCCGGGCCGGATCGACAAATTTAGCGACATCATCTACCATCACGGCCGAACCTTCTCCAACACTCATACAATCGTATTTGCTTAATACCTGCCGATTCATCTCGTGAAGATAGAGGTGTAGGCGAGGCTCTTTGGCATAGAAAGAAAAGATATCCGGATATTTCTTGGAATCTATGAGAGGGAATGAGGGATCTTTGGCGATAAGAGAGATGGAATCCATGCGAAAACCGTCTATCCCTTTATCGAACCAAAAGCACATCATATCGAAAATCTCTTGGCGTACCTCCGGGTTCTCCCAATTTAAGTCGGGTTGTTTCCGGGAGAAATAATGCAGGTAATACGAGTCGGTTGGCTTGTTATACGTCCAAGCGTTGCCTTCCTCGTCGAAATAGCTGAGGCGCAAGGGAGGCTCACCTTTCTCGGCCGGCCACCAATGGTAATAATTATAATAGGGATTATGTCTGGATTTACGGGCTTCCTCGAACCAAGGATGCTCGTCGCTGGTATGGTTTACTACCAAGTCCAGTACCAGTCGCATCTCCCGTTTATGAATCTCTTTCAGGAGGCGGTCGAAATCTTCCATCGTACCGAATTCCCGCATGATTTCCCGATAGTCGCTGATGTCGTAGCCATTATCATCGTTGGGAGAGAGAAAGATCGGGTTTAACCAGATGATATCCACACCCAAGCTTTGTATATAATCCAAGCGGGAGGTGATACCGTTTAAGTCACCGATTCCGTCGTCATCGCTGTCCTGAAAGCTACGGGGATAGATTTGGTATATAATCGCTTCTTTCCACCAAGTCTTTTGAATGTCCTCTTGACCGGACGTACTCTCTGTAACATGCTTTGAATCCATCTTATTATTCTTTAGTTTTTTACTATAACAAAAGGATGTGGTGGTTAGTTTCAGCAACTTATGACGCTTGGGAAGTGTTGTTTTATCAACAAATAGAAGAAACATATGGAAAATGGAGTAATGATGCAGTATTTCGAATGGAATCTGCCGAACGATGGAATGCTGTGGAAACGGCTGGAGGATGACGCCTCGCATTTACATGAGATCGGGATCAGCGCCGTATGGATCCCACCTGCGTACAAAGGCCATGAGCAAGCGGACGAGGGGTATGGAACCTATGATCTATATGATTTGGGGGAGTTTGACCAAAAAGGGACCATACGTACTAAGTATGGAACTAAGCAGGAACTTCAAGAAATGATCGAGGAACTTCACCGGAACCAGATTGGCGTATATCTGGATGCCGTGATGAACCATAAGGCGGGAGCCGATTATACCGAGTGGTTTATGGCGCAAGAGGTAGATCCTGGGCAACGGGAAAACGCTACCAGCGAACCCTATGAGATAGAGGGATGGACTGGCTTCGACTTCCCGGGGCGTGGCAATATGTATTCTAATTTTAAATGGCATTGGTTTCATTTCTCCGGGACGGACTATGATGTGTCCCGCAAGAAGGAAGGTATATTCCAGATTCTGGGAGAGGGAAAACATTGGAGTGAGGGAGTCGATGATGAGAATGGAAATTATGACTATCTCATGTTCGCCGATCTGGATTTCGATAACCCCGAAGTCGTGCGTGAGATGCAGGACTGGGGGATCTGGGTATCGAACGAACTAAACTTGGACGGTATGCGCCTTGATGCGATCAAGCATATGAACGACCAGTTTATCAAGCATTTTCTGGAGGCGGTGAGAGCGGATCGGGGAGAGGGTTTCTACGCTGTCGGGGAATATTGGAAAAACGATACCGAATCGTTGGAGGCTTACCTGTCGCAAGTAGAATATAACGTGGATTTGTTTGACGTAGCCTTACATTATAACTTGAATGAGGCTTCCGAGAAAGGTCGTGACTATGATTTACGCGATCTATTAAAAGGGACCTTGGTCGAGATATGCCCGGATCAAGCCGTCACCTTCGTGGATAACCATGATTCCCAGAAAAACAGTTCTTTGGAGTCGCAGGTGAAGGATTGGTTCAAACCTTCCGCCTACGGTTTGATCCTGTTGATGAAGAAGGGGTATCCGTGTATCTTTTATGGGGATTATTATGGCGTAAAAGGGACGAAATCTCCCCATCGTAAGGTATTGGATATGCTATTGCGTGCCCGGAAAGAATATGCGTACGGGGAAGAGGTGGATTATTTTGATCATCCGAACACGATCGGCTTCGTACGCTTGGGAGATCCGGGACATGCTGATTCGGGCTTGGCGGTGGTTATCTCGAACGGGGAAGATGGAGAGAAAACAATGTCTGTGGGGGAGAACCGGAAAGGCGAGGTATGGCATGAGATCACAGGCTCGGTAAAAGATACCGTGGCGATTGATGAGGAAGGGAAGGGCCGTTTCCTTGTCAAGGGAGGCAAATTGGCTGTTTGGGTCAAGGCTTAACGGATGCTTTACTTGACCTCGAATTGTATTTTCTTCTGGTTCCCCTCGTTGTCGATGAGAGTAAGGAGATGTTTTCCTTGGCTCACGGAGCAACTGATCTGGTGATTATCGGTGGTCTCTCCCAGATAGCTTTCGTCCAGATGCCAGTAAATCGTAGCGTCACGGCGGGCGTGGGCGGCCTTGAAGATAAATTTCTCGGACTTCCCGGAGAAGCCTTTCGGAAGGTAGAGAATGGCGTTATGCTCGGGATAGATCAGTTCGATCTGGCGGTTCAGGTCTTGCCCGCAGCCGGGTTTTACCGGAGGGAGCGGGATATAATCGATGTGATAGTTGCGGTAGTAATACTCCTGTGCGGGAGGAAGCACGAACCACGGGCGGCTGATCATCCGGTCGACAGACTCGCAGGAACTATTGACCCTGTACCGTCCGTCCGCCGATAGATGCACGAGCTTATGGTAGGGGCAAATCCCCGTGTTATTGCCGGACAGCGGCATGTATAAGGTGTCCGTTTGCTCGCAGTAGGGCGAGGCTTTATGTCCGCTGTTCCGGCAGATCACCATGGGAAGCGTCTCATCGTAGGGCAGGTCGAACCATTCGCCACCGGGCAATAGGGAAAAGAGATCGAAAAGGACCGGAGCGGCGTTGCCGACACCCGTAAGTCCCGGACGGCCCTCGCCGGAAGCGTTACCGGCCCATACGCCGACGACGTAGCGGGGAGTCGTGCCGATCGCCCAAGCGTCTCGTCCCCCGTAACTCGTCCCGGTCTTCCATGCGATCCGTTTCATCGACTCGAATTGTTGCCAGTCGGCCTCTTCCTCGGGACGGTTCAGGGCGGACATCGCCTCGAACGTGTACCACAGGGCCGCGGAGGAAAGGAGAGCCTTATCGGTGAGCCGGCTATCGGTAAGGGAACGGATGGGTTCCTTCCTCTCCGCAGGAAAGGGAGTCAGCGGATGGATATCCGCCGGATTATAGCGTCCGTTGTAAGTACGGTAATGTTTAAGCACACGAGACATGGAGGCATACATACCGGAAAGATCCCATAAGGTTCCCTCGGCCCCTCCCAAGATCAAGGAGGCCCCGTAATGTTCCTCGGAGAAACGTAAGGTAGTCATTCCCCACGATTTCAGTAAAGACATAAAGCGTCCGGTATTATACTGGGAGAGCATACGTACCAAGGGCACGTTCAAGGAGCGCTCTATGGCTACATGGGCCGGTACCGCCCCGTAGAATGTCTTGTTGTAATTATGGGGGGAGAAGCCGTTTATATTCAAGGGCACGTCCGATACCAGCATGGAGGGGAGCAACAGCCCGTCGTGCAGCATACCGGCATACAGGAAGGGCTTGAGAATACTTCCCGTGCTGCGGGGCGAGGTGATGATGTCCACTTGGTTCCCCCGCCGCTCGTCGGCCGGATAGGTAGCGTTTCCGGCGTAGGCCAATACCTCCCCGGTCTCCACGTCCGCTACGATCGCCGCCAGATTATAGATATGGTTGGAACTGTATTCACGGGCATAACGGTTTACGAGGGCCTGTGTCTGCCGTTGCAGGGCTTGGCGGACGGAGGTTTGGATGCGTTGCCCCGGTTGTTCCGCGGCCAGTCTTTCTAACAGGTGAGGGGCATCATTAGGTAAAGGGAGAGGGGCTTCGGGAAGTGGCTCCATGCAGGCCAGCTCGTATTCGGTCTCCTCCAATATACCTTTCTTTTGAAGGGAAGCCAATAAGCGATCTCGCTTCTCCTTCAGTTGTTTCCGGTTTCTCCCGGGGTGGATCAAGGCGGGGGAGTTGGGAAGAACCGCGAGCGTGGCGCTCTCGGCCCACGATAGCTCGGAGGCGCTTCGCCCGAAATAACGCCATGCGGCGGTCTCCAGCCCGATTACGTTTCCCCCGAAGGGAGCGTGCGAGGCATAGAGGTTCAGTATCTCTTGTTTGCTATAGGTGGTTTCCAGAAAGAGCGCCCAGCACATCTCGATCGTTTTCTCGTAGAAGGTCCGGTCTTGGTTCCCTCTCGCTATGCGTGCCAATTGCATGGTCAAGGTACTTCCTCCGCTCACCACACGCCCCGCTTTCCCGTTCAAGCGGATCGCCCGGAAGATGGCGGCGGGGTCTATACCGGGATGGTAAAAGAACCGTTTATCCTCATACGTGAGCAAGCAATCCACGAATTTATCAGGCAAGCTATCCGCCGCCGGGAAACGCCATTGCCCGTCCGGTGCGATACGTGCGCCTAGAAGCTCGCCCTCGGCCGAATATAATAAGGTAGAGCAGGGGGCGGGAAATAATTGCCGGGGCACGATGCCATACAGGATACACCACGCCGCCACGCCGATCCCCAAGAGGGATGCGAGGAGGCGCCATGGCACTCGTCCCGGCCTTGGTAATAGCGACTTGGATAGATGGCTGAGGCATCTGCCAGTACTCCGTAGGAAGTACTGTAGTACTGTGTGCAAAGTACTGCGGTACTCCTTACGAAGTACTGCGGTACTGTCCGGCTGAGTATTGCGGTACTTTATAAAGAGTACTGCCTCAATCATACCAATTGACACTCTCCTCATAATGATCGAACCTTAGCTCTTCCGTCACTCCGACCCTTCGCAAGGCGTTTAGCACGATCCTTTGCTCTTTAGGTGAGAGTGGAAATTCGCCCCTTCGCCGCTCGAAGTAGGGGTTACGTCCGAAATGGGACATGAGTATCGACATGAATTGCTGGTATTGCGCCGGGAACATCCGGCTCTGCATCCCGGTGAAGCCCCGTGCGTAGGTGACGGGAGCGGAGTCTCGGAAGTAGGGGCAAGCCTCATCCCGGGTACAGAGGGTGGGGTTCAGCAGCCGTAATACGGTTGCCGGTTGTTCGATGAGCGGTTGGTAGGCGATCTGGTGCAGGCACTTTCCGGCCCGAGGGCAATCTTGTTGCTGGCAGACGGCGTAGTCGATGGGGATTTCCTTGTGTAGTTTCTTGGTCATGATCTTGTTTTACAATCTTAGATGTTTCATTGAACGCAAATATAGCGAATATATTCGAGAAGTGATTGTTCGAAAAGGAGATATACGGATAGATCATTGCATCTTGGTATAATTTATGTACATTTGTGGATTAACCATTTAAACATTCATGTGTATGATACGGTCTATCGGTTTATTCTGCGTACTTTGTCTCTTGTCTATCTTGACAAGTTGTCATACGACAAGCCCTGCGGATCAAGATTTCCCTCCTTATAATCCGAATGTAGAGGCGTTTACTACTGGGAAGATTTCCCGGTATTCTCCCGTTTACCTGATCTTTAATCAAGAGATCCCGGCGGATCGATTAAAGGCGGACCGGCTAGGAAAACTCGTGCGCCTCAAGCCCGATGTGCCGGGACGATGGGCTTTCGAGAATAACCGGACGTTGGTATTCAAGCCGGAGAAAGGCTTTGAGCGAAACACCTCTTATCAGGTGAACGCCGATTTGTCCGAATGGTTTGAGGCGGAAGGTAAGGATAAGTGGTTCGCTTTTGGTTTTACCACGCTCCCTTTAGCCCTTCGGGGGAATCTGGAATCGATGGATATCAACAAGAAAAACGAGAATGGGTACGATCTGACCGCCGTGCTTTTTACTCCGGATAAGGAATCTCCGGAGACCGTGGAGTCGTTGGTGGATTTCTCGGAGAAGGTAGACGCTACTTGGCAACACAGCCCGGATGGGAAGAAACATGAGGTGACCTTACTCAATGTCTCCGCCGGGATGGAGGGGGAACGGACACTCAAGCTTTCCGTATCTTCTAATAAACTAGGCGTGGAAAAGGCCGATGTCGTGACAGTGAGCGTTCCGGATCAGAATGATTTCTCGGTGTACGACGTGACGTATGTGTCCGAGCCGGAGCGTTACGTGGAGGTCGCTTTCACGAAGTTATTGGATGTGGGCCAAGATATGAGAGGTTTGGCCTTTATCGCCGAGAATACGTCGGAGACCGTAACCGTGGACGGAAACAAGCTACGCCTATATCCGGATGCCGATTTGTGGCAAAAGGGCGTGATGAATATCCACCTGAACCAAGGCATCCGCAGCAAGAGCGGCTTGAACCTGAAAGAGGCTGTCGTGCGTCAAATAATCCTAGATGAGCAGAAACCCGGCGTCCGTTTTATCGGGAAAGGAGTGATCATCCCGCAATCCACGCAATTATCCGTTCCTTTCCAAGCGATTTATTTGCGAGGGGTTACGGTGAGCGTTATCAAGATATTGGAGCAGAATATCGGTCAGTTCCTGCAATCGAACAACTTGGATGAGTCCGGGGAGTTAATGCGTGTCGGGCGCTTGATCGCCCGTAAGACGATCTTCTTGGATGAGGAGGGTCTTGACCTGTCCCGGTGGAATACGTTTGCGGTCGATTTAAAGCGGTTGATCGAGCCGGAACCGGGTGCTATCTACCGTCTGGAGCTTTCGTTTGACCGGCCTTTGTCGGCCTATCCTTGCGGGAATGATACGTTGAAGATCTCGAAGGAGCAGATCTTGGCCTCGGACGAGATCCGTTTCAAGGAAGAGTCCGCCCGTTTTGACGAGGGAGCGTATTATTACCGTCAATACGATTGGTCTAGTTATAATTGGAAAGAATGGAACGATCCTTGCTCGGATAGTTATTACTTTAATAAGGTAGAGGGAAAGAATATCTTGGCTACCAATTTGGGACTGGTCGCCCTGATGGGGCAGGATAATGATATGACCGTGTTGGTGCATAATATACAAAGTACGGAGCCGGAGCGAGGAGTTACGGTTACCGCCTATAATTACCAACACCAAGCGTTGGCCTCGGGCACGACCGATGACAAGGGACAGGTACGGCTGGATCTCTCCTCGGGACGTCCGTTCTACCTGATCGCCTCACAGGGAACCCAACGTTCCTATCTGCGGGTGGATAACGGATCGGCTCTCTCGCTCAGTTCGTTCGATGTATCGGGCGAGGTAGTCCAGAAAGGGATCAAGGGCTTTATCTATGGCGAGCGGGGCGTATGGCGTCCGGGTGATACGTTGCATCTGGGTTTTATGCTGAACGACCGGGCGAAGCAATTGCCGGCAGAGCATCCGGTGGTGATGGAGCTGTACAACCCGTTAGGGCAAATGTATGCCCGTAAGACGCAGACCCGTGGCGAGCTGGGGCTTTATGTCTTCGATTTCGTTACCGAGGCGGATGCTCCCACGGGTGCGTGGAATGTGAAGGCGCAAGTGGGTGGGGTCTCTTTCTCGAAGCGCTTACGCATCGAGTCCATCAAGCCAAACCGCCTGAAGATCGCCTTATCCATGCCGGAGAAGACCTTGTTGCGTGGTGAGCCTATGGATGCCCGCCTGCATGTGGAATGGCTGCAAGGAGCTATCGCCCGTAACTTGAAATATGATATACAAGGTACCTTTATCGCTACCCCGACTACCTTCGAGGGCTATAAGGGGTTCTATTTCGACGATCCTTCCCGTGTATTTAATACGGAAGAGAGCAAGCTGATCTCCGGCGTTACCAATGAGCGGGGCGATGCCACGGTACAAGCCCGCTTCGAGCTGGGTTCTACCGCTCCCGGAATGTTGCTGGCAAACCTAGTGACCCGGGTCTATGAGGAATCCGGAGATTTCAGTATCGACGCGGACCGGATGCTTTACTCGCCTTATCGCCGGTATGCCGGTATCAAATCTCCGCAGAAAGATAAGGAACAACTAAATACCGGAGCCAATTATACCTACGAGGTCGCTTCTGTTGATTATTTAGGGAAACCGCAAGCGAATACGGAATTAGACGTGAAAGTATATAAGGTCTATTGGTATTGGTGGTGGGACTCCAACAGTAGCGGTCTGGCCAATTACGTATCGGATTCCTACAATAAGCCGGTAAAGACATTTACCGTCCGTACGGATGGGGACGGCCGGGGTACGTTCCAGCTCTCTTTCCCGGATAAGGAGTGGGGAACGTATTTCATCTCCGTGAAAGATAAGGAGAGCAAGCACTCTACGGGAGTGATGAGTTATTTCGACTGGCCTTATAACGAGGGCCGACGTAACACCGATGGCAGCGAGTCCGCCACGATGCTTAGTTTCAAGACCGATAAGGATAGTTATACGCCCGGCGAGAAGATGGTAGTCACCTTCCCCTCTACGAAAGGAAGCCGTGCGATTATCAGTATAGAGAACGGCGTGCGTGTCCTTTCCTTGACGGAACATACGTGCGAGGATAAACAAACGACCGTGAGACTGGATGTGACGAAAGATATGCAGCCGAACGCTTACGTTTATATCACCCTTTTGCAGCCTCATGGCATCACGAAGAACGATTTGCCGATCCGCTTGTACGGCGTGGTCCCGTTCACGGTAACTTCTCCGGAGAGCCATCTGACCCCGGTCATCCAATCTCCCGCCGAGCTGAAACCGGATGCCTCTTATACCGTCTCCGTCTCCGAGAAGAATGGAAAGGAGATGGCTTATACGCTGGCGATCGTGGATGAGGGCTTGCTGGACCTGACCCGTTTCCGTACGCCGGAGCCTTGGAAGGCGTTTAACGCCCGGGAAGCGTTGAGCGTGAATACATGGGATTTGTATAACTACGTGGTTGGCGCTTATGGCGGCCGTATCGAGCAGTTGTTCAGTATCGGCGGCGACGATGCGCTGAACAAAGGCCCGAAAGCGATCGTGAACCGCTTCAAGCCCGTGGTGCGATTTGACGGCCCGTTCTTGCTGAAGAAGGGGAAGACCGCCCGGCATACCTATCAGATGCCGAATTATAACGGGCGTGTCAAGATCATGGTGGTAGCCGGAAACGGGGAGGCTTATGGACATGCCGATAAGAGCGTGATGGTACGTAAGCCCGTAATGCTGCTAGGAACCTTGCCCCGGGTGATCGGCGTGGGCGAGGAGATGGTAGTACCCGCTACGGTATTCGCTACCGAGGATGGCGTAGGGGCCGTGAATGTATCTATTGCTTGCAGCTCGAATATGGAAGTGGTCGGCGAGGCGACGAGGAGCTTGAGCTTCGAGCGGAAAGGGGATCAGCAAGCCTCGTTCCGTATCCGGGTGAAGAAGAACCCGGGTATCGGGAAGGTAACGATAACCGCTACGGGTAAAGGGGATAAATCCGTTTATGAGACGGAACTGGAGATCCGTACGGTACGCCGCCCGCAAGTGAAAGTTACCGCCGCTACCTTGGAGGCCGGCAAGTCTTGGAAAGAGACGGTTGCGATGCCGGGTGCCACGGGTACGAACCAGTTGACTTTGGAAGTGTCGGATATCGCCCCCGTGAACTTATCCTCACGTCTATCTTATTTGTTGGGTTATCCTCACGGATGTCTGGAACAGATCACCTCGAAAGGATTCCCGCAGCTTTATATCTCCTCGTTTACGGATTTGACCCCTCAACAGGCGAAATCCACGGAGGAGGCCGTGAAAGAGGTGATCCGCCGTCTACGCTCTTACCAGACCGTAGATGGGGCTTTCGCCTATTGGCCGGGTGGAACGAGCAGCAATGGCTGGGGTACGGTTTACGCTACTCATTTCTTGCTGGAAGCCTCGAAGAAAGGCTACTTGGTTCCCGAGGCCATGAAACAAAGCGTATTGAATAATCTACGCCGGGTAGCCCGTAATTGGAAGCCGGCTACCTCTTATTATATGGATTCGGAAGAGACTACCCAAGCCTATCGCCTGTATGTATTGGCTTTGGCCGGGTCGCCGGAGATGGGTGCCATGAACCGCTTGAAAGAGATGAAAGACTTGACCTCCATGAGTCGCTGGTCGCTAGCTTCCGCCTATGCCTTGGTCGGCCGTGAGGATGTCGCTCAAGACTTGATCAGTAAGACGACGGCTCTTCCTTCCGGTTATTCCGAGTATGACGAGACGTTCGGCAGTGATGTCCGGGATCAATCCATCCAGTTAATGACGCTTTGCTTGTTGGATAAAGGCAAGGAGGCCGCTACTTTGGTGGAAGAATTGTCCAAACAGCTTTCTTCGGATGATTGGTTGAGCACACAATCTACGGCATTCGCTTTAGTTGCCTTGTCGGACTACCTAGCTAAATATCGGGTAGACGGGGCCATGGATTTCACGTACGCTTGTGGCGGAAAGGATGGACAGGTGAAAACGGATAAGAATATATGGTCTGAGACCTTATTGGATAAGGCGGGGACCTCGGCGAGCGTCGAGTTGAAGAACACGGGTAAATCTACGCTCTTCGCCCGTATCATAACCGAGGGAATACCGGAGCAGGGAGAGGAAAAAGCGTATGCGAACGGTGTCTCATTGGCGGTTAGCTATGTGGACTTGAACGGAAGTCCGGTCAATGTCGCCCAATTGGAGCAAGGTACGAATTTCTCCGCCGTGGTTACGGTAAAGAACCCTTCGGCCCGGGGATATAATAATTTGGTATTATCGGAGATCTTCCCTGCCGGATGGGAAATACTGAATACCCGTTTCTTGAATGAGTCCGCTACGGACAGCTTGAGCGCCGGAGTGAATTATCAGGATATTCGTGACGACCGTGTTTATAGTTATATAGACCGTCTGCCGGCAGGCAGTCAAGTGACCGTGAAGATCAATCTTTGCGCAGTCTACCCGGGCCGTTTCTACCTGCCTCCGGTGTATTGCGAGGCGATGTACGATTATTTAATCCGTGCGAATACCGCGGGACAAGAAGTTACCGTATTCTAATTTCGTGGGGGGCGGGCAGACCCCGCCCTTATATTTTTTCGAAATTTATTGGATTTATAGTTGTATGCTCGAATAAAACCATTACATTCGCAGCATATTTGAGATTGATTTAAGTTAGTATTAGAAAGTATTTGCTCACAACTTGATTTGTTAGGTAAACTTTTTTAGTCGACATACTCAGCTCAATTAACCATTTAATTAAAGTTTACAAAATGAATCTTTACATTTCAAATCTAAGTTACAACATCTCTGATGAGGACTTAAGACAGTTATTTGCTGATTACGGTGAGATTACTTCAGCAAAAGTTATTATGGATAGAGAAACCGGCCGTTCAAGAGGCTTCGGTTTCGTTGAGCTGAGCGATGATGAGCTAGCTAAAAAGGCTATCGAGGAGTTAAACCAAGCAAGTTATGACGGCAAAGTCATCAATATAACAGAAGCCAGACCTAGAGAGGATAGAGGCGACAGAGGTGGTCGTTTCAATAACAACAGAGGTGGCGGCTACGGTTCCAACAGAGGCGGTGGCTATGGCTCTAACAGAGGTGGCGGTTATGGTTCTAACCGGGATGGTGGAAGATATTAATTCTATCTAGATAAAAAGGAAAGAGCGATCAGAGATGGTCGCTCTTTTTGTTAGAAATCAATCCTTACAACATGATCGATATTCGTAAGTACCCTCCTTAAGTTTTAATACGGCTCCTTGTTTATCTTGTGTGAACTTAACAGGAGATTTGTCCTTAAATAGGACATATAACTATATATAGAGGTGAGACAAGACATTTCTTCCAGTTTGCTAAGCGCATTATCAATGCACAATCAGACGTTCTATCCCTTCTTTCTTACGTTGAATTTCATCTCTCACAAATCTCTTAAAAACTTCGTTGTTTATAATACGTTCCAAATATGCACTTTCAAACCTGTCTAACAGTAATTTATACATTTCTGCAATATTCCCAGCCTCCTTTATACATCCATCCACCCCATACCCTTTTGTTCTTTTTATACCTACATCAAATGCCTCAAATAGATTAGTAAGTTCTATTCCTAAGCCGGAATATTCTGAATCATTATGACCTCCATCAATATCAATTAACATAGCAGAACCTTGCTCGGCATCTATCATTATATTTGATGGATTTAGATCTCCGTGGGTATAAAGTCCCTTACCACCCAAAATCTTACCTCCGCATCTGGTAGAAGAAGGCAATGTCTGTAAGTTAGGGTTATGGAAGCGAGACAAAACATTTCCTACATTATGCCAAGCGCTTATCAATGCATCATCAGAAGCTCTACCACATAACCAGTTACGATGCAGATCCAGCAAGGTGATGCCACGGACAGCCGGAAAGATACCAATAGCCCTGCCACCCACATCAAAATGATCTTTTAAGGAAGTAAAAGTATTTAACTGATCAGCAGTCATACGAGGTACTGACTTTTTGGGATCAGCAGCTTCCACTCCTTCCTGTCTCTTTATCAAATCTTTAAAATTATTTAATTCCCTGACCACTTTTACAAAGAAACATTCAGGCTTATCGGATGCTATAGCATCTTTATTGAGTGCTGTGACAATAAATGCTCCCTGATTGTTTTTTCCGTCATTCTGTTGTAGTTCTTTTACATCTAGAACAACATACCCTTGGCTATCCATTTTCTGCTTAATGAACAATGTACGTAGTTCTAACTCCGGTTTCCTAGCCTCTTTTTTATCGGGAAACACGAGGGAAGCATTTTCTCTTTGAGATAAAAACTGAATATAAACATGATTTATGGCATCCGCTGGATCCTTAAACTCTTTCCCTTCTTTCATGTATTGTTCGCCAAGTGTGTAAGCGAAACGAAATACATTAGAATACCATGGTTTATATGAATATTTTCCCGGAACCCCTTCTTGGACCCACCATCGAATAGCAACGCCATCTGATAGTGTTATCAAAGGGATTTCTGAACCAATCCTCATTCGTTGTAATACAACGTCTGATTCTTTCTCACGCTGCATAACTTGGGATTTGCTTTGCTGCAAAAATTGGATGATAGACGGTGTAGTATGAAGCGGCTTCTTTACTGCTATCTCGATGGTGCGTAGCATTTTGGGGGTTGTTATTCTTTGTGATTTCATAATTTTGCTAAATTCTAAAAATGGAGTACAAAATTTATTCCTCTTTTATTTCAAGCGCATAAGCTCGTCCTCTGTCTGTCGTGATCTTTAGGTTACTGTTTTCCTCCACTAAAGGCCGTAGCCTTCGGATCAAGGTGTTCAAGGTCTCGTCGGCGTTGATCTTTCCCGGCCATAAGCTCTCGCAGATATCCGAGCGGTTCAAGATATGAGTAGGCGATAGGAAAAACATCTCCATCAAGGCATATTGCTGAGGGGTGAGTTTTAGTTTCTCCTCATTCTCCTTATAGAAGGAGGCGGTCTCGCAAGAAAGGTTCAAATTACCGAAAGAGATGGTCTTTTCCGGATGGATAGGCTGAGGCATTATCAGTTCCTTTCTATAACGTTTAAGCAATAGGGGCAGGGTAGCGGATAAAAAGGCAAGCCCGAGGAATAGGCCGGGCAAAGATTTGTCCGATAGCCCGATAACCGCAAGGGTGGAGCAATTGGCGTACCCTTGGAATGAGATCCCGATATGATCCGTGGCAGTATTGGGGCTGTTCGCTATGGATGATGCCCAGATAATCGTATCGCTGGCGATATAATATTCGTTGAGTTTCTTGTTGGCATTAGCGGGAGCGTTTTCGGTTTGAGGATCTTTATTGAGTACGTGGATCACGATTCCCGTTTTCTTCTTGTCGGGCGTATAACTCAATGCGTCGGAAAAGTCCTTGTTATAACTTTCTATGGATACCGGATTGCCGAAAAGCTTGGATAGATTGGCATAGGTGCGTATGGAATCTTGGCTCATCCATAGGTGGGAGTTTTGCAGGATCGTTTGTTGCAACGCTTGATTCAAGTCTGTCACGATCGTTTTCTTGGCTTCCGTATAACTATGGAAACCGAAGCTGAACGAGAGGATCAGCATTAAGGAGGTACCCAAAACGGATAGATTGGCCGATAGTCGTGTATTCATTATTCGCTAGATTAGAATTAACATAAAAAGAACGCTCGAAGGTACTAAATATTATAGAAGGAAAGTATCCTTTTCGATAGGATTCGGGATGAAATAGACATAAATCCTGCTAAATGACCGGATGTCATGGAAATGTCATGGAAATGTCAGCTACTTATCCGGCGATTATTTACGTTGTTGTTGTCTGTTGCCTCTACTTTTGCCCGAAAACAAATCAAATAAGATACGGATATGAAAAGATTTCTGATGATGATGGCCTTGATAGGGCTTGTGGGAAACTGGAACTCGACGTTGACTGCCCAACTCGTCTCTCCCGATTCATTGTATTTGAACGAGGACTTGCCCGAGATAAACATTGTCGCCGTGAAACCCTTGATAAAGGCGGAGGCGGATAAGACTACTTACAGTATCGCCGAGGACCCGGATTCCCGAACCTATACTTTGCTGGAGATGTTGCGAAAAGTCCCTCTAGTGACCGTGGATGGCGAGGATAACGTGAAGGTAAACGGACAATCCAGTTTTAAGATTTATATGAACGGGCGTCCCTCGAATATGTTCTCTAATAATCCCAAGGAGGTCTTGCGTAGTATCCCCGCCAGCATGATCAAGAAAGTGGAGGTGATAACAGATCCCGGTGCCCGTTACGATGCGGAGGGTGTCAGCGGAATCTTGAATATCGTGACGAAAGGAGCGGAGTTCGAGGGATATAACGCGAGTATAAACACTACGGTGATGAACTTATTTAAGAGTGTCGGTGGTTTCGCTACGCTGAAATATGGCCGATTATCGCTTTCCGGAAATTATACGTTTAGCCAACAATCGTCCGAGAGCGAGTCGGATTATCTCCGTACTCAGTCGGGAGACGGTGCGAAGCTCCGGATGCTCTCGGACGTAGACGTGAAATATCCGGCCCATTATGGAAGTCTGGAAGGCAGTTTCGAGATCGATACATTGAATTTGATCTCCTTGTCCGGAAACTTGAATATCGGAAACAGCAACTCTATTTGGAATAGCCATTATAGCAGGTTTGATAAAGAGGGGGAAGAAATCTATGCTTATAACGAGGATATGAGTAAGAAGAACGAATGGGGTAGCGCCTCCTTAAAAGCGGATTATCAGCGTTTATTCAAACGAAATAAGGAAGAGATGCTAACGCTTTCCTATCAGTACGATTATATCCCGAACGATATTTATAGCGTGTTTCATGATAAGGACAAGATGGGCAATGTCTCGTTACCCCAACTGGAGGCCGATTATACCCGGCAAATCAGTCATGCCCGCACCCATGAGCATACGGCCCAGCTTGATTACGTGAATCCTTTTACAAGTACGCATTCCATCGAGGGCGGTTTGAAGCTGATTCGGCGTAACAGTACGAGCCACGCTACTTCGGAGGTAAAGGAGTTGGGTGAGGGTGTCTGGTTACCCGCTGATTTACAACCTTTGGTGGAATATCGGCATGTGCAGAATATAGGCTCCGCCTATGCGGGATATGGATTTAAGTATGGTAAATGGAGCTTGAACCCGGGCATTCGTATGGAACATACTTGGCAGGACGTGACTTATAAACAAGGCGAAGGCAAGGATTTTAATTATCGTGTAACGGATTGGGTTCCTTCTTGGACCTCCGCTTTCCGCTTGGACGACCGGAATTTGTTTCGCTTGGCTTACAACTTACGTTTACGTCGCCCGAATATCAGCTATTTGAATCCTACGGTGTTCGTGTCTGGGACCTCTATCTCGTATGGAAATCCGGGATTGGTATCGGAGAAACATCATCGTCTTTCGGCGTCATACAGTTATTACGGAACGAAATTGAATGTGCAGGCTTCCGTGCTCTGCACCTTGGGAAAAGGGGTGATTGATGAGTATCTGTTCATTGATTCGGCGAATGTGGTGAATAGTACGTATGATAATCTCGTGGACGTGAAAGCAGCGGGAGGAAACCTTTATCTAAGCTATAATCCTTCGCCCCGGACAAGCGTGTCGCTGAACAGCATGTTGCATTATCTGGATTTACGGGCGCAGGAGGGGAATGAGGTTTACGATACGGATGTGCGTAATTCCGGCTTTTGTGGCTCTGCTTTTGTCGATTTCTCGCAGAAGTTTAAGTACGGGTGGCGTTTTGTCCTGTCGGGTGGGTACGTGCGTTCCGAGCTGAATGTGGGGATGGACTCGTACGGCTTTTATTTTTACGGCTTGAGTGTGGTAAAGAGCTTCTTGAAGGATAAATTGACTTGTACGCTGCGGGCGCAAGATTTTCTGGGAGATCATAAGACGATACAGATTAACGAGCGATATCCGGACTTTCATATCCGGCAGACCGAGCGTATGTTTAGCCGTGGTTTCGGCATCGCCATTAGCTACCGGATCGGTGATTTAAAAGCGAGCGTGAAGAAGGCGGGGAGGAGCATAAGGAATGATGATCTGTTGGACGCTAAATAAAGAAGATGGTGTGCCATGATCCACAATATGGCACACCACCTACGGTATCATAACTCATCCAACCATTTCTTGCCGGGCTTTGTGTAAAGCCAAGCTAAGAAGATAGCGGCTAAAATGGTAACAACGAGCATCAACACTGTCAATCCATTTAAATCTTTTATCATGATCATATTATTTTAATATTCTATTTCCAACTCGGGCTAATAGGTAAGTACCTAAAATCCCTATATTTAACATACCCCAATTATTAATGTCGCCGATGTCTTTTGCTAATAGGAGCATTTCTCCTAATACCATCGTCGTAAACATTAATTTAGCCAAGTCAAAAAAGAACTTCCCTAAAGTCTCCCTTCGGACCTTGTCCCGTTCTTTCCTCATTGTCTGTTGTCTCTCCCAATTTCCCATAGTCTCTTGTTTTGGTTAATACTACTGATTATATGTAGGCAAATGTATATATTATCGGCGACCTGCCCAACTTTTTTATGTGGAATCGCTTATTTTCCCTAATTTTGTATTCCTAAAACGGATGAATGTGGAAGAGTATTTGAATCAACTGAATGAGAGCCAGCGGGAAGCGGTGGTTTACAATGAGGGGCCATCCTTGGTCGTGGCCGGGGCTGGCTCCGGTAAGACAAGGGTACTGACCTATAAGATCGCTTATTTATTGCAATTGGGATTGCCTCCCTATAGTATCTTGGCGCTGACCTTTACCAATAAGGCGGCCCGGGAGATGAAAGAGCGTATTGCGGCCATCACCGGTGACCAAACGGCCCGTCGGCTATGGATGGGAACGTTCCATTCCATCTTCTCCCGTATTTTACGGAACGAGGCGGAGCATATCGGTTATCCTTCCAATTTCACGATTTATGACGCCACTGATTCCAAGAGCTTACTGAAATCCATCATCAAGGAAATGCAATTGGACGATAAGGTGTACCGCCTAGGAATGGTGCAGAGCCGGATCTCCAATGCGAAGAACTCCTTGATAACTTATACGGCCTACGAGCAAAATAAAGAGATCGTGGAAAGCGATATGAACGCCAAGGTCCCCTTGCTCCGGGAAATCTACAAACGTTACCAGAGCCGTTGCCTGCAAGCGGGAGCCATGGATTTCGACGACTTGTTGCTGCAAACCAATATCCTGTTCCGGGATCATCCGGCCGTCTTGGAGAAATACCGGAACTTCTTCCGGTATGTATTGGTGGATGAGTATCAAGATACGAACTTTGCCCAACACTTGATCGTGCAACGGCTTTGCGAGAGACACGGCCATATCTGCGTGGTAGGGGATGACGCCCAGAGCATCTATTCCTTCCGAGGCGCGAATATAGATAATATCCTGCAATTCAAGAATCTTTATACCGGTTGCCGTATCTTCAAGCTGGAACGGAATTACCGTTCCACCCAGAATATCGTGAACGCCGCCAATAGCTTGATCGACAAGAATACACGTCAGATACCCAAAACGGTCTATTCCGAGAAGGAGGCGGGCAACAAGGTGAGTGTTTTCACCTCGTACTCCGATTATGAGGAGGGCTACACCGTAGCCGCCCGAATCAACGAGATGCACGGGATATTAGGGAAATTCTCGTATGCTGATTTCGCTATCTTGTATCGTACCAACGCCCAGTCCCGTATCTTGGAAGAGGCGTTGCGAAAGCGGGGCATCCCTTACAAGATTTATGGCGGTTTGTCTTTTTATCAGCGGAAAGAGATCAAGGACGTGATCTCTTATTTCCGCCTGATCGTGAACCCGCACGACGAGGAGGCCTTGAAGCGAATCATCAATTATCCCACCCGGGGAATCGGGGATACGACGGTAGGTAAGCTTGTTGGCGCCGCTACCGAATACGGGGTAAGCCTGTGGACCGTGCTTCAGGCCCCCTTGGAATATTCGCTACCGATAAATAATGGTACAGCTAAGAAACTGAGCGATTTCCGTAATTTGATTGAAGTTTTCATTGAAGAGAATAAAAAACTCTCTGCGGAGGAATTGGCTACCTTGGTGGTGAAGCGTAGCGGCATCGTTTCCGACCTGTTTCAAGACCGTTCCGTAGAGGGCGTGAGCAAGCAAGAGAACTTGCAGGAGTTGCTGAAAGGTATCGCTGAGTTTTGCGAGATCCGGCGTGAGGAGGGCATGGAGCAAGTCGCCATGTCCGACTTTTTGGCGGAGGTATCCTTGCTCACCGATCAAGATAACGATAAAGAGGAAAACTCCGATAAGGTCACGATGATGACCGTACATGCCGCCAAGGGATTGGAATTCACGAATGTTTTCGTGGTAGGCTTGGAGGAAGACCTATTCCCCTCGTCCCTATCGAAAGATAACCCGAGAGCGGTAGAGGAGGAGCGTCGTTTGTTCTACGTGGCGATTACCCGTGCGGAGCAAAATTGCGTATTGAGCTATGCGAAGAGCCGCTATCGTAATGGGAAGACAGATATGTGTACGCCCAGCCGTTTCTTGAAGGATATAGACGCTAAGTATCTGGATATGCCTTCGGATGCCGGCGCTTCAGATGCATTCGCCTCGGCCCGTGAACGTTACGGGCACCCGGCTTTTGCCTCTCCATTCCGGCAACCAAGGGCGGTTGAGGATGATTTCGTGTCTCCGGTGAAGCAAGCGGCACAGCGTCAAGGGCATCTTACGAAGCTAAAAAACACGATGGAATCGTCCTTTTCGGCGGCTCCAGCCACGGATCTATCGGGGTTACATGTGGGTTCCAAGGTTCGCCATGATCGTTTTGGGGAAGGTGAGATTGTCTCGATAGAAGGAGAGGGTGGTAACGCGAAGGCTACGGTGGCCTTCGATCATTTCGGGCAAAAGCAGTTACTTTTGAAGTTCGCTAAACTTACTGTGTTGAATAATTGACGGTTAGCTTATGGCATGTCTGGGCATGCTACGAGCCGTATCGTATTTCGCACCGCATTTCGCACTACGTTTCGAATGACCAAGGTGTTGGTTTTTAGTTGATTGAATGAAAAAGGTATCGCTTTTTCGCACTGCGTTTCGCACTACTATATATAAGTATATTAGGAAAGATAAGAAAAAAAGAAGAGGCGACGTCACGTCGCCGTTTTTTTCCTTTAAAACACACAATAGTGTTCACGGTTGAATACAATAATGTTCGCCGCCAAACACAATAGTGTTCGTGGCTAAACACAATAGTCTTTAAATGAAAAATATAGTTGTATTTTTATTGCTTTTTCGGAGCGGAAACCTTGCTTTCTCCGAATGTTTTCGCTATATTTGCATATTTATTATGAAATATTGAGATACAGCATGATAGACATCAACAAGATACCCTCGCCTTGCTATGTGATGGAGGAGAATTTACTAAGAAACAACCTATCCTTGATCAAGAGCGTAAAAGAACGTGCGGGAGTGAATATCATATTGGCTTTTAAGGCTTTCGCTTTATGGAAAGCGTTCCCGATCGTACGTGAGTACATTCCTTTTTCGACAGCAAGTTCTAAATTTGAGGCCCAGTTGGCCTTCGAGGAAATGGGAAGTCCGGCGCATACCTATTCCCCGGCTTATACGGAGGCTGATTTCCCGTTGATCTTGAGATACAGTAGTCACGTTACGTTCAACTCGCTCTCTCAGTTCCATCGTTTTTATCCGATGGTGCGGGCGGATGGTAACCGGGTGTCTTGTGGGTTGCGGATCAATCCGGAATACTCGGACGTGGAGACGGACTTGTATAATCCTTGTGCTCCGGGTTCCCGGATGGGGGTGACCGGCGACTTGCTGGGAGACACGTTGCCGGAGGGTATCGAGGGGCTGCATTTCCATACCTTGTGCGAGTCCACTTCCTATGATCTGGAGCGGACGCTGGCCGAGGTGGAGAGGCGTTTTGGCCGTTTCCTGCCTCACGTCAAGTGGCTGAATATGGGAGGTGGTCATTTGATGACCCGTAAGGATTACGACGTGGAGCATTTAATCGCTTTACTGAAAGGCTTTAAGGAGAGATATCCGAACTTGGAGTTGATCATGGAGCCGGGTAGTGCCTTCGCTTGGCAGACCGGGTTCTTGCTGACAACCGTGGTGGATATCGTGGAGAACCACGGTATCAAGACGGCGATTATCGACGCCTCGTTCACCTGCCATATGCCGGATTGCTTGGAGATGCCCTACAAACCGGCTATCCGTTTCGCTACGGATGCCGTGGAAGGGAAACCTACCTACCGGATCGGGGGAAATAGCTGTTTGAGCGGTGATTATATGGGAGATTGGTCGTTCGATAAGCCTTTGGCGATCGGCGACAAGCTGATTTTCGAGGATATGATCCACTACACGATCGTGAAGACGAATATGTTCAACGGCATACCGCACCCTTCCTTGGCCCTTTGGAACAAGGACAACCAGCTGGTGATGTACCGTACGTTCGACTATGAGGATTATAAGAACAGGATGGATTAAAAACAGAAACAAAATAAATATGGGTATTTTTAGCTTTTTCAGTAAAGACAAGAAGGAAACCTTGGATAAAGGTCTGTCGAAGACAAAAGAAAGTGTTTTCTCTAAGATTACCAAGGCGATCGCCGGTAAGAGTAAGGTGGACGACGCTGTGTTGGATAATTTGGAGGAAGTACTGATTACCTCGGATGTAGGTGTAGATACCACGTTGAAAATCATCGACCGTATCGAGAAGCGGGTGGCCCGTGACAAGTATGTCACCACCCAAGAATTGACCACCCTGCTGCGTGACGAGATCGCTAGCTTGCTGACAGAGAACAATACGGAGGATGCCGAGGGATTCGCGCTTCCGGAGGGCAAGAAACCCTACGTGATCATGGTTGTAGGCGTGAACGGGGTGGGTAAGACGACCACGATCGGTAAGCTGGCCTACCAGTTCAAGAAAGCCGGCAAGAAGGTCTATCTGGGCGCCGCCGATACGTTCCGTGCCGCCGCCGTGGAACAGTTGGTGATCTGGAGCGAGCGCGTAGGTGTGCCTATCGTGAAGCAGAACATGGGCTCGGACCCCGCTTCCGTGGCTTTCGATACGCTGAGCTCCGCCAAGGCGAACGACGCCGACGTGGTGATTATCGATACCGCCGGACGTCTGCATAACAAGATCAACTTGATGAACGAGCTTACCAAGATCAAGAACGTGATGAAGAAGGTGATCCCAGACGCCCCCCACGAGATCTTGTTGGTATTGGACGGCTCTACCGGGCAGAACGCTTTCGAGCAAGCGAAACAATTTACCGCCGCCACCGAGGTGAACGCCTTGGCCGTGACCAAGCTGGACGGTACAGCCAAGGGGGGTGTCGTGATCGGTATCTCCGACCATTTCCGTATCCCCGTGAAATATATCGGACTCGGCGAGGGGATGGAGGATTTGCAAGTATTCCGCAAACGTGAGTTTGTCAATTCGTTATTTGGAGAATGAGAAAAAACAAAGTAGATATTATTACGCTGGGGTGTTCGAAAAACCTAGTGGACTCGGAGCAACTTATGCGCCAATTCGTTGCCAATGGCTATACGGTAGAGCATGATCCCCATAAGATCAATGGCGAGATCGTGGTGGTGAATACCTGTGGTTTCATCGGCGACGCCCAAGAGGAATCTATCAATATGATCTTAGAACTGGGCGAACAAAAACAAAAAGGACGGATCGGGAAGCTCTTCGTGATGGGCTGCTTGTCGGAACGTTTCTTGAAAGATCTGGAGAAAGAACTTCCCGAGGTAGATCGTTTCTACGGGAAATTCAATTGGAAGGAGTTGATCTCCGATCTGGGCAAGTCGTACCATCAAGAGCTGGCTACGGATCGTGTGCTCACCACCCCGAGGCACTACGCTTACGTGAAGATCGGGGAGGGATGCAACCGTACTTGTTCTTACTGCTCGATCCCGATCATAACCGGGGCTTATCAATCCCGTCCGATGGACGAGATCGTAGACGAGGTTCGTGGCTTGGTGGCGCAAGGCGTAAAAGAATTCCAGATGATCGCCCAAGATCTTACGTTTTATGGCCTCGATCGCTATAAGCGAATGGCCTTGCCGGAACTGGTGGAGCGGGTATCCGACATCCCGGACGTGGAGTGGATTCGTTTGCATTACGGGTATCCGTCTCATTTCCCCTATGACCTGTTGCCGGTGATGCGTGAGCGTGATAACGTTTGCAAGTATATGGACATCGCCCTCCAGCATATCAGCGACCCGATGTTGAGGATGATGCGCCGCAATATCACGAAGGCCGAGACGTATGAGCTGCTGGAGCGTATGCGCCGGGAAGTGCCGGGCATCCATCTACGCACCACCTTGATGGTGGGTCATCCCGGCGAGACGGAGCAGGATTTCGAGGAGTTGATCCGCTTCGTGAAAGATATCCGTTTCGAGCGTATGGGCGCTTTCGCTTATAGCCATGAGGAGGGTACCTATGCTTATCAGCATTATAAAGACGAGATCCCGCAGGAGGTGAAGCAAGACCGACTGGATTACTTGATGCGTGTGCAAGAAGGCATCTCCGCCGACGTGAACGCCTCGAAAGTAGGGCAGACCTTCCGGGTGATCGTAGACCGGGAGGAGGAGGATTTCTACGTGGGACGTACGCAATACGACTCGCCCGAGGTAGATCCGGAAATATTGATTTCCAAGGATACTCCCTTGAGTCCGGGTAGCTTTTACCAAGTAAAGGTGATTGACGCACAAGCGTTTGATCTGTATGGTAAAGTGTTGAATTGATGTAAAAACTGTCAAGATATTTGTCGGTTAACGAAAAAATAACTAATATAGCAGCACGAACTGTTATGGAATTAGATATGAAAAACAAGGAACTTATAACGGAATTGGCGAATCGCATGGATTGGACTTCGAAGGAAGTTTCCGACATGCTTTCTGCGCTCAGTTCCGTCGTAAGTTCGAAATTAGTGGATAACGATACGATCTACTTGCAAGGTTTTGGCCAGTTCGAGGTGAAAAAGAAAGCGGAACGTATTTCCGTGAATCCCGCGAACGGGAAGCGATATCTGGTTCCCCCTAAATTAGTTCCCGTGTTCAAGCCCGGAACGACCGTGAAGAATCGTTTAAAAGAATTGGGAGATCATGAATAACCGGCTGAATATACAAGATTTAGCCGGTTTATTATCGGAGCGTACCGGTAAGGACAGAGGAGAGGTAGAGCGCTTCTTGAGAGATTTTATCTCGGTGGTATCCGAAGGGGTCTATACGGATAAGATCGTAAAAGTAAAGGGCTTGGGTACTTTCAAGATTATCTCCGTGGAGAAGCGGGAGAGTATCCACGTGAATACCGGCGAACGTTTCTTGATCCCCGAACATTATAAATTCTCTTTCCTGCCGGATAAAGACCTGCGGGAACAGGTAAACAAGCCTTTCTCTATCTTTGAGACGACAGAGATCAACGAGAACGTGGATTTCTCGGACATGGATGAGTCCGTGGAGGAGAAGGAAACGGAAGACGAGTCCGTGGAGGAGGTAATGCCGGATAAGGAAATCCCTTTGGCAAATACTCAGCCCAAAGAGAAGCCCGAACCGATACTAGAACCTGAACCTGAACCATTGCCTGAGCCAGAGCAAGCGTTTGATCCGGAGCCGTCATCGGTATCTGAACCGGAACGTGGATTGGAACCGGAACCGGCTGCGGAGCCATCTCCCATACCAGAGAGACCGGAAGAGCGAGCCCCTAAGAAACCGGAGGAGAAGGGGGTATTAATGATCGTCGCCTTTTTGATAATCGTAATCTCTGTATTCTTCTATCTGGGAAGGAATAATTGGAAACCGGCACCTGCCCAAGAGGAGGTGATAACGGAAGCCAAGGATACGGTCAAGGACACGGTTCAAGAATCAGCTTGGATGCTTCATCCGGACTCGGTAGCGGAGAAGACCCCGCATACGGAACCGGAGCCTTATGTGGAACCGGCACCCAAACCATTGGGGCAGGTGAAGATCAAGCATGGTGACCGCCTCACCGTGATCGCCTTGGAATATTATGGCAATAAATTATTCTGGGTGTATATTTACCAACATAATAAGGCTGTTATAAAAGACCCGAATAATGTCCCGATCGGTACCGTGATCGAGATACCCGCTCCGGAATCGTATGGCATCGATGCCAAGAGCCGTGAGTCGCGGGAGAAAGCCGCCGCCCTACAAACAGAGATACTTGCCGGGGAGTAAGAGAAATCCCCCTTTTTTAAGTAAAATAAAACAAAACAAGGAAGTGTTGGTTAGTATTATTTAACTGCAAAAGTGAAGGATACGAATTTAACATTTCTAATTTTGTGCATCCTAAAAAATCAACGTAAAATTGGGACAATATAATAACAATATAATAGAATAAATCTTATGAGTCAGACAGTAGACATTCGTGAGTTGAATGAGCGAATTGAAAGTAAAAGCTCGTTTGTGAACATGATTACGATGGGTATGGACAAAGTAATCGTCGGACAAAAGCATTTGGTTGAATCCTTGTTGATCGGTTTGCTTTCGGACGGACATATCCTGTTGGAAGGTGTGCCGGGTTTGGCTAAGACACTTGCCATTAAAACATTGTCGTCGTTGATCGACGCTAAATACAGCCGAATCCAGTTCACCCCGGACTTACTTCCGGCCGATGTGATCGGTACGATGATTTACAGTCAGAAAAGCGAAGAGTTCCAGGTAAAGCAAGGCCCGATCTTCGCTAATTTTGTGTTAGCGGACGAGATCAACCGTGCCCCGGCGAAAGTACAGAGTGCCTTGTTGGAGGCCATGCAAGAGCGTCAGGTCACGATCAGCGAGCATACCTACAAGTTGCCGAAGCCTTTCTTGGTAATGGCTACCCAGAACCCGATCGAGCAGGAGGGTACGTACCCGTTGCCTGAGGCGCAGGTAGACCGTTTCATGTTGAAGGTGATCATCAATTATCCGAAGAAGGAGGAAGAGAAATTAATCATACGCCAGAATATATCCGGAGAACGTCCGGAGATCAAGCCGATCTTGACGAAAGAGGAGATCCTCGACGCCCGTAACGTGGTTCGTGAGGTTTATTTGGACGAGAAGATCGAGCGTTACATCGTGGATATCGTCTTCGCTACCCGTTTCCCGGCTGAGGCTGGTTTGCCGAACTTGGCGAGCATGATCTCTTTCGGCGCTTCCCCTCGTGCGTCTATCAACTTGGCGTTGGCCGCCCGCGCGTACGCTTTCATCAAGCGTAGGGGCTATGTGATCCCGGAGGATATCCGTGCGGTATGCCACGACGTGATGCGCCATCGTATCGGCTTGAGTTATGAGGCCGAGGCGAACAACTTGACTTCAGAGGAGGTAATCAGCGAGATACTAAATAAAGTAGAAGTTCCTTGAGAATTGAAAATTAAGAATTGAAAATTGAAAATTAATCGAAAGAGACAAGCCAATTTTCAATTCTCAACCTTCAATTACCAACAATAAATTTTCAATTTTTCATTTTCAATTTTCAATTACCAAGTGGAGACAAGTGAATTATTAAAAAAGGTCCGCCGTATCGAGATAAAGACCCGTGGTCTTTCCCGTAACATCTTCGCCGGCCAGTACCATTCGGCTTTCAAGGGCCGTGGTATGGCGTTCAGCGAGGTAAGGGAATATCAATACGGCGATGATATCCGGGATATCGACTGGAACGTCACCGCCCGCTACGTCCGCCCCTACGTCAAGGTGTTCGAGGAGGAGCGTGAGCTGACGGTGATGCTGCTGATCGACGTGTCCGGTAGCCGTGACTTTGGCTCCGTCAACGTCATGAAGAAGGAGGTGATCACCGAGATCGCCGCTACCTTGGCTTTCTCGGCGATACAGAACAACGATAAGATCGGCGTGGTGTTCTTCTCGGACAAGATCGAGAAGTTTATCCCGCCCCAGAAAGGAAAGAAACATATCCTCTATATTATCCGGGAGCTGATCGATTTCCATCCCGAGGAGACAAGAACGGATATCAGCCAAGTGTTGAAATACTTGACCAACGCCATCAAGAAGCGTTGCACGGCTTTCCTCATCTCCGATTTTATTGACAAGGAGGGTTTCAAGGACGCCTTGACGGTGGCCAACCGCAAGCATGACATGGTAGCCATTCAGGTGTACGACCGTCGTGAGACCGAGCTTCCCGCCGTAGGCCTTATGAAGATCAAGGACGCCGAGACCGGGAAGGAGCAATGGATAGACAGTTCCTCCGCCCGTGTGCGTGCGGCCTATAAGGAATGGTGGGAGAAACGGCAGGCGAAGATGAGCGATACGTTCAAGAAATGCCGTGTAGACTCCGTCTCTGTCCGTACCGAGGATGATTATGTGAAAGCATTGATTGCTCTTTTTGACAAACGTAATTAAAGCAAGCAGATGAAATTGATAAAGAAAAGTATCCTGTTTCTGGTCGCTGCCGCTTCCCTCGCGGGGGGAAGGGCATATGCGCAAAGGCCGTTGATCGATGTCGCTATCGACTCGGCCGCCATATTGATCGGAGAGCAGACTACCTTGCACCTTACGGTAACGGCGGATAAGGATCGCCCTGTGCAGATCGTGATCCCGAACGATACCTTGATGACGGGTGTGGAGGTACTGAATCTCTCCAAGGCGGACTCTACGGAGATCGAGAACGACCGGCTCGTTATCAAGCAGGATGTATTGATTACCTCGTTTGATTCGTCACTCTATCTATTACCTCCGTTGAAGGTGATAGACGGGGTGGATACCGTATATTCCAACCAAGTCGCCTTGAAGGTCTCCACGATTCCCGTGAACGCGGACAAGCCGGAGGAGTTCAACGACATCAAGACCGTATGGAAGCCGCCTTTCGTATGGGCCGATTATTATCCGATCATTTACGGGATCTTGCTGGCCCTGTTCTTGATTTGCGTGATCGCCTATATCGTGAAACGGATCCGTGCGAAGAAGTCGTTGATACCATTCAAGAAAGAGGAGCCGAAGCTTCCGCCTCACGAGCAGGCCATCAAGGAACTGGACGAGATCAAGCAACAGAAACTCTGGCAGCAAGGACGAAGCAAGGAGTATTACACCTTGATCACGGATACGCTGCGTAAGTATATCGAGGAACGTTTCGGTATCAATGCCATGGAGATGACTTCCGGTGAGATCTTGGACCTGATCCGCAAGAACTCCGAGGCGCAGAGCGTGTACGATAACTTGAGGCAGATTCTGCAATTGGCCGACTTCGTGAAATTCGCCAAGATGAACCCGCTGCCGGATGAGAATGATTTGAGTATGATAAACGCGTATTTGTTCGTGAACCAGACGAAGGTGGAGGAGATGCAAGAGCCGGAATCTACGAACGATACAACTAATTTAAAGGATTAAGAGATGGTATTTGCGAATCCTAATTATTTATATTTATTGTTGTTGCTCATTCCGATGATCGGATGGTACGTCTACAAGCTGAGCAAGAGTCAGGCCAGCTTGCAGGTCTCCTCGTCGGAGGCGTTCGAGGCGCCGGGAGCGACATCATGGATCGTGTACTTGCGTCACGTGCCTTTCGTGTTGCGTATGGTAGCGGTAGCGTTGCTGATCGTGATCTTGGCCCGTCCGCAATCCACGAATAGTTGGTCTAATTCTTCCACGGAAGGTATCGATATCATGTTGGCGATGGATATCTCGGGTAGTATGCTGGCGCAAGACTTGAAACCGAACCGCTTGGAGGCGGCGAAGGATGTGGCCGCGTCGTTCATCAACGGCCGTCCGAACGATAACATCGGTCTCGTGGTCTTTTCTGCCGAGAGCTTTACGCAATGCCCGTTGACAACCGATCATACGGTCTTGCTGAATCTTTTCAAGGATATCCAAAGCGGTATGATCCAAGACGGAACGGCTATCGG
Organism: Parabacteroides sp. CH2-D42-20; assembly: GCF_003670185.1. Taxonomy (NCBI): domain Bacteria; kingdom Pseudomonadati; phylum Bacteroidota; class Bacteroidia; order Bacteroidales; family Tannerellaceae; genus Parabacteroides; species Parabacteroides sp. CH2-D42-20. The sequence goes on along the minus strand of NZ_RAYG01000005.1, from coordinate 188,470 downwards.
GTTGGGCTTGGCGAATGCCGTGAGCCGTATTAAGGACAGCCACGCTAAGTCGAAGGTGATTATCCTTCTGACCGATGGTTCGAACAACGCCGGCGAGATCGCTCCGGTTACCGCCGCTGAGATCGCCAAGACGTTCGGCGTGCGTGTCTATACGATCGGAGTCGGAACGAAAGGCATGGCGCCGTATCCGTTCCAGACCGCTTTCGGCGTGCAGTACCAGAATATACCGGTAGAGATCGACGAGGCTACGTTGAAGCAGATCGCCTCTACCACGGGCGGGCAATATTTCCGTGCTACGGACAACGCCAGCCTGAAGGAGATCTATTCCGAGATCGACCAGATGGAGAAGACCAAGATCAGCGTACAGGAGTACAGCAAGAAGCAGGAGGAGTATAAGAACTGGGCCTTGCTGGTGTTCGCCTTGTTGCTGGTGGAGATCTTATTGAGAAATACATTGTTGAGAAATATACCATAAAGATAAAAGGCTTATGTTTCGATTTGCGCATCCGGACTTTTTATATTTGCTTTTTCTCCTTCCGGCGTTGGTGGCGTTCTACGTGTACGCCATGATCGTGAAGAAGAAAGCGATAAAGAAATACGGTAACCCTACGTTGTTGGCCGAGTTGATGCCCGAGGTATCGACCAAGCGCCAGCATCTGAAGTTTTGGCTGTTGTTCGGAGCCATTACCATGGTTATCTTTATTATAGCGGGGCCTCAATTCGGCTCGAAACTGGAGACGGTGAAGCGTCAGGGAGTAGAGATCATGGTGTGTCTGGACGTATCCAACTCCATGTTGGCCGAGGACGTGTCGCCCAACCGTTTGGATAAAGCCAAACAGATGCTATCCCGATTGACGGACGGCTTTACGAATGATAAGGTAGGTTTGATCGTGTTCGCCGGCGACGCTTTCACGCAGTTGCCGATCACCTCGGATTATATCTCCGCCAAGATGTTCTTGTCCTCTATCAACCCGTCGATGGTCTCTACGCAAGGTACGGCGATCGGTGCCGCCATCAACTTGGCCGCCCGTTCCTTTACCCCGGACGAGACGACCGATAAGGCGATCATCTTGATCACCGACGGCGAGAACCATGAGGACGACGCTATCGGTGCCGCCAAAGCCGCCGCCGAGAAGGGCATCCACGTGAACATCGTGGGAATGGGTGATCCGAAAGGTTCTCCGATCCCCATCCAAGGAAGCAATAATTATATGAAGGATAAGGATGGAAACGTGGTGATCACGAAGCTGAACGAGCAGATGGGTCAAGAGATCGCCGCCGCCGGAAACGGTATGTACGTACGTGCGGACAATACGAACTCCGCCTTGAAAGCCCTTCAGAAGGAAATCGAGAAAATGAATAAGACGGAGCTGGATAGCAAGGTTTATTCTGAGTATGACGAGCAGTTCCAGATTTTCGCTTGGATCGCCTTATTTCTCTTGATCGCCGATTTCATGACCTTGGATCGTAAGAACCGTATATTTAGGAAAGTAAAATTATTCTCCTTAATTCTTTTTCTCTGCGCCGGGACGGTCTCTGCCCAGAAAGCGGAACGGAAGAACGTGCGTGAGGGGAATAAACTTTACGAGAGCGAGAAATACACCGAGTCCGAGATCGCTTATCGCAAGAGCTTGGAGGTGAATCCCCGCTCTACGGAAGGAACCTATAATCTGGGAAACTCCCTATACAAGCAAGGCAAGTTCCCCGAGGCCGCCGAGCAATATCAATTGATCGCCGGGCAAGGGGAGAAGATGGTGGCTACGCCGGAAGGGAAGGCACGCTTGTCGGAGGTGTATCATAACATGGGAAATATCTTCATGCAGAACAAGGATTACGGCAAGGCCGTGGAGGTGTATAAGCAATCGCTTCGCTTGAACCCGAAAGATGACGAGACCCGTTATAACTTGGCCTTGGCCCAAAAACTGCTGTCGGATCAGCAGAATCAGGATCAGAGCCAAGATCAACAGAACGACGACAAGCAGGAGAACAAGGATCAGAAGGACGATCAGCAGCAACAGCAACAACAACAGCCGCAAGACGACCAGAAGCAGGATAAGACCCAAGAGCAACAGCAACAGGGCGAGCAAATGAGCAAGGACAATGCCCAGCAGATGTTGGACGCCTTCCTGCAAGACGAGAAAGACACTCAAGAGAAGGTGAAGAAGGCGCAGATGCAGCAGCAACAACGCCGGAAGACCGAGAAGGAGTGGTAAACTGGATAATTAACGAAAAAATGAGATACACAATGAGGAAATTAATTTTCTTATTCATCCTGATGTTAACGGTAGGGGGGGCGACAAAGGCCGCGGATGTGACCTTCAAGGCCTCGGCGCCCCAAGCGGTGGTAATGGGAGAGCAGTTTCGCTTAACTTTCACTGTCAATGCCGAAGGCAAGGATTTGAGAGTGCAGGAGATGCCAGACTTTGACGTATTAATGGGTCCCTCCCAATCCACCTCCTATAGCAGTAGCTGGGTGAACGGGAAGAGTACCAGCGAGACAACCGTTACGTATACGTATGTCTTGATGCCGAAGAAGGAAGGTACGTTTAATATAGCTCCGGCAACGATCAAGGTGAACGGCTCTAATTATACATCGAATGGCTTGGCCATCAAGGTGCTTCCGGCGGATAAGGCGGGTAAGCAAGAGGCGGAGACAACGACGGCGAGCGGGGCGATCTCTAACGATCGGCTGTTCGTGAAGATGGACGTATCCAAACGAAGCGTGTTCGAGCAAGAAGGTTTCTTGGTGACTTTCAAGGTCTATTCCTTGGAAAATTTCTCGATTACGGGATTGAAATATCCGGAGTTCGAGGGTTTCTTGGTACAAGAGGTTGAGTTGCCGCAAGAGAAACAACTGACCTTGGAAAACTACAACGGACGTAACTACCAGTCGGCCGTGATGCGTCAAGTGATCCTGTATCCCCAACGTTCCGGTAAGATCACGATCGAAGGTGGAAAGTATGATGCCGTGGTGCGTGTCCGTATGCAACAAGCGGGCGGCGGTAGCATCTTCGATAGCTTCTTCGACTCGTATCGGGATGTGAGCAAGGTGTTGACCACCTCTCCGGTTACTATCGACGTGAAGCCTTTGCCCTCCGGTAAGCCCGCTTCTTTCTCCGGTGCCGTAGGTACGTTCTCCATGACGGCTGATATCAGCTCGAACAACGTCAAGACAGACGAGGCTGTAACCATAAAGGTGAAAATCACGGGTAACGGAAACGTGAAGTTGGTGAAGAACCCGGAAGTGGTTTTCCCGAACGATTTCGATGTCTACGATCCGAAAGTAGAGATGGACATCAAGACCACGACCGCCGGTGTCAGTGGAAGCAAGACGATCGAATATATGGCGATACCCCGTTACGCAGGTGATTTCGAGATCCCGGCGATCGCTTTCTCCTATTTCGATATCAAGTCCGGTTCGTACAAGACCATCAAGTCCGAGCCTTATAAGTTGCATGTGGAGCAAGGTAAGGGCGGTAGCGGTTCTTCCCCGGTCGTATCGAACTTTAGTAATAAAGAGAGCGTGAAATACTTAGGCAAGGATATCCGTTACTTGAAGACGAAAGGTTTCTCCTTTATCGAGGGAGGTGATGGTATTTTCTTCGGTTCCTTTATGTATTATCTTTGCTATATCGTACCGGCTATCTTGTTTATCGTATTCTTCTTTATTTATCGTAAGCAGGTGAAGGAAAACGCCGACATCGCCTTGGTTCGTACCAAGAAGGCGAACAAGATGGCGGTTAGACGTCTGAAGAACGCCGGCAAGCTGATGAAAGAGAACAAGAAGGAAGAATTCTACGACGAGGTACTGCGTGCGTTGTGGGGCTATTTGAGCGATAAGCTGAGTATCCCGCAATCCGATCTGACCAAGGATAACGTAGAGACAGAATTGGCTAAATACGGTGTAGACGAATCCTTGACGAATGAGTTCATGGATATCTTGAATACTTGTGAGTTCGCTCGTTACGCTCCGTCCCAAGCGTCAGACGCTATGGATAAGCTGTATGAGCTGACGGTAGACGCTATTGGTAAAATGGAGAATACAATTAAAAAGTAAGAAGATGAAGATGACTATAAATTTAAGAAAGGTATTGTTTTTCTTATTGACTCTATGTCTGATAGGATCTGCTTATGCGCAAGATACCGCCTTGAAGGAGGCCGAGGTCGCTTACACGAAAGAAGATTACGCGAAGGCGATCGAGCTATATGAGGGAATCTTGAAGAGCAATGGCGAGTCTGCCGCCGTTTATTATAATTTGGGAAATGCCTATTATAAGGCGGGTAAGATCGCTCCGGCTATATTGAACTACGAACGTTGCCTTCTGCTGGATCCGGGTGATAGCGATGCTCGCTTCAATTTACAGATGGCCCGTCAGAAGACGATCGATAAGATTGAGCCGGTTGGTGATTTTTTCTTGGTCAAATGGTTTAAGAGCGTGGAGAACCTCGGTTCCGCAGACTCTTGGGCGAAGACTGGTATCGTGTGCTTCCTGTTGTTTATCGGTTGCTTGATCTTGTTCTTTTTCTCCCGTTGGGTACGCTTGAAGAAGATCGGTTTCTATTTGGGTGTCCTATTTATTATCATGGTTGTTTTTGCCAATATATTCGCCAGCGACCAGAAGGATGAGATGATAAACCGTAAACATGCCATCGTATTCGCCCCGACCGTTACGGTGAAAAGCTCGCCCGACGCTAGTGGTACGGATCTTTTCGTATTACACGAGGGAACGAACGTGACCGTGAAGAGTACGCTTGGCGAATGGAGCGAGATCGAGCTTGAGGACGGGAACGTAGGATGGATGCCTAGTAAAGACATAGAAAAAATCTGATACATGCTAGAACAATTATTGGTTTGGGAACGTGATGCGTTCTTTATGCTTAACGGTAGCGACTCCGCTTTTTTAGATCGCTTTATGTGGATCTATTCAGGCAAGGCGGTTTGGCTACCGTTAGCCTTTTTTATATTGGTGGTATTGTGCTATAAGAAGAACTGGAAGGAGTGGTTGTTGATCTTATTGGCCATAGTCTTGACGATCACGCTATGCGACCAGTTCGCTTCGCATGTTTGTAAGCCCATCTTCACCCGTTTCCGTCCGACTCATCACCCTGATTTTATGGATCAGGTAAAGGTGGTGTTCGGTTATCGGGGAGGTATGTATGGATTTATCTCCAGCCATGCGGCGAACGCTTTCGGTTTCGCTACCTTGATGGCGCTGATCTTCCGGAATAAGCTATTTGGATGGACTATTTTCTTTTGGGCGATTTTGACTTCCTATACTCGTATTTATTTAGGAGTGCATTTTATCACAGATATTATTCCGGGAGCTTTATCCGGTCTGCTATTCGGGTATCTTGTATATCTGTTATACCTCTATATAAGGCCTAAATTGATTCCGGCAGATTCTTGGGTACGTCCGGAGGCCATTTACTCGGATACCCGGAAACGTTTGATCACCTATGCGATTTGGTTGACCATCCTTTTAATAGCTCTATTTAATGAGCAATTGGTATCGTGCTTAATATAAGAGATTTTCGTTAAGTATGTCGTAAAGCATATTTGTTTTCAGCTGATTTTCTCAATAATAATTTGTTTCAATGCTATTAAATGACTAAGTTAGTGCCATAATATTAAACAAAAGTATTAACCTTCAAAATAAGAAAGCCATGACAAAGACGATTACATTTAACGAACTGAGAAGAATTAAAGACTCGTTACCTGACGGAAGTACACAACGCATCGCCGATGAGCTGGGATTAAAGGTAGAGACAGTTCGTAACTATTTCGGTGGACATAATTTTCAAGATGGACGGAGTTGTGGTTTCCATATCGAGCCCGGTCCAGACGGAGGGTTGGTTGTTTTAGATGATACGACTATTTTCGAGCGTGCTTTGCAGATACTGGCCGAGAGTCAGGATGCCGAAGCACAGAAAGCGTAAGAGAAATTCATTCGTATAAAAAATCCCATAGCTAAATGAAAGAACGCTTTGGGATTTTTTTATATTCAACAATTCATAAATCCCGATTGTTTCATCTATAAAAATGTATTGAGTATGGAAGATAAATTAGTGACATTGGCTATCCACACGTTCGAGAAAGCCCAGATTCTCAAGACAATCCTCGAAACAGAAGGCATAGAGGTCTATATACATAATGTAAACCAGATCCAGCCTGTCGTTTCGGCAGGAGTACGTGTGCGTATTAAGGAGAGTGATTTACCGCATGCTTTACGCATTATTGAAGACAATAAGTGGTTTGAGGAACCAAAGGAGGAAGAGGCGAAGGTTAATGCGGTCAAGAAAGTTCTGATCCCGATTGATTTCTCGGATTATTCCGCCAAGGCTTGTGAGTTGGGAATTAATTACGCTCATGCGGTAGGTGCGGAGGTGATGATTATGCATGCCTATTTCAGCCCCTATTTTCCATCTGCTATCCCGATGGGAGATACATTAGCTTACCAAGTAAACGAGGAGGAATCCGTACAGCATATCTTACAACGTGTCCGTATCGATATGGAGAATATTTGTACGCATATCAACCGGAAGATGTCCTCTGGCGAATTACCCAAGGTAAAATACGATTATGTATTACGTGAAGGCTTGCCGGAAGAGGAGATCATCGCCTATAGCAAGGAGTATCATCCGACATTGATCGTGATGGGAACGAGAGGTAAGAGCCAAAAAGATATGGATCTGATCGGTAGCGTGACCGGAGAGGTAATCGAGGTAAACCGGGTTCCTGTATTGGCGATACCGGAGAATGTTCCTTTCACGGATTTGAGAGACGCTAAGAATATCGCTTTCGCTACATCGTTTAACCAGAGAGATTTGGTTGCTTTCGACGAGTTCATGGAAATCATCAAAGGTTTTGATTTTAATATTCATCTATTCAATATCTCTACCAGCAAAGATGAATGGAATGAGATTCGTTTGACAGGCGTCCGTGAATATTTCAAGAAACAATATCCACATGCCCATATTTCCCATACGGTGCTTGCCGATGGTGACTTGCTGTTAGCCATCGAGAAATTTGTTCGTGATAAACAAATTGATGTTATAGCCCTAAGCACATATCGCCGTAATATCCTAGCCCGAATGTTCAATCCTTCGATCGCGAGAAAAATGTTATTCCACACCGATACTCCGTTATTGGTAATCGATAGCAAGAAGTAGCTTCTTATTCAAGTAACAAATAAAAAAGTGGATATGTGAAAAGCCTATATCCACTTTTTTATTATATATCCTGATATTTGTATAAACCGGAATTTATGCTTTGCTTTGTGGCTCATCAGAAAAATAATAGAATATATGATTACTTATTTAATTATTGGAATAACAGTGATTCTCTCTTTTATCTGTTTTAGTAATAGGGAGTTATTTATAAAATTAGCGTTTATCCCATATCGTACGATCCGGAATCATGAATATTATCGTATCGTGACACATGGATTTATCCATGCGGATATGACACATTTGCTAGTGAATATGTTCACGTTCTGGTCATTTGGTCTCTATATTGAACGAACGTTTCGATATATGGGATTCGGCAGTGGGGCTTATCTGGCTCTTTATTTCGGGGGAATGATCGTGGCTTCGTTTTATGATTTGATAAAACGACGTAATGATCCGTATTATGTCTCTATCGGTGCGTCTGGAGCGGTATCGGCGGTTCTATTTACCTCTATATTCCTTGATCCTTGGGGAAAGATCTTGTTTTTCGCCGTGCTGCCTGTCCCCGGAATCGTATTCGGCTTGCTATATCTGGCCTATTGCCAGTATATGGCGAAACAAACAGGAGATAACATAAATCATAATGCCCATTTCTACGGGGCTATTTATGGATTGATTTTCCCAATGCTGCTGGAGCCTTCGTTATTGCATCTCTTTTTGTCTCAACTTACGTTTAAGGGATGATCCACCCTGAACGGATAATTTAAGGTTATTTTTTGTCCGAAGATTATTTCCGGGTAGGTAAACTTGTCTATCTTTGTCCCCTTATAAGCAAAAGTTAGATGAACAAAGATAATAATTTGGGTAGAGTGTTAGCGTTACTGTCGCTGACGTTGTTGATGAGCTTTGGTTTATATAGCCTTCCGGATACATTGTTCGGGTATAAGATCAAAAAGGTAGATCTTTTATCGGATTTCAAGGTGAAAGAGGAAAAGCTCTCCTTGGATTCTTTGAAACAACAATTGGAACAAGCGGACACCCTTCAAGTAGATTCGGTAGCATTAAGGGATTCTATCATGCGTTCCGCCGGAATAGATTCTGCGGCTTTGGCCCTTCGTGATTCGTTATACAAAGCGGTCTATGCTGTTCAAGGGGCGGATTCGCTGGGGGCTCATATCGAGGACTATTCTCTTGGACATATCGGTTTGCAACGATTCTTCGCCGCCTTAAAAAACAGGCGGGAATTGAATCGTCCGGTACGTGTGGCCTTCCTTGGAGATTCTTTTATCGAAGGAGATATTATGGTGGCCGATTTCCGTTCCGGGATGCAGAAGGAATTTGGGGGGCGGGGTGTTGGTTTTGTACCGGTCACATCCGTAGCGGCACAGTTCCGTCCAACCGTGGAGCAACGTGCCTCCGGATGGACTACTTGGTCTATGCTGACGGATCATGAGCATGGATATACTTTATCTGGGATGATGTTCGAGGCAAACGAGGAGAACGCCTCAATCCATGTGAAGACGACTAAGCGTTATCCGGAGCTTCAGACGTTCTCTTCTTTGAAACTGATTTATGAGCAGAATAAGAATACGGAGATGCGCTTGGTTTGCAACGCTTCCGCCGATACCCTACAAGAGATGCTTCCCGCCACATCGATCGTAACCCAATACGAGTTGGAAGGGATGTTCACCGAAGCGGATTTCACTTTTAAGAATACTCCGGAGTTCCGGGCATTAGGGGTCGCTATGGAGGACCATTCAGGTGTCGTGGTCGATAATTTCTCTCTTCGGGGAAACTCGGGTATGATATTGGAGCGATTGGATGTCTCCCGTTGCCAAGCATTGAATAAGATCCGTCCGTATGACTTGATTGTCTTGCAGTATGGGTTAAATGTCGTGAGCGATAGCGTGATGAATTATGGATGGTATAGTAGCCGGATGGTAAAGGTCATTAACCATATACAACTTTGTTTTCCGGAAGCTGATATATTGATGTTGGGGGTGTCGGACAGAAGCCGTCAAGACGATGGGGAATTCGAGACGATGCCGGCCGTGTTAGCCTTGCTGCATGCGCAAAGGCAAGCCGCTAAAAAGGCAGGGGTTCCTTTCTGGAATGTATTCGGTGCTATGGGAGGAGAGAACAGTATGGTCCGTTTCGTAGAATTAAACTGGGCTAGTAAGGATTATACGCATTTAAGCTTTAGGGGTGGACGGGAGATTGCCGATGCCTTGCTGAAAGCGTTATTATCAGAAAAAGATTTTTATGATGAAGCGGAGAAAGTGGTTAATTAGTCTGGTTGTTTTAGGAGTGATCATGGGCTTCTCTGTTCCGAAACCTAAAGCCGGAATAAACGGGGATGTATCTCTTGATAGTTTGGCGGTTCGGGATACTGTAGCGTTGCCTCCTTTATCTTATTCTATGAAAGTGGGAAAAGATACGTTGATCTTACCGGATTCTAGTAAGGCGTGGAATAATTTTTTCAATGAACTGGATTCGTTGCGTGCAGGGAAAGATACGGCTATCACGATCGTCCAGTTGGGGGATTCGCATATCCAAGCCGGACATTTAAGCGGTCGTGTCATGCGCCTTTTCCAACAGGCGTTCGGGAATGCCGGACGAGGCTGGATCGCTCCTTTTAAGTTGAGCAGGACCAACGAGCCGGATGATTACTTTATCAAATCCGTCGCTAAGGATTGGATTGCCGGACGTTGTATTCAGCATGTCCGGAAAACCCCGATAGGGATCGGTGGGATCGGGATTAAGTCTGTTTCCCCCTCGATTAATTTTGATGTCGTGATAACTCCGAATAATGGTGCCGGATACGAGTTTAATGAGGCGATCTTATATAGAGGGGAGAAGTCGATGCCCATGCTTCCTGCCGGCGCTTTGAAAGACTCGGTCCAAACATTCCGTGCGGATACCGTATGTGTTCCTGGTGTATTAGCCGACACTTTCCGGATCTCCTGCTTGACCGATACTCTACAATTGCAGAGTACGAGACGGAAAGAGGGCACGAATACATTGCGACCGGCCTCATCCTTTACGAATTTATATTATGGCCTGACACTGAAGAATGGAGGCAGGGGTATCTTATACCATTCCATCGGAGTGAATGGGGCGATGTATGTGAATTATACGGACGAGGCTTATATACGTCAGTTGGCTTTATTAAAACCGTCCTTATTAATCATCTCTATGGGGACCAACGAGACATTCGGCAGACGTTTTAATACCGATGAGTTTTCCGGTCAGATAGAGGCTTTCTTGGCGATCGTCAAGAAGGAGCTGCCGAATACGGCGATCTTACTGACGACTCCTCCTGAATGTTATAGGAGAGTCCGGTCGGGAAAACAGCGAACGTATGTGCGTAATGATAATACCGAGCGGGCTGCCCGTGCTATCCGGAATGTAGCGAAGAAAGAAGAGGTCGCTTGCTGGGATTTATTCACTACGACAGGAGGGAAAAACTCGTGCCGCAAATGGCATAGTTCTCGTTTGATGGGACGGGATCGGATTCACTTTACGAAAGAAGGGTATCAAGAACAAGGAACGCTTCTGTTTAGGGCGTTCATGGAATCATATAATAACCGATAAGAATCTTATATGGAATATAATATACTTAGAGATTGGCTTAGTAATCATCAATTCACGTGGGAGAAACTGGGAGATATCCTAACGTATCATCATAATGCCCCGATCTTGTTTAGTAGCGGGTTGTTCTTCTTCTTGTTTATCGGTTTCCTGATGATTTATATGTCGCTAAGGAAACATACGTTGGCTCGCATTATTTACGTGACACTGTTTTCCCTTTATTTCTATTATAAAAGTAGTGGACTTTGGTTCGGGCTGCTGGTATTTACGGCTACTTCCGATTTCTTGATAGCGCAATGTATCTCGCATACGACATCGGTATTAAAACGTAAATTATTCGTTACGCTTAGTCTCTGCATAAACCTAGGTATGCTGGGGTATTTCAAGTATTTCAATTTCCTAGGCGAACTGTTTACTATGGCCGCCGGGGGAGAATGGCTGAAGATGAACATCTTCCTTCCGGTAGGAATCTCTTTCTTTACCTTCCAGAGTATAAGCTATGTGATAGATGTTTATCGGGGACGAATCCAACCTCTCGACCGTTGGATCGATTATGTTTTCTATGTATCGTTCTTTCCTCAACTGGTTGCCGGACCAATCGTTCGTGCCCGGGACTTTATCCCTCAAATGTATAAGAATCCTACGGTGACGCGATCTGAGTTTGGCGAGGGACTATTTCTTATCTTATGTGGTCTTTTCAAGAAAACGGTTATCTCGGATTATATCAGTATGAATTTCGTGGATCGTATTTTTGACGCTCCGTTACTTTATACGGGTGTGGAGAATTTATTGGGTGTCTATGGGTATGCGCTACAGATTTATTGTGACTTCTCGGGTTATTCGGATATGGCGATCGGTATCGCTCTGTTGTTGGGATTCCGCTTTAATATAAACTTCGACTCTCCCTATCAATCGGCTACGATTACCGAGTTTTGGCGTCGTTGGCATATCTCCCTTTCCTCTTGGTTAAAAGATTATCTGTATATATCCTTAGGGGGGAACCGGAAGGGGAAGATTCGTACCTATATGAATCTGATGATAACGATGCTGCTAGGCGGGTTATGGCATGGGGCTTCCATTAGTTTCATCTTATGGGGAGCCTTACATGGTATAGCTTTGGCTGCGCATAAGTTCATCATGGGGCATTTCAGTAGCTTTAAGGCCTTAGGATGCGAGATGAAGCCTTGGCGACGGGTATTAGGTGTCCTGATTACTTTCCATGTGGTTTGTTTCGGATGGATCTTGTTCCGGGCTACCTCGATGAAGGCCGTGGGAGAGATGCTTCGCCAGATCTTCACGAATTTTCATCCGGAGGTGTTCATGCAATTCGTCTTAGGATATAAAGGGGTGTTTGCGTTGATGGTGATCGGTTATGTGCTGCATTTTATGCCTAAACGCTCTGAGGATGCCTTGAGAGGAGTCGTGACCCGTTCCCCATTATTGATACAGGCCGCTATATTGGCGATAGCGATTTTCATTGTTGTTCAGTTTAAGAGTGCGGGAGTGCAGCCGTTTATTTATTTCCAATTCTAAGGGGACAAACACATATATCGGCATAGCCTCACGCCAGTATAGGCACAACCCTACACTACTAGTGCCGTAAGGCTACGCCGATACTGATTTCATAGGCAAAGTATCTTAGGTTCATTACTGAAGTATCTTAGGATCGTCAGCCGATGCACCTAAGATATTTTTTTGACATCTTAGTGTGTTCCTATCTAATACCGTTGTAGGGGGGAATCCCGCCAGATTTATCAAACGGTTGTGACATTTAAGTCTTGCGTGAGCCGTAAGACTTAAATGAATTCATTTACTCTGGGGGTTGTGAGCCGGCGGGAAGTTTGATGATGATATTCCTCAAATCCGCCCCGGATACATTTTGGAATACGCTTAGTCCGAACTCCGGTATTACCGCAAGTACATGGTCGAATATATCCGCTTGGATTCCTTCGTATTCGACCCATACCTTATTGGATGAGAAGCAATAAAGTTCGATGGGAATACCTGTATCAGTCGGTTGTAGATGCCTTACCATGCAGACTAATTCCTTACTTACCTCCGGGAGACTTCTTAGGTAACGTACGAGATAAGCACGGAAGACACCCAGATTTGTTTGTCTACGTCCGTTCACCCAAATGGAACTGTCGATATGATGCTCTTCATTGTATTCATCTAATTCCTGTTCTTTTCCGTCGATGTAATCCGTGATAAGAGAGATCTTACGAAATTTCTCTAGCATTTCCGGGGTACAAAAATGTACGCTGTTCATATCGATATTGATAGAGCGCTTGATACGACGACCCGGGGATTCGCTCATACCTCTCCAGTTTTGGAAAGCGTCGCTTACTAAGGCGTAAGGAGGGATGGTCGTAATGGTATTGTCAAAGTTTCTTACTTTCACGGCGTTCAATGTCACCTCGATAACCGTGCCGTCCGCACCATATTTACTCATCGTGATCCAGTCCCCGGCCCGGAGCATATCATTGGCGGATAATTGGATGCCGGCAACGAAACCTAAGATCGTATCCTTAAAGACCAACATCAAGATAGCGGCAGACGCACCCAATCCGGCCAGTAAAGAAACCGGGGATTTATTGATAAGAATACTGATAATCAATATCACTCCAATAAAGAAAACCGTAACCTGCAAGATCTGTATGAAGCCTTTTAACGGCTTGTTCTTAAAGGAATCTTTTTTATTATAGATCTCGTGGATCAGATTTAAGGAAGCGTTTATAAACCTTAAAGAAACCGCTATGATATAAATCTGACAAAGTTTTTGGAGCAATATTAAAATCTTCGGTGTCTCTTCGGCTGAGAAGGCGAATGGTAACAATATATAAATCAATATGGCCGGGATCATATGCATCATCTTATTGATGATCTTACGATCCACGATTAAATCGTCCAGTTGATTTTTCGTCTTCCTCGCTAATCGTTTGAACATACCTAGGAAAATATACCGGCAACTATAATCGATCCCAACGGTGACGGCTATAATAAGTAATAAGATCACTATATTGTCTAGGTAACTGGAATTTTCGCTTATCAACCCAATTTGAACTAATAAATTATATACCCATTCTTGTATCTTGCTCATAAATACGATTTTAAACTTTAAGTAGACAATCCGGAGACGAAGATAGGAAAAATAATTCGAACACGTACTTTAGTCTGAATATTGATATACTTTCAATTCAAATTTAGGAATCATAGCGAAGAAATGATCGAATATATCCGACTGGATCCGTTCATATTCTTTCCATACTTTATTTCGGGAGAAGAAATAAATCTGGATGGGAACACCATATTCCGTGGATTGAAGTTGACTGATAATTAAATCCAAATCTTGATTTACGACAGGAAGACTTGTCAGATAACGCTCTACATATACACGGAATACTTGGGAGTTTGTAGGTACTACATCCTTATCCGGTTGGTAATCCGCTAATAAAGGAATTTCCTTGCGGAAGGTATCTAGCATCTCCGGTGTACAGAACTTGATCGTATTCAAATCGAGATAAATGGACTTCATGACCCTACGTCCTCCAGACTCAACCATCCCGCGCCAGTTTTGGAAAGAACTATTCACTAGATTATAAGGTGGGATTGTCGAGATCGTATTATCGAAGTTCTGAACTTTCACGGTGTTTAGGGTTATTTCTTGAACAATACCGTTCGCGTTGGCAGAAGGCATCGTGATCCAGTCGCCGGGGCGCAACATATCATTCGCCGAAAGCTGTATACCCGCCACGAAACCTAATATGCTATCTTTAAATACCAACATAAGAATAGCTGCCGACGCACCTAATCCGGCGAAAAGGGTAGCCGGGGATTTATTGACGAGAATCGCTATAATGACAATGCCGCCAACGAAGAAAACAAGCACTTGTAATACTTGTATAAAACCTTTCATCGGCCTGTTTTTCATTTTCTCCTGTTGGTTAAACAAATCCAACATCATTAAGAGAAGACCGTTGAGCGCTAACAGCAGGGAAAATATGATATAGACCGCGCAAATCTTCTGGGAAATGAATAATAATTCCTTTCCTCGGATAAAAGCCATCGGGAGCAAAGCATATACTAAAATGCCGGGAATCGTATGTACGAGATAATGTACGACCTTACGTTTAATTAATAACGTATCCCATTTATAATGCGTATGCTTAACGATACTACGTACCCCTCCGACAAAAATGGCTTGGCATAAATAATCCAATCCGATAGCGACCGCCACTAGTAAGATGGCGATGATCGCCTCGTCAAATGTGTTCGCTATTTTCTCGTCTACACCCCATCCGGTGAGGACTTTGTTCATCCAACTACCTAAATTTATCATAATAATCGTTTTTTGATATAACACTACTCTTAAAAATAGGTTCAATCCTACGTTAAATTTGCCCTTTTGTTAAGATTGCTTGTAAATGTAAGCGTATTAATCCAATTGAAAAATGTATCTTTGTGAAATAATATAAACTTAAATGGATTCCATGAGATCTCTGTTGTCAACCTCAGATTTTCTACAGGTACGAGAGCATAAATTAAGTAATGATTTGACGGTATGGTTGAATGAGGACCATAGCCAACCTAAGATATTCGGAGCCGTAGTTGTAAAAGCCGGAGCTAAAGATTCCCCTAACACAGGTATCGCGCATTATTTCGAGCATATGATGTTTAAAGGAACGGATAAGATCGGGACGATCGACTATGAGTCCGAGAAAGTCTTGCTGGACATTATCGCCGAGAAATATGACGCTTTGGCGGATACCGAGGATCCTAATATGCGTGCCCATTTGCAGCAAATCATTAACGACCTGAGCGTACGTGCCGCTGAGTATGTAATACCGAATGAGTTCGACCGGTTGATCTCTCGTTTCGGTGGTACGAAGTTGAATGCCGGGACTTCTTACGACTATACATTATATTTCAATACATTCTCTCCGCAATATATCTCCCAATGGGCCGAGATCAATAGTGAGCGTTTGGTAAATCCCGTATTTCGTCTTTTCCAGAGTGAGCTGGAGACGGTCTATGAGGAAAAGAACATGTATGGGGACACGATGGCTAGCGTCGCCATCGAGAAATTGACAGAGCGTTATTTCTATCCGCATCCGTATGCGTATCCGATTATCGGAAGTGCGGAGAACTTGAAGAATCCCCGTCTTTCGGAGATGCGCCGGTTCTTCGAGAAATACTATGTCGCTTCCAATATGGGATTGATCTTAAGCGGGGATTTCGATACGGAGGAGGTCTTGCCAATCTTGGAATCTACTTTTTCACGGATACGAAAAGGGAAGCCGCCCCACCGGGATATCGTTGCGCTTCCACCATTCGAGGGGCGGGAAAAAGTGAGCGTACGTATTCCTATGCCTTTCGTGAAAATTATGGCATTGGGATTCCGGGGAGTTCCTGCGAATCATCCGGATCAAGTTGCGCTCAATATCGCCGTATCTTTATTGAATAACTCCAATGGTACGGGATTTTTGGATAAGCTGACGGTAGATCATAAGGTGATGGGTGCGATGGCGGTTAACCAAAGTATGAATGAGGCTGGAATATTAGGTTTGTTGGTATTTCCGAAGTTCTTTTTCCAGACCTATGCGGCAGCCGAGAAATTAGTATGGAAACAAATCAACCGTATTAAGGAGGGGGATTTTAGCGATGAGATGTTCCAAAGCTTGAAATTGGAACAGAAACGTGAATATGCCTCCAAATTGGAAGACATAAACTCAAGGGCCGAGGTGATGATGCGTATTTTCTCTCAAGGGAAAAGCTGGCAGGATTATTTGGATGAGGTTACCCGTATCGATGCCTTGTCGAGAGAAGACGTGATTGAGGTCGCCAAGAAATATTTTACGGAGAATTATATGTACGTCACGAAGAAGACCGGACGCTATCCAAAAACGATCTTACCCAAGCCGGATTATTCACCGATTATACCGAAGAACTCCGATGCTTCCTCCGCTTATGTGGAACGTCTGGAAAAGATACCCGTACAAGAATTGAAACCGCATTTTCTCGATTTTGAGAAAGACGCCGAGGTCGTATCCTTGCGTCCGCTTGTCACGTTGTATAAGACTCATAATTCCGTAAATGATATATTCTCGCTGACACTATCTTATGGAGTGGGGCAGTTGGAGCTTCGTGATCTTGATAAATTGTCCGCTTATCTACCTTTCGTAGCGACGGAATCGATGTCTTTTGAGGTCTTTCGGGGTAAATTGCAGGAACTTGGTAGTACATTGACTTTTGATTCCACGGATTCTGAGTTTCTGGTGGTGGTGAATGGTTTTGATGGGCATTTTACCCAAACAATGGCTTTGGTCGGCGATTTCTTGCGGCACGCCAAGCCAGATGACAAGAAGTTACGGCAGATTGTGGACGAGGCGAAGGTAACGGAGAAATCGTTGTTCAATTCCAGCGAGAACGTAGCCGATATGCTGTTAGAGAAAGTCAAATTTGGGGAGCAATCCCGTTATTTGACCAAATTATCGTTCGCTGAAATCAAAAAACTAAAAGGAAAGATGTTGCTGGACACCTTCAGTAAGGTACGTTCGGTCGCTTGTAACCTGCATTATTGTGGTACATTGTCTACGGAGGAGGCCGCCCGGCAGATCAAGCAGCATTTACCCTTGGAGGAGGTAAGTATTCCATCGAACTCTCCCTATATCCGTGATCTTATGACGTATGATAAGCCGACTGTCTTTTTCATGGACATGGAGGATGTCACGCAAAGCATAATCTATGCCTATATGTATATCGATCCGTTGAAGGCTAAGGAAGATCGTCCTATTTCCCGGTTGTTTAGCGCTTATTTCGGAGGGGATATGTCATCCTTGATGTTTCAGGAGATCCGTGAGTTTCGTTCGTTCGCTTATCAAGTAAATGCCCGTTTGAAACATCCTCCTTTGAATCGATCGGAGAAGCCTGCTAGTTTCGTGATGAAATTGGCTACACAGACGGATAAGATGATCGATGCGATGGAAGTGTTGGAGAATCTGGTGCATGATATGCCGGAACGTCCGGAACGGGTGGAGTCGGTGAAGCAGACGATTCGTAATTGGGTGAATAATGAATATCCTACTAGTCGCTCCCTTTCCTTGAAGATCGCCGGTTTCCGGCGTGAAGGGTACGAGAGCGATCCGAACAAGGATTATCTGGAGGTTATCGATCGGATGACTATGGAGGATATCCTTCGTTTTTATAGGGAGAATATACAAGATCATTTAATGATATATGCGATAGTCGGTAATTCAAAGAGTATGGATATGGAGAAACTCTCTAAATTCGGACAGATCGTTAAGGTAACAAAGAAAGACATTTATAGGTAATGTATAGTAAGGAGGAACTGAAGAATCTCAAATTGGAGTTTTGGGAAAGCTTCGCCGCTTTTTGTGAGGTGCAACCCTATTTGCGGGGGCGTAAGAAAATTTGGACATTATATGATACGAAGGTAAAGGGCGTTGAGTTGAAATTCGACGCGAACCGCCAAGGGGCTTACGTTATTCTTGAGGTAAACCACCGTAGCGAGGATTTACGTCTGGAAATGTTTGAGCGCCTGACTTGGTATAAAGAGACGTTGGAACAGGATTTTCCCGAAGGCTTGATCTGGGATATTTGTTTTGTCCGTGAGAATGGCCGACAAGTGGCCCGTATCTATGTAGCAAAAGAAGGATTGGATTTGCATCGGAGAGCGCATTGGGGAGATTTTTTCACTTTTATGGCTAGCCAGATGTATTTGTTGGAACGAAATTTTATGGGTATAGCAGAATACTTAAGAGAATAATTACGAGATATGAATCTAAAGGTATTTATCGGAGCTTGCGTACTGTCCGGTCTGGTTGCTTGTAGCTCTGTTAAACAAGATGAGGCCGGTTTGTCCCGGCCCGGTGTGAGCCTTGAGCTAGCTCAATTCCGGAAGGAGCATTTCTCAAATGTCCGTTATAATCTTTTCTTCTCGATCCCGGAATCTCGTGACGAGGCGATCCGGGGAAAAGTGGAGCTATCCTTGCGATTAGACGAGAAACAGCCGCTTATTATTGATTTCCGCGGAGAACCGGAGCAAGTGACCTCCGTAACCTTGAACGGAGGAGATATTCCCTATGAAGTGAAAGATGAGCATATCGTGATTGCCTCAGATTGGGTAGCGGTGGGAGAGAACCGGGTAGCGATCACTTTTACTCCGGCGGATCAATCCTTGAATCGACGGGATGAGTTCCTGTATACGTTATTGGTTCCGGACCGGGCACGTACGGTATTCCCTTGTTTTGACCAGCCGGATATGAAGTCGTTTTTTACCTTGACCTTGGAAGTTCCTTCCACTTGGCAGGCCGTGGCGAATGGCGCTATCACACAAACGGATAGTACGAGCGTCTCCGGTCGGAATCGTATTTCTTTCAAGGAGACGGAACCGCTTAGTACCTACCTGTTCTCATTCGTGGCCGGTGAACTGACTCGGGAGGTTTATTCCCGGAACGGACGGGATATCTCTATTTATCATCGGGAGACGGATCCGAAAAAGATCGCTCAATGCCCAGCCATCGCCGACGAGGTGTTCGATGCGTTGGAATGGCAGGAAGACTTTACTGGTATTCCTTATCCTTTCGCTAAATATGACGTGATTATCTTACCCGGTTTCCAATATGGGGGTATGGAACATACGGGTGCTACTTTATATACGGATCGCCGGATGTTTCTGGATGAGCATCCTACCTTAAATGAGCGATTGAGTCGGAGTTCCTTGATCGCGCATGAAACCTCTCATATGTGGTTTGGCGATTATGTAACGATGAAATGGTTTGATGATGTATGGACAAAAGAGGTTTTCGCTAATTATTTCGCTTCCCGTATCGTAGAACCTTTATATCCGGACGTGAATCACCGGTTGAATTTTATTCGGGATTATATTCCCGCATCTTATTCGGAAGACCGTACGTCAGGTGCGAATCCGATCAAGCAAGATTTGGATAATTTGCGGAACGCCGGTTTGGTATATGGAAATATCATCTATGATAAATCTCCCGTGGTTATGGAAATGTTGGTACGTGTTCTGGGAGAAGAGGCTTTCCAGCAGGGAATCCGTGAGTACTTGACTACTTATGCGTATGGGAACGCTACGTGGGAGGGCTTGATCCGTATCTTGAATAAATATACGGAAGAGGATCTGGCCGCTTGGAGTGAGGTGTGGGTAAATCAGAAGGGTATGCCGGAGATTACGGCTTCGGTTAAGGACGGCGAGTTGGTCGTAGAGCAGCGTGATCCGTTGGGCCGGGGTTTAAAATGGCCGCAAGAATTAACCTATCGGGTGATCTGTGGAACGGATTCGGAAGAAATCCCGGTTTCTCTCGAAGGAAACTCTGATTCCTTCCGAATGAAATTAAGTTTTCTTCCGAATGGAAATTGTGTCATTCTTCCGAATATAAATGGGCGTGGTTATGGCTTCTTTAAAATAACAGAGGGGGAGTCTTCCGGTCTATGGTCTGTGCTTCGCTCATCGGAAGATGAGGTGTTGAAGGGATCTTTGCTGATTACCCTTTATGAGAATCTTCGTTGGAAAACGATTTCTCCGCAAGGGTTCCGTGAAGAGATGTTAGCGTATTTACCGAATGAGTCTAATTCTTTATTGTTCTCGATGGCTTTAAGCTATTTAGGAGATTGCCAGCGGATATTCCCGTCGGATTCTCGTCCGTTGGAACAGGTCTTGTGGAAGATCGTGACAACGAATCCCGTATCCCAACATCGCTTGCAGGCGTTTCGTTTGTATCGTTCGATAGCGGATTCAGAGGAGGCGGTACAACGTCTGTATACGTTATGGCAGGAACGGAAAGCTCCGAAAGATTGTACGTTGAGCGAGAGTGATTATATTGGCTTATCCTATATGTTGGCGATACATTTGCCGGAAAAAGCGGATAAGATTATCGCCACGCAATTGTCCCGCATACAGAATCCGGACCGGAAGAAGGAGTATCAATTTATCTCCCCATCCGTCTCGCCCCGCAAGGCGGAACGTGACAGTGTCTTCGCTTCCTTGTTGATCGCCGGGAATCGTAGGGTGGAGCCATGGGCCTCTTCCGCTCTCGCTAATTTGAACCATCGCCTACGAGAACAAGAGTCGGTCGCTTATATCCGTCCGGCCTTGGAAGCGATGCCGGAAGTACAGCGGACTGGCGATATCTTTTTCCCCACCGCTTGGGTTCGCTCCTTGCTTTCCGCCCATACATCGAAGGAAGCTCGGGAAGAAGTTGATGCGTTTTTTACCGCGCATCCGGACTTCCCCTTGATGCTTTCCAATAAGATTAAGCAGCAAGCGAGTCATTTGTATTAAAGTAAATCATTATCTTTGTCCTTGAGAACGAATTAATAAGAAAGGAGTATTTGTATGACGGCAATGGAACTAAAATGCCTAAAGATGGATTTGGTCGAAGAATTGTTAAGCATCGATGATAAAGACACGCTCAACCGTGTGAAGAACTATCTGAAAAAGCTGAACAATAAAATTAGGACAAAAGCCGAAGAGGAAGAAACGGAATATATTAGCAAGGAAGAAATCTTGGCAGGGATTGATGCCGGGCTGAAAGAGATGCAAGAGCGTAAGCGTAGTGGAAAAAGAGCGAAACACTTAGAAGAACTTATCAATGAATTATAGCATAGTATTTGACAAGTCGTTTGAAAAAGAGGTAAAACGCTTGAGCAAACGTTATCCTTCATTGAAATCGGATTTGATAGAGTTTCAGGAAGAGATCTATGCGAATCCCCAGATCGGGACCGATCTCGGCAACGGCCTTCGTAAAATCCGTATGCGTATCTCTTCCAAAGGACGAGGCAAAAGCGGTGGGGCAAGGGTTATCTCTTTTACGGTAGTGGTAGCCATCGATGAGACAGAGATCAACTTGCTCTACATCTACGACAAAGCAGAACGTGAATCTATAAGCTTGAAAGAGATAGAATAGTTGCTCCGTAAGAACGGATTGAAGTAATATAGATATTGTGATAATATTTTGTCAGAAATATTTGTTCTTTCAATTATTATTGTAACTTTGCGACGTAAATAACAAAAGAAATGAAAATAACGACTACATTACATCACCATCATCATTACAGCGGGCGATAGTTCGGTGGGCTGAATGGTATGTATGTACTCATGATAAAAAGATAAAGGCTTGCCGTTTTGCGGTAAGCCTTTTTTGTTGATATTTATAATATAAAAATAAGATATAGTTATGTTGAGAATTGCGGTACAATCGAAGGGCCGTCTGTACGACGAGACCATGATGTTGCTTGAAGAAGCGGGTATTAAACTAAACAGGGGTAAACGCATTCTGTTATTATCGGCAAAAGGTTTTCCGGTAGAGGTATTATTCCTTCGTGATGATGATATTCCTCAGTCTGTGGCTAACGGTGTGGCGGATATTGGTATTGTCGGAGAGAACGAGTACGTGGAGAAAGGGCAAGAGGCGAAATTGATCAAGCGTCTGGGCTTTAGCAAGTGCCGTCTATCCTTAGCGATCCCCAAAGATGAGGAATATAAGGGGGCTGAGTGGTTTGAGGGAAAAACGATCGCTACTTCCTATCCCGTGATCCTACGGTCTTTCTTAGAGGAGAGAGGCGTGAAGGCGGATATTCATGTAATCAGCGGCTCTGTGGAAATCGCCCCGGGCATTGGTTTGGCGGACGCTATCTTTGATATCGTAAGCTCCGGTAGTACTTTGGTAAGCAATCAATTGAGAGAAGTGGAGGTAGTCCTTCCTTGTGAGGCTTTATTGATCGCTAACAATAATCTATCCAAAGAGAAACTGGAGATCTTGGATGAGCTTCTATTCCGCTTTGAGGCGATTCAAGTCGCCGAGGGCAAGAAGTACGTGTTGCTGAACGCTCCGAAAGAAAAGCTGGATGAGATTATCGAGGTGCTTCCCGGTATGAAGAGCCCGACCATAACGCCTTTGGCAAACGATGAATGGGTCTCTGTTCAATCCGTGATCGCCGAGAAGCATTTCTGGGAAATTATTGGTAAACTAAAATCATTGGGGGCTGAAGGTATCTTAGTGCTTCCGATCGAGAAAATGATTGTATAATATGGAGATTATAAAATATCCCGGACGTGAGGAATGGAGCTCACTAATCAAACGTCCCGCATTAGATGTAACCACCTTGTTCGATACGGTCCGTACGGTATTGGACGAGGTACGCGAGCAGGGTGACACTGCCGTAAAAGCGTATGAGGAAAAGTTTGATAAAGTGCTCCTTTCTTCCCTTCAAGTCTCGGAAGAGGAGATGCGGGAAGCGGATGCCTTGGTCGCTGAGGACTTGAAACAGGCGATTCGTACGGCAAAGGCGAATATCGAGAAGTTCCACGCCTCACAACGTTTCGAGGGAAAGAAAGTGGAGACTACCCCGGGAGTCACTTGTTGGCAGAAAGCGGTAGCGATCGAGAAAGTCGGTTTATATATTCCGGGCGGAACGGCGCCTTTGTTTTCCACGGTATTGATGTTGGCAGTGCCCGCACGTATCGCCGGATGCAAGGAGATCGTATTATGTACGCCACCGAACCGGGAAGGGAAAGTACATCCCGCTATCCTGTTCGCCGCGGAGGTCGCGGGTGTAAGTAAGATATTCAAGGCTGGAGGAATCCAAGCGATAGCGGCGATGGCCTATGGGACGGAATCGGTCCCCAAGGTGTATAAGATCTTTGGCCCCGGTAATCAATACGTGACGGCGGCGAAGCAATTAGTAAGCCTGAAAGAGGTCGCTATCGATATGCCCGCCGGACCATCCGAGGTAGAGGTGATCGCAGACGAGACAGCAAATCCCGATTTTATCGCCGCCGATTTCCTCTCGCAGGCCGAGCATGGGGTGGATAGCCAAGCGATCCTCGTAACCGCTTCGGAAACGATCGTGGAACCCGTGGCCCGTGCCATCCAAGAGCAACTCGATCGTTTGCCCCGAAAGGAGATTACCGAGAAATCGTTAGCGCACAGCCGTATCATCGTATTGAAAGATTCGCGGGAAGTCGTGGACTTCACGAATCAATACGCTCCCGAGCACTTGATTATCCAAACAGCGGATTACACCGCTATCGCGGAGCGAATCGAGAACGCCGGCAGTGTCTTTATGGGTCCATATACTCCGGAAAGCGCTGGTGATTATGCTTCCGGCACGAATCATACCTTGCCGACCAACGGTTATGCCAAGGCATATAGCGGCGTAAACTTGGATAGTTTCATCAAGAAGATCACTTTCCAAGAGATCTCTTCCGATGGTATCCGTGCCTTGGGTAGCACGATCCAAACCATGGCGGCCAACGAGCATCTGGATGCTCACCGCAACGCAGTAACAATTAGATTGAACACGATATGAAAGACCTGAAAGATTTAGTAAGACCGAATGTCTGGAATTTGAAACCGTATTCATCCGCACGTGATGAGTTTCATGGGGATGCCTCCGTTTTTCTGGACGCGAATGAGAATCCGTGGAATGTGCCGTATAACCGTTATCCCGATCCCTTGCAGTGGAAATTGAAGGATCGTCTGGCCGTGCTGAAAGGCGTGGATCGTAACTCGATCTTTTTGGGCAATGGTAGTGACGAGGCCATCGATCTGGTGATCCGTGCCTTTTGCGAGCCGGGGTTGGATAGTGTGGTGACGATCTCGCCGTCGTATGGTATGTATGAGGTGGCAGCGAATGTAAATAACGTGGAATGTCGCAAGGTCTCTTTGGACGAGAATTTCGACTTGGACGCTGACCGAGTGTTGGAATCGGCGGACGAGTGGACTAAAGTGATCTTCCTATGTTCCCCGAATAACCCCAGTGGCAATAGCCTGGATCGTGGCTCGATCTATAAGATATTGAAGAATTATGAAGGAATCGTGGTGATTGATGAGGCTTATATCGACTTCTCCGCTTATCCCTCTTTCTTAAAGGAATTATCGGGATTCCCAAACCTGATCGTTCTTCAAACCTTGTCGAAAGCGTGGGGAGCGGCGGGTATTCGTTTGGGTATGGCATTTGCCTCTCCGGAGATTATCGGTGTCTTGAATAAGATCAAATATCCGTATAACGTCAACCAGCTTACACAGGAGAAAGCTTTGGAGCTCTTGAACGACGAGGCGACCATGAAGCACCAAGTGAACGAGATCCTCACGGAGCGTAACCGGTTGGAGAAGATCCTGTCCGAGCCTCCTTTCTCCTATCAAGTATATCCTTCGGACGCTAATTTCTTGTTGGTGAATGTCGCCAAGGCGGATGCCATGTATAATGGGCTCGTGAAGAAAGGGATCGTAGTGCGTAACCGTAGCAACGTGCAGAAATGCCGGGGTTGCCTTCGTATTACGATCGGTACGCCAAAAGAGAATGATAGCTTATTGAACGCGATGAAAAACATGAAATTATGAGCACGAGGAAAAGAGCGTTGTTTATCGATCGAGACGGCACGCTTGTAAAAGAGCCGCCCGTAGATTATCAATTGGATAGCTTGGATAAACTGGAGTTTGTCCCGAAGGTGATGCGTAACCTCTATTTTATTCGCGAGCGGTTGGATTTCGAGTTCGTGATGGTCTCCAACCAAGACGGGCTGGGTACGCCCTCTTTCCCGGAGGAGACTTTCTGGCCTGCCCATAACTTGATGCTAAAAACGCTGGAAGGCGAGGGGATCGTGTTTGATGATATATTGATCGATCCTTCCTTTCCCGAGGATAATTCCCCGAATCGTAAGCCTCGTACAGGAATGCTTACGAAATATATGACAGGTGAATACGATCTGGAGAATAGTTTCGTGATCGGGGACCGCCTTACGGATATGGAGTTGGCCCATAATCTGGGCGCTAAAGGTATCTGGTTGCGCCCGGAGGAGGGAGCAGAGAGTGAGTTGGCGGCTTACGCTACCTCATTGTCTCCCGCCTATATCACGGATGATTGGGATAAAATCACCGAGTATCTGTTTGCTGGTGAGCGTCGTGCGGTCGTACGGCGTGCCACGAAGGAGACGGATATTTATGTGGACTGGAATCTGGATGGAACCGGAAAGACATCGATCTCTACCGGGCTTGGTTTCTTCGATCATATGTTAGACCAGATCGGTAAGCATTCTGGTACGGACCTGACGGTACGGGTAAAAGGCGACCTGGAAGTCGACGAGCATCATACGATAGAGGACACGGCGATCGCCCTTGGCGAGGCCATGCTGAAAGCGCTGGGTGATAAGCGAGGGATCGAGCGTTATGGGTATTGCCTTCCGATGGACGATTGCTTGTGTAGCGTGGCGCTGGATTTCGGTGGCCGTCCTTGGTTGGTTTGGGACGCTGAGTTCCACCGTGAGAAAGTAGGGGATATGCCTACGGAGATGTTCCTCCATTTCTTCAAGAGCTTGAGCGACGCTGCCCGCATGAATTTGAATATCCGTGCCGAGGGTACGAACGAGCATCATAAGATAGAAGGTATCTTCAAGGCTTTGGCCCGCTCGATCAAGATGGCGATCCGACGAGATATTTATCGGTTTGAGCTACCGAGTACGAAAGGGCTCTTGTAATCTGTAAAAAACACTACTGTATTTGTGCACGAATACAGTAGTGTTTTAGTCTGAATACTATTGTGTTTATCCACAAACACTATAGTGTTTTCGACTCAGATTCTATGACATCAGATAAACCGATAAAAGCCTATAGAGGATATTCCTCGAAAGCATATAGAACCGTGGAGAGATACCTTTCTCCTGTGTCCGGAAGCAACGCCACGATCGTTTTTCCCTCATTCTCCGGAAGTTTAGCTAGTTCCACGGCGGCGTATACAGCGGCGCCGGAAGATATTCCTACCAGCAACCCTTCCTTCCCGGCCAGTTCCCGGCTGGTACGGATAGCGTCATCGTTCGTTACTTGCAGGATCTTGTCAACTACCTCCCCGTTGTAGGTCTTGGGGATAAAGCCGGCTCCGATGCCCTGTATCTTGTGCGGGCCGGGCTTGCCTCCGGAAAGTACCGGTGAATCGCTAGGCTCTACCGCTACGATTTGTACGTTCGGGTTGTGAGCTTTCAATCCGGCACCGACACCGCTGACCGTGCCTCCGGTTCCTACGCCGGCTACAAACAGATCGACTTTACCATCCGTATCACGCCAGATCTCTTCGGCGGTCGTACGGATATGTACGGCCGGGTTAGCGGGATTCTCGAATTGTTGTAGGATGATGGAACCGGGAGTCGCGTCACGCAGTTCCTCCGCTTTGGCGATGGCTCCTTTCATGCCTTCCGCCCCGGGGGTGAGGACGAGTCGGGCACCTAACGCTTTCAATAAATTACGACGCTCGGCACTCATGGTATCCGGCATGGTCAGGATTAATTTGTAGCCTTTCGAGGCGGAGACAAAAGCAAGTCCGACTCCGGTATTACCGCTGGTCGGTTCGATAATGGTAGCGCCGGGTTTCAACAAGCCTTTAGCCTCGGCGTCCTCGATCATCGCCAAGGCGATGCGGTCTTTTACGCTACCAGCCGGGTTGAAATATTCCAGCTTGCCGATTACTTGGGCTTTAAGGCCCTTGCTCGCGTTGAAATTAGAGAACTCCAACAGGGGAGTGTTGCCGACAAGGTCGGTCAGTTGTCTTGCTATTCTTGCCATATACAAATGAATTTTGTTGTTTCTGGATTCTTTTATTTATATGACAAAGATAGTGGATGGATTGTTTACGGCATATACCATAAACCGGGTATTTTTTTACCTCCTTCTATGCGTCACGCACAAAAGGAGGTTACAATCATAATTATATACAAGTCTGAAAGGACTATCTTTAATGTCTGCCTCCTCCTAAGGCTTGGTAGAGGTTTACGGTGGCTTGAAGCTCGTCAAAACGATCCGTTACTTGGGAGAGCTGGGCGCTGAGCAGGGTTTGCTGTGCCGTGAGCACTTCCAGATAAGTGGTGTTTCCATGCGTCATCAGCAATTGGGTGCTACGGACGGCATCTTCAAGCGATTCGATTTGGTGTGTACGCAAGTCGATCTTTCCCTTTGCGGTCTGGGCTTGGGTAAGTGCGTCGTTCACCTCTTTTCCGGCGTTGAGCACGGTTTGTTGGAAAGTGAGCTTGGCCTCTTCTTGCTGCGCTTTCGCTATTTTCAATTGGGCGATATTCGCTCCTTTGTTAAATAGCGGTTGCGTGAGGGAGCCGACCGCCGATAGTAATAGTTTACCCGGATTTACGATGTAACTACCTGCGCTGTTTGTCCACCCCGCGCTGCCGCTAAGACGTAGCGAGGGATAAAAATTGGAGCGTGCGGAGGCTGTCCCGTAGAACGCTTGCGCCAATGCGTACTCGGCGCTACGTACATCCGGACGGTTCGAGAGCATCTGTACCGGGATACCGATAGCCAGATCCGGGGTTAAGGATTGGTCTTCCAACCTTCCTCGCTCAATATCCTGAGGTGTCTCTCCCAATAAGACGGCAAGCGTATTCTCGGTCTCCCGGATGGTCTGTCCCAGATCTTTAACAGAGGTCTCGATGGAGTAGCAAGTAGCCTCGGTTTGCGATACGGCCGCCTCGGTAGTCATGCCGGCTGCCATTAATGCTTGGGTGGTACGAAGGCTTTCTAGCCATTTCACGGCGGTTTCTGTCGTGATCTCGTATTGCCGGTCCAGCATCAATAAGGTGTAATACAGGTTGGCGATATTGGCGATCAGTTGTGTTTGTACGGCTTGGCTATACGCTTGGCTTTGCGACAAGGCGGCTTTCGCTTGTCGTTTGGCGTTTGTCAGCCGGCCGAAGATATCGATCTCCCAACTGGCCGATACCGGGACGTTGTATGTCCACGACGCTTTCGCCTTATCAAAGCTACTTGTCGTGCCCTGTGGATCTAGGGAGAGCGACGGGAGGTCATTAACGCCGCCTCGGCTTCTTGTACCTTTAGATGGGCGATCCGCAGATCTGTATTATTGGCTAATCCTCGTTCGATCAAGGATTGCAAGGCCGGATCGGTGAATAGGTCCCGCCAACTGATATTCCCGATGGAGAAGGTATCTGCCGGGGCTATCTCCTCCCGATATAGATTCTCCGGGAGGGTGGCGACAGGCTCGTATTTCTTGTAAATGCCGCAGCTATTCAACGCTAGCGTCGCTACGGCAAAGAGTATGATGTTATTCTTCATATACATTATATATATACAACTGGATAGATTATTTCTTGCTATCTAAATATTCTTTTCTTTCTTCGGCGGCCTCTTTTACCTCTTCTTGCACCTGCCAATCAAGGGAACGCTCGAATTGGATCGGGCGTAGTTTCTCTTGCAGGTATTGGAACGTGATGAATAAGCAAGGCACGATAAATAACAAAGCCAATGTACCGATCAACATACCGCCAACGGCACCGGTTCCCAACGAGCGGTTTCCATTAGCGCCTACGCCGTTGGAAACGATCAATGGCAGCAAACCGAATATCATCGTAAGAGCGGTCATCAAGATCGGGCGCAGACGAACCTTTGCCGCGCTAAGAGCGGCTGAAGTCAGGCTCATACCGGACAGGCGGCGTTGGGTAGCGTACTCTGTCAATAAGATGGCGGTCTTCGCCAACAATCCGATCAACATGATCAAACCGGTTTGCAGATAAATGTTATTCTCCAATCCCATGAACTTAGCGAACAAGAAACTACCCATCAAACCCATCGGTACGGAAAGAATCACGGCGAAAGGAACAAGGAAACTCTCGTACAAGGCACTTAGGATCAAATAAATCATCAAGATACAGATACCGAAGATGATAATGGTCGTATTACTCTGCTGGTTCTCCTCACGGGTGATACTACCGAAGTCGTAGCCATACCCTTTCGGGAGCGAAGTGGCCGCTGTCTCTTTTACCGCCTTGATAGCATCCCCGGAGCTATATCCATTGGCCGGTACGGCATTGACGGCGATCGAATTATACATGTTGAAACGGGCTAGAGATTCGGCACCGTATACCTTGGTCAAGGTGATAAACTGACTAAGCGGTGCCATCTCGCCGTTCGACATGCGTACGAACGTATTATTCAAGGAGGCCTCATCCAGACGATATTTAGGATCGGACTGTATCATCACCTTATACACCTTCGAGAAACGGTTGATATTCGACACATATTGCCCTCCGTAATAACCGGAAAGGGTTGATAGAACAGCATCCGGAGTGATTCCGGCCCGTTTGCATTTCGCTGCGTCCACATCCACGCGCCATTGCGGGTACTTGATATCGAAGGTAGAGTAAGCCGTAGCGATCTCGGGCCGTTCACGCAAGGCGGCGAGATATTGCTGGGTCGTGTTAAAGAAGGTCGTTAAGTCTCCACCGGCCTTGTCTTGCGTATGCATTTCCAATGCGTTACCCATACCATATCCGGGGATCATGGCCGGGGCGATGGCGAAAATCGTAGCGTCCTTGATATCTGCCGTACGGCCATATACCTGTCCGATCACGGCTTGTACGTTATCTTCCTTGTCCGGGCGCTCATCCCAATGTTTTAGTTTCAAGATGAACATACCGAAAGAGCTACCTTGTCCGGCCAGCAAACCATAACCGGAAACCTTGGAATAAGATTGAAGCTGTGGAATCTGGTTGATCCGTTGCTCGATATTCGTCATGATCTTGTTAGTCGTAGCCAAGGAGCTTCCGGAGGCCGTACTTACGTTGACAAAGACCGTACCTTGATCCTCATCGGGCACCAAGCTGGATTTTGTCGTGTTCATCAAGACGATAAGTAATACGATGGAGCATGCCAACAGCGACCAAGCCAGCCATCTCCGTTTGATAAAGAACAATACCCCATGCTTATATTTCGCGATCATCGAATCGAACGCGGCGTTGAACGCCTTACGGAAGCGGGCGGCGAAGTTATTCTTTTGGGTGCCGTCCTCGTTGATGTAAGGCTTCAATAAGATAGCGCAAAGCGCCGGGCTTAACGTTAATGCGTTAATGGTAGAGATACCTACGGCCGCTGCCATCGTCAAGCCGAACTGCGTATAAAACGTACCGGACGTACCGCTCATAAACGATACCGGGATAAACACGCCCATAAATACCAATGAAGTAGAGACGATGGCGGATGTCAATCCTTTCATCGCGTCCATACTAGCCATATAAGAGGACTTATATCCAACGTCGAACCGAGCTTGGACTGCCTCGACGACAACGATCGCATCGTCCACCACCGTACCGATCACCAATACCAAAGCGAATAAAGTGATCAAGTTAATACTAAATCCGGCGACCGTCATAAAGGCGAACGTACCGATCAAGGAAACTACGATCGCTACCAACGGAACCAGTGTGGAACGGATATCCTGCAAGAAGACATATACCACAAGGATAACGAGGATAATGGCCTCTATCAAGGTTTTTACAACCTCATGGATCGAGGCGTACAAGAAATCATTCGTACTCATCAATTTTACGACCTCGATACCTTTCGGGAAGTCTTTCGAGGCTTCCTCAAGAAAATCGTCGATCTTATTATTCACCTCCGTGGCATTCGATCCGGCTGTCTGGAAAACCATACAGGAGATACCCGGCTTACCGTTTGTTTGCCCGATATAGGCATAACTCTCCTTTCCTAACTCAATGTCCGCTATCTCTTTTAGCTTCAATACCTCTCCATCCTCGGTGGAGCGGATCACGATCTCGCCGAATTCCTCCGGAGTAAGTAGGCGACCGCTATATTTCATGGTGTACTGATACGTCTCGTCCGAGTTCTCGCCTAAAGAACCCGTGGCGGACTCAATATTTTGCTCGGCCAACACGGAGGTCACGTCCGAGGGGATCAATTTGTATTGGGCCATAATGTCGGGCTTCATCCAGATACGCATACTGTAATCGCCACCCATAACCATCAACTCGCCGACTCCGGAGATACGGAGTATCTCTGGTTTTAGGTTGATGCTGATGTAATTACTGAGGAAGTTCTCGTCATAAGAACCGTCCGGGCTATAGAGCGAGAAGATCTGTAACATACTGGTCTGGCGCTTGGAAGTCGTGACACCTACTTGGGTAACCTCGGCCGGCAATTGTCCGGTCGCTTTCGATACACGGTTCTGTACGTTTACGGCAGCCATGTCCGGATCGGTTCCTTGCTGGAAATAGATCGTGATCGTGGCGGTACCGGAGTTGGTAGCCGTGGAGGTCATGTATGTCATATCTTCCACGCCGTTGATCGCCTCTTCCAAAGGAGCTACGACACTCTTCTGCATGGTCTCGGCATTCGCCCCGAAGTAAGTCGTACTGACCATAACGGTAGGAGGGGCGATATCCGGATATTGTTCTACGGGCAAGGTGAAAAGCCCGATGATACCCGCAACCATAATCGTGATGGAAATCACGGCGGACAGTACGGGGCGTTCTATAAATGTGCTAACTTTCATTGTTCTTAATTTTGTTTTACTTCAATCGGTGTTCCTTCACGCAATAAACCTACGCCTTCGGCTACGATCACGTCGCCGCTATTCAATCCGGCGTTTACGATATACTCTTGTCCTCCGTTCACACGGGTCACTTCTACGGGGGCGGATTGCGTCTTGCCGTCCACTACCTTGAAGACAAATACCCGGTCTTGGATCTCGAACGTGGCGGCTTGGGGAATTACGACGCAGTTATCGTATGTAACCGGAATGATCACATTCCCGGAGCCCCCGCTATTCAATAATTGCTCCTCGTTCGGGAATGCGGCACGCAAGCTGACCGTTCCGGTGTTTTGATCGATAACGCCGCTGATCGTCTCGATCTTTCCCGTTTGGGGATAAAGCGATTTATCGTTCAACTGAAGCTCGATCTCGGGCATATTCTCCAAGGCTTTGTCTTTCGAGCCGTATTGACGGGTCAAGGCCAATAGCTGGTTCTCGGTCATGGAGAAATACACATACATTTCGGAATTGTCCGATACCGTGGTGAGCGGTTTGGGTAGGCTTGCGCTTACTAATGCGCCTACACGATAAGGTAGGGTTCCGATGACGCCGTTCGAGGGGCTTTTCACTTCCGTGTAAGAAAGGTTGTTACGGGCGTTCACCTCTTGTGCCTCCGCTTGGGCTAATTGGGCTTTTGCCGAGAGTAGTGTGTTGTAGGCGGTCTTTAGGTCGAACTCGGAAACTACTTTGTTCTTATACAATTCTTGTTTACTCTCGTAGGTCAGTTGCGCTGTCGCTACAGATGCCTTAGCGGCCTCTACGTTCGCAATGGCGGTGTTTAAGGCCGCTTGATAAGGAACTTGATCAATAATAAATAGGACTTGTCCTTTTTTTACGCTCTCGCCTTCTGCTACGCAAAGCTTTGTAATAAAACCGGATACTTGCGGATAAATATCAATATCCTGTTTTCCTCGAATACTCGCCGAGTAATTATTGGACAAAGTCTTCTCCGAAGTGGATACAGTCATTGTCGCATACCCTGAACTTTGTTGGATTACAGGGCTTTGTTTACACCCAACAGCTACGATACACCATAAGGCGATCGCAGTCTTCATCAATCGATTTTGCTTTTTCATCTTAACTAATACCTATATTTTCGGATGCAAAGCTACTCGCTTATCGGCGAACCATTGTTTCCACAATGAGGCGATGATTGTTCATTTTGAGATGGAATGATCCGCTATGTGATAAGGAACCTTTATATTTGCGAACAAAAAAGTAACCGAATGAATCCATTTAAATTAAGAAAAGAAGAATCATTTACCATGGGGGAATCCAACTTAGAAAGCTTGTTGGATAGTCCTTATAAGATAGGGCAGGGAATGATTCTATATTGTTATAGCGGGACGGCAAATATCTCGGTAGATTTAAACAAGTGGGATATCGTGCAAAATACGATTATCTCGTTGATCCCGAAAACAATCTTGACATTGAACCAGAGTAGCGATAATTTCAAGGTACAGTATATCTCTTTTTCGACATCTATGTTTCAAGAGGCGGTGTTCCGCCTAGACCCTTCTTTTTTCCGCTTCATTAAAGATAATCCTTGCCATACCCATTCTTCGAGTGAGGGGGAAATCGTAAATGTCATAATTCGTTTGTTCTGGCTGATTTACTACGATCGGAATAACTTATATCGAGACATGATCGTGAAGAACCAGTTACAGTGCTTCTTCCTTAATATGTACGATAAGACTAGGCATGCGTTTCCCAGCCATCAGCGAAACGGTTATAATCGAGCGGAGGAGATCTTTCATAAATTTATCAATTGTATCCACACCCATTATCTCGACCAGAAAGATGTCTCTTTTTATGCGAACGAGCTTTGTATCTCTCCCCGTTATTTATCGACCATAGCTCGGCAAGTGACGGGCGAGTCAGCGAAGACCATTATAGACCGGCATATCATATTGGAGACAAAGGTATTGTTGCGTACCACGGAAATGACCGTACAGGAGATAACGAATCACTTGAACTTTCCTAGCCAATCCTATCTGGGACGGTATTTCAAGAAGCATACGGGGGAATCACCCATAGAGTATCGAATGAAAAGAAAGTGATGCTACTTACTGCAACCCGCATTGCGGTAAAATGGCTATGGAAGTTTGTTTTTATAAGACCGTGGAAGCTTTTTCCGTTTGCCTTTGATCGAACGTATCAGTAATTAGGGTAAGGGCACCATCTCCCGTCACGTTGCAAGCCGTACCGAAGCTGTCTTGCAAAGCGAATATCGTAAGCAATAATGCCGTTCCTGCCTCGTCGAAACCTAGAATAGCGATGATTAAGCCCAATGAGGCGAGCACCGTACCGCCCGGTACGCCGGGAGCACCGATCGCGAAGAAACCAAGCAAGATGATAAATACGAGCATCGTCGTGAAGTCCGGCATACTTCCATATAATATTTGTGAGACGGTCAATACGAAAAACACTTCCGTCAAGATAGAGCCACATAGATGGATGTTCGCGAACAGGGGGACAGTCACGTCGATTACTTCCTCTCGCAAAATCTTGCTTTTCTTGGCGCAGGTCAAGGCCGTGCCCAAGGTGGCGGCAGATGACATGGTGCCTAAGGCTGTCAAATAAGCGGGTCCGTAGTATTTCAATACGCCCCAGCTATTTTTCCGGGAGTAAATCGATGCGACTACATACAATAAGGTCAACCAGATGTAATGGCAAATGATGACAATCAACAGGACGGATAAAAAGATAGGCAACTGCTTCGTAATCGCCCCCTCATAACTGAGGACACAGAAATTCGCGGCGATGAAAAGCGGCAACACCGGCATCAAGACCCGTTCTACCAATTTAAGTACCATGTTCTGGAATACTTCCAGCAACCTCTCCATCTCCTCGGATTTAACCCATGCGGTAGAAAGTCCCAGCATCACGGCCAATACCAATGCCGACATAACGCTCATCACTGGCGGAATCTCTAGATTAAACAACATGGGAGGGATGTCTTTTAGACCTTCCGAGGCGGTTTGAATATGCAAATGCGGTATTAACTCGTAACCCACAACGGCGCCAAAGGTAGCGGCGCCAACCGATGACAGGTATGCGATACTAAAAGCGAATAATAAGACTTTGGATGCGTTGCTTTTTAAGCGGGCGATGGATGGTGCCACGAATCCTAGAATGATCAACGGAACCAAGAAGAAAATGATCTGTCCCGTAATTTGTTTTACGATCATGACCGCTTTTAACACAGGCTCGTTTACGACAAGCCCAACTAGAAGTCCGATCAAGACGGCCAGTATCAACCGTACGATCGTGTTGGAAAGAATCTTTTTTAGCATATTCGGATGTTTTTATTTTTCAATGACAGCAAATATAAGATAATTTCTTGTGTGAATGGGTGGGTGGACAATTTTCATTACTTTTGTTTGATGAAAATAAAATCGTATTTTATAAATAAGTAATATGAAAAACATGAAACAAGCTTTACTAGTGGCGGGCTGTTTATTGGCTACCACTACATTATTTGCCCAGACTGAGAAGGGGGACTGGGCTCAGTTTGGTCGTTATGCGGAGGCTAACAAGACCGTGAAAGTCCCTTCGAATGTAGTATTTATGGGGAACTCCATTACAGACGGATGGTGGCCGGCGGATTCGACCTTCTTTATCCGGAATAATTTCGTAGACCGTGGGATCAGCGGACAGACAACCTCGGAAATGTTAGTGCGTTTTCGCCAAGACGTTATTAATTTGAAGCCGAAAGCCGTGGTAATCTTGGCGGGAATCAATGATATCGCTCACAATAACGGTGTGATCGCCTTGGAAAACGTGTTTGGGAACTTGGTCTCTATGGCGGAATTGGCGAAGGCGAATCATATCAAGGTGATTTTCTGCTCCGTATTGCCGGCTTATGACTTTCCTTGGAGACCGGGCATGCAACCGGCCGATAAGGTTATCCAGCTCAATAAATGGATCAAGGAGTATGCGGATAAGAATGGTTTGACATACGTGGATTATCATTCCGCCATGAAAGATGAGCGAAACGGATTGCCTGCTAACCTGTCGAAAGATGGTGTGCATCCGACCTTGGAAGGTTATAAGATCATGGAGAAGATCGTATTGGAGGCCATTCATAAAACCGTAAAGTAAGCGGATGAGAAACTATTTATTGGCTTTATCTTGTTGTACGGCTTTATCTTGTTGTACGCAAGTGAAAGTTTCCGAGGTATATACGGCGGCGGCAGAGAACTCTTTACGTGCTCCTGCCGTTCCTTTGGTCACGATCGATCCCTATACAAGCGCATGGTCGTTTGCCGATCAATTGAATGATGAGTCGGTACGGCATTGGACCGGCCGTGATTATCCGCTTCTGGGCAGTATACGGGTAGATGGTAAATCATACCGTTTCATGGGAATGGACGATATACAGGTGACCTCGGTGATCGGTACGGCCTCGGATGGCCTATGGGAGGCCGATTATACGATGTCTCAGCCTGCCGGTGATTGGTTCGCCGAGGCTTATGATCCGAAAGGTTGGAAGCGGGGAAAAGCCGCTTTTGGAACGGAAGATAATCCCAATTGTTCCACGCCTTGGTCTACAGGAGATATCTGGGTACGTCGTACGTTTGACTGGCCTTCGGATGCGCGAAAGGATGCTCTTTACCTTCAATATTCGCACGATGATAATATCGAGGTGTATCTAAATGGAAAGCAAATCGCCGTGGCAGGGAATGGTCTGGACTATGATTTGCTGAAAGAGATACCGGAAGCGGTGGCGGAAAACTTGAAGCCTACGGGTAACGTGTTGGCCGCTCATTGCCGGAACAATGGGGGAGGCGCTTATGTGGATATGGGAATCATGCGGAAGGTGAAACGAGGAGATACGTTCGATGATAAAGCGATCCAGAAATCCGTGAACGTGATGCCTACGCAAACATTCTACACCTTTGAGTGCGGTGGTGTAAGTCTGGACTTGATTTTCACGGCTCCCTTCTTGCTGAATGATCTGGAGGCTATGACTTCTCCGTTTAATTATATAACCTATCAAGTCCGCTCCATCGACGGTAAAGATCACGACGTGCAATTATATATGGAAGCCACGCCGCAATGGGCCGTGAATACGATCGATCAAGAGGTGACTTTTGAGAAAACGGAAACCCCTAATTTAATTTACCTAAAGACAGGAACAATCGATCAAGAGGTTCTGGCGAAAACCGGGGATGATGTACGGATTGACTGGGGATATTTCTATTTGGCTATCCCAAAGAAACCGGGAGTCTCCGCAACGATCGACGAGTATTATGCTACGAAGAAAGCTTTCATGACTACTGGTAATTTACCGGCTGGATCGCAAAGTATCTCTTCGGATATGCGCAAGCAAATGACGGTTCTCGCTTATACGGACCCGATCGGCAAGGTCTCCAAGGAAACCGTCTCCGGACATTTGATGATCGGTTACGATGATTTATATTCGATCCAGTATTTCCAAGACAACCGGATGCCTTATTGGAAGCACGACGGAAAGGTGGATATTCATCAGGCGTTCGAGAAAGGGGAGGCTGCTTATGAGGATCTGATGCGGCGTTGCGGTTCCTTTGATTCTTCTTTGATGAGCAAGACGAGCGCCGTAGGAGGGAAGAAGTACGCCGAGTTATGCGCTATCGCATATCGGCAGGCGATCGCCGCCCATAAATTGGTGACTGATAAAGAAGGGACTCTCTTATTCCTCTCTAAAGAAAATTTCAGCAACGGTTCTATCGGAACGGTGGATATAACGTATCCTTCCGCTCCTTTATTCTTAGTGTACAATACGGATTTGTTGAAAGGAATGATGAACCCTATTTTCTATTATAGCGAGAGCGGACTGTGGAAGAAACCTTTCCCTTCTCACGACGTGGGTACATATCCGGTTGCGAACGGTCAGACCTACGGTGGCGATATGCCCGTGGAAGAAAGTGGTAATATGCTTGTGCTAGCGACTGCCATAGCGGTAGTGGATGGTAATGCCGATTATGCCGCCCAACATTGGGAGGTTTTGACTACATGGGCGAATTACTTGTTGAAGGAAGGCCTTGATCCGAAGAACCAACTTTGTACGGATGATTTCGCCGGGCATTTCGCCCATAACACGAATTTGTCCATCAAGGCAATTATGGGAGTTGCCGGCTACGGGAAATTGGCGGAGATGTTAGGCAAGACGGATATCGCTAGGCAATATACGGAAGCCGCCCGTGAGATGGCCGCTAAGTGGGTAAAAATGGCAGATGATGGCGATCATTACCGCTTGACTTTCGATAAGCCGGGTACTTGGAGCCAGAAATACAACTTGGTATGGGATCGCTTGCTGGGCTTGAATATCTTCCCGAAAGAGGTTGCCGCTATGGAAATGGCTTATTACAAGACAAAGCAAAATAAATACGGTTTGCCGTTGGATAACCGGAAGGATTATACGAAGTCCGACTGGATTTTATGGTCCGCTTGTTTGACCGGATCGATGGAGGATTTTAATACGTTGATGATTCCGGTCTGGAACTATGCCAACGAGACGACTTCACGTGTTCCTCTAAGCGATTGGCATTTTACTTCTGATGGTACGCAACGAGGTTTTCAAGCCCGTTCGGTTGTCGGGGGATATTTTATGAAGATGCTGGAAAAGAAGCTAGGAAAATAATGTTATTCTAAGAAACGGAAGGGGGATGGCCTCCTTCCGTTTCTTAGTTTTGCGCATATGGATATTCACTGGGGGCGATGCCTGTGATCTTCTTAAATATAAGGCTGAAATACTGTACGTTCGGATAACCTAGTTGCCGTGCTACCAGAGCGGGAGTATTACCGTTTTTCAGTAGCATTATCTTAGCCACACTCAACCGTTTGAACTGAAAATATTCCTCCAGCGTTTTGCCGGTCTCGAATCTTAACAGGTCGTTGAAGTAAGCGACAGAAAGATTCAGTTCTGCCGTATAATATTCGATGGTGGGTAGCTGGCCGTTCTCTAATTTGCCGGAAATGATATACTCGTCGAGGAGCCTTTCCAATTTCTCCAAGATAGCCTTGTTCTTATTCTCCCGGGTAATGAACTGTCGCTCATAATAGCGTGTACAATAATCCAATAATAATTCAATGTGGCGGGATAGAATGGTACCACTGTGTGTATCGATGGCATGGTGAAGCTCGTCCTCGATGTTTTCCAGACAACACGTAACTTTGGCTGTCTCACGTTGGGAGAGATGTAGCGCCTCTTCCTT
The DNA here is from genome assembly GCF_003670185.1 of Parabacteroides sp. CH2-D42-20. Lineage (NCBI taxonomy): Bacteria > Pseudomonadati > Bacteroidota > Bacteroidia > Bacteroidales > Tannerellaceae > Parabacteroides > Parabacteroides sp. CH2-D42-20. The sequence goes on along the minus strand of NZ_RAYG01000005.1, from coordinate 149,126 downwards.
ATTATAAGCGAAGAAGGTATAGTTCTTAATATGGTTGTCCAATGACGTGCGGAACAATAGGTCGGGATGGAACGCTAAAAGGTACCCTTTGTCGGGTAACGTATTATTCTCGCTCATACGGAAAATCTCACCGGGAGTAAGGAATACCATCGTAGCGTTGGAATAATCGTAATACTTACGTCCGCAACAATGGCAACCGTCCGGGCAGTCTTCTATCAAGAGTATTGCGTAGAACTCGAACTTTACGGCCTCTTGCTCTAGGTTCGGGCTCTCTAGATTGATGAGGCTTACTTGTGGGTGCAGCGTCTTGCATCCCAAGCACCGGTTACATTCATATACGGTCTTAATATCTAACATCTTCTTGAACGCCTTCTATAGATTCGTTGATAGACCGATCTGCGCACGGTATTCACTTGGCGTGTATCCTACCCGTTTCTTGAATAGCCGACAGAAGTGCTGCGGATATTGGAAACCGAGGGAATATGCGATTTGGCTGACTGTGTCCGCCGTGTCGGAGATACGTTCTTTGGCTAGCTCGATTACTTTCTCTTGGATGTATTCCTGCGGTGATTTGCCGGTTTCCTTCTTGAACATGTCACCGAAATAGTTCGATGAGAGGCAAAGCTTGTCGGCAAAGTATTTCACCGTAGGCAATCCGTCCTGTTCGGCGAGTGCACTTTCGAAATACTCATCCAATAGATTTTCGAAACGTGTCAGCACATCCCGGTTTGTCTTGCCTCGGGTGATGAACTGCCTTTCATAAAAACGCATACAATAATTAAGTAGCAGTTCGATATGGTTTACAAGTAAGGTTTTACTATGTTTATCCACGCCATGTTCCAGTTCCATACGGATAATCTTCAGGCAATCCATCACGATAGATCTTTCTTCTTCCGAGAGATGCAACGCCTCGTTTACCTCGTAAGAAAAGAACGTATATTTCTTGATACTCTTTCCGAGTGACGTTCCACGCAGTAAATCGGGATGAAAAAGAATACCATGTGCGTTTACTTGGACTTTATCGGTGGTCGGGTTTGTTTCCGCTGTTTGCCCGGGGGCGAAGCAAACGATCGTGCCTTCTTGGTAATCGTATGTCTGGCGTCCGTATTTGATATCGCAGGCTTTCTCTAGTTTTAGATACAGCGCATAGATGCCGTAATTGAAGCGGATGAGATCTACACTACTCGTCGCTTTATTCAAATCTATGACACTGACAAGCGGATTTAGGGTTTCGAGGCCATATAGTTTGTTATATAGGTCTACACTATCTAAGTTAAGTATCTTATCCATAGCCGTACGTATTTAATCAATAATTCTGTACGCGAAAATAGAAGATAATTCATATATAGTTATAACCCTAATTACGGATTATATAACCATTGTTACGGATTATGTGTATTTACAGGTTTTCTGGCTGATTCCGCAAAACCTGTAATTGAGGTCATGACATCCGTAATTTGTCTACAAAGGGATGCTATTTGAGCCTCTATCTTTGCCATCGTAAACATAAACAAGGAACGACATGAAGAAGTCATTAAGAGAATTATGTACGGCAATAGCCATATGCTTTTGCGCTACGGGAAATCTGTTCGCTACAGACAATCAATTTAATACCGATCATACAATGGACAAGAATTTGAATCTAACTAAGGAGTGGGATAAAGTATTCCCACAGAGTGACAAGGTGAGCCATAGTAAAGTTACTTTTCGTAATCGCTATGGCATTACGCTTGCCGCCGATATGTACAAACCCAAGCATGCGGATGGAAAATTGCCTGCTATCGCTATTAGCGGTCCGTTCGGTGCCGTGAAGGAACAATCCTCGGGTTTATATGCGCAGGAATTGGCGGAACGTGGATTTCTGACGATCGCTTTCGATCCGTCATATACAGGCGAGAGTGGCGGAGAGCCTCGTTATGTAGCTTCTCCCGACATCAATACGGAAGATTTCTGTGCGGCCGTCGATTTCCTTTCGACACGTGATGATGTGGATGCGGAACATATCGGTATCCTCGGTATCTGCGGATGGGGAGGCATGGCTCTTAATGCGGCGGCTATCGATACTCGTATCAAAGCGACCGTTACCTCTACGATGTACGATATGAGCCGTGTGAACGCTAATGGCTATTTTGATGCGATGGATACCGACGCACGTTATGAATTGCGCAAGCAACTCAATGAACAGCGTACCGCTGACGCAAAGTACGGCTCATATGCCCTTGCGGGAGGCTTACCCGATACGTTACCCGACGATGCGCCTCAATTCTTGAAAGACTACTACGCTTATTACAAGACGAAGCGTGGTTACCACAAGCGTTCGCTCAACTCGAATGGCGGATGGAACAAGACCTCGGCTTTATCTTTCATCAATATGCCTATACTCTCGTATAGTGACGAGATTCGTAGCGCCGTATTGATTATTCATGGAGAGAAAGCGCATTCACGTTACTTCAGCGAGGATGCTTTCAAGAAACTGAAAGGTGATAACAAGGAATTGCTAATTATACCCGGAGCGAATCATGTGGATTTGTACGATCAGATGAATGTCATTCCCTTCGATAAGATTGAACGGTTCTTTGTAGAAAACTTCAAATAATATCCATTATGCAACAGATAAAGAATATGGAATTTAGTGGTGAGCGCCCTTTGTTCGCCTCTCACGATTTACAATTAGACAATGTCGTTATTCATGCCGGGGAGTCGGCATTGAAAGAGTGTAGCAATATCATAGCCGTAGGCTGTCGTTTTGAGGGTAAATATCCGTTTTGGCACGTGGATGGCTTCACCATCAAGAATAGCCTGTTTACCGAAGGTGGACGTGCCGCGTTATGGTACTCCCAAAATCTAGTGATGACGGATACACGGGTGGAAGCCCCAAAGATGTTTCGGGAGATGGACGGTATCAGACTGGAAAACGTACAACTACCCAATGCTCAAGAAACCCTTTGGCATTGCCGGAACGTGGAATTGATAAATGTGCAAATAGATCATGCTGATTATTTATTTATGCACGGCGAGAACATTAAAATCCGGAACTACGCTCAAAATGGAAACTACTCGTTCCAGTATTGTAAGAACGTGGAAATCCGTAATGCGGTCATCAATTCGAAAGACGCTTTCTGGAATACGGAGAATGTTACCGTATACGATTCCGAGATTAACGGCGAGTACTTGGGGTGGCACTCGAAGAACCTGCGTTTGGTAAATTGCAAGATCTCGGGTACGCAGCCGCTTTGTTACGCCCACGATCTTATGATGGAGAACTGTACGATGGCAGATGATTGCGATCTAGCCTTTGAATACAGTTCCGTGCAGGCGACTATCAACAGCTCGATCCGTAGCGTGAAGAATCCCCGTACGGGAAGTATCACCGCCGAAAGTTATGGTGAGGTAATCCTCGACGAGAACATCAAGGCTCCGGGTAATTGCCAACTGAGGCTATGGAATGAACGTACTTGCTTTTCCGCATAAAGAATATGAGATATAACTTCGATGAAATAGTGCCTCGTACCGGTACGAACTCTTATAAATGGGATAGTGCCGTGGGCACGGATGTACTACCGATGTGGGTGGCCGATATGGATTTCCGTACGGCACCCGTTATTATCGAAGCTTTACGGCAACGTGTAGAACATGGTATTTTCGGTTATACCCAAGTGCCGGATGCATATTACGAAGCGGTGACAGGTTGGTTTGAACGTCGGCATGGATGGCAAATACGGAAAGAATGGATGATTTATACCTCCGGTGTTGTTCCGGCTATTTCCGCCGTTATCAAAGCGTTGACCGAGCCGGGTGATAAAGTACTGGTGCAGACTCCGGTTTATAACTGTTTTTTCTCATCCATCCGCAATAACGGATGTGAGATTATCCGCAACCCTTTGTCTTATGCCCATGATACATTCACGATTGATTATGAGGATTTGGAGAGAAAAGCCGCTGATCCGAGGGTAAAGGCCATGTTGTTGTGTAATCCTCATAATCCCGCTGGAAGGGTATGGACACGTGAGGAATTAAGTCATATCGGCGAGATATGTGTATCCGTAATGGTTTAACAGTCGTATCGGATGATATACATTGCGAACTCGTATTTCCGGAATATACTTTTACGCCGTTCGCATCTATCTCGGAAGAATTCCTACGGCATTCCGTAACATGCCTGTCACCTAGTAAGGCTTTCAATATAGCTGGATTACAGATCGCCAATATCGTGTGTTCCGATGAGAACCTACGTCGGAAGATAGACCGGGCAATCAATATCAACGAGGTATGCGATGTGAATCCTTTTGGTGTAATAGCTACCATAGCGGCCTATAATGAGGGAGAGGAATGGCTGTCGCAACTGATCGATTATTTATGGCAGAATTACTTATACATGAAAGATTTTTGCGGGAAATATCTGCTGGACTTCCCGATAACCTTGTTGGAAGGCACTTATCTAGTATGGATGGATTGCCGTAAGTTAGGTAAATCATCGGAAGAATTGGAGCACTTGCTGATCGAGAAAGCGAAGCTATGGCTCAATGCCGGAACGATGTATGGAGCAGAAGGCGAAGGTTTCATGCGTTGGAATATCGCTTGTCCACGTTCCTCGCTGATAAAGGGACTGGAACGGTTTAGGAATTTTGTAGGTAGTGGCTGTTAAAGAATAGTGATGATAGAAAACGAGAGAAGGGGAAAACAACAATTGCTTTCCCCTTCTTTCATATATCTCTCGCTAGATAAAAGATTCGTTTTACTCGATCTCGATGCTATGTTTTACCGGAGTAAGAATGAACGTGAACTCATAGTCGCCGTAAGGAATTTGATATTCCGGGAGTGCGATAGTTCCCCAGCTATTTACACAGCCCAATCCCATCTGCACCTTATCGAGACAAAGGTTTGTCAAGTCAGCTTCCTCTACTTCGGGAGAGTGTCTTTGATCCTTCCGGGCACCGTCGTCCAAAGACTCGATCGTATAATGTAAAGCGGAAGCAGAGAATGGGGCAGAGGCTACAACCTCGATACCGTTGCCAGCCTCGTTCAGCATTTTCCACCAGCGGATATCCGATTTCGTTCCATTCTCTTGCGGACGGATATACGAATAGAACTGCTCATCTACGGTCTGGCGGTAAATAGCCAAGTCAGCGTTACCCTTGCGGTCGATATAATTCTCCACGGGACCACGGCCGTAGTATTCGATATTCTCGAAAGATCTCGGCATCGGCATTTGCATACCGAAGCGGAACATGGGGGATACCTTGGCATTCTTGTCTGCTGTCATTTTCTGGGTAACCTTGATCGCACCCTTGTTATTGATCACGTACGTCAAGTTCAACTTGGCGGATACGGTCGGCATATCGTAAACGGCCTCTACGATCACTTGCTTGTTCTCCATCCGTTGGTTAAGAGAAGTCAGCTTCATTTCCGGATTCTTCCATGCGGCGTACTTCTTCTGTAGGCCAGCTCCGAAATCATTGTCTGTCGGCGCACGCCAGAAGTTAGGAGTCAAAGCCTCTCCTTCCTTGATCATGTCTTGGCCGTTTACCTCGTATTTGATCAGGTAACCATTCTCACGGTTGAATTCGGTACGGAAACCACAACCTTCCACGATCAGGTAATTGGCGTCGTTATCTTGTACGGCTGGAGCCTTGGTTTCGATATTGGTTGTTTCCACGTTTTTCAAATCCATAGATGGAGCCTTGTACGGGTTCAACGTCAGCTGATCCTTGGCCACGGTATGTCCGGCGGGTAATAAGCCCTCACGGTTCTTCAGTTTATAAGATACATTCAGCAACCATTCCGTGCATTGGCAAGTCTCGCCTAGATCCAATCGGATCGTTGATGTTTGTTGGGGAGCTACTTTCAGGTCATCGACACGTCCGCTACGAACAACCTTGCCACCTTTCAGCATTTCCCATTCCAGATAATAAGCGGAAAGGTCACGGAAGAAATTCTCGTTGTACACCTTGATCTCACCTTTCGACAGATCGCCGGGGGTTGTCCAGATATCTTGGTAATAATACCCCACCTCGTACATATGCGGGTTCGGAACACGATCCGGGCTGATCAAGCCGTTATCGCAGAAGTTATTATCGCTAGCGTCGAACTTATTGAAATCGCCGCCATAAGCATAGATCATTTTCCCGTTCTTGCCGGTCCAGCGTACGGATTGATCCACGAAGTCCCAGATGAAGCCTCCTTGATATTTCGGGTATTTACGGATCAAATCCCAATATTCCTTGAAACCACCTTGAGAGTTACCCATGGCATGGGCGTACTCACATTGTATCAAAGGCTTTTGCATGGAGTTGTCCTCGCAGTATTTAGCGCAATCCTCGTAGTTGTAATACATCGGGCAGAAGATATCTGTCTTTCCGGTCTTTCCGGCCTGCTCGTATTGTACGGCACGGCTGGGATCCTCGTTTTTGATCCAATCGTAAGCGGCCTCGAAGTTAGGACCGTATCCCGCCTCGTTACCCAAGGACCAGAAGATTATACTCGGATGGTTGAAACCACGTTGGACGTTACGTTGGTTACGTTCCAGATGCGCTTTCTTATAAGATGGGTTCTTGGCTAACGTTTCCTCGCCGTATCCCATTCCGTGAGACTCTACATTGGCCTCGGCTACGACATAGATACCGTATTTATCGCAAAGATCGTACCAGAAGTTATCATCCGGGTAGTGGCAGGTACGAACGGCGTTCAAGTTGAATTTCTTCATGATCTGTATGTCCTGTATCATGCGTTCACGTGAAACGACATAACCGCCATCGGGATCCATCTCGTGACGGTCGGCACCCTTGAAAAGAACCGGTTGCCCATTCACGAGTATCTGGGCGTTCTTTAATTCGATCTTACGGAAACCTACTTTTACAGGGATTACTTCGATTGTTTTGCCTCCCTCTTTTAAAGTAGTCCGTAAAGTATATAGATAAGGAGTCTCTGCGGTCCATTTGTGGGGAGAGGAGACTTCTATCGTCGTGCTGACCTTTCCGGAAGCGTTCAAGGATTGGGTAGCGACAGCTTTATTCTGGGCATCCAATAGTTCAAGCTCTACCGTACCTTTACCCTTCATGGTCAGGTTGACAGCCAACGAGCCATTTTGGTATTGAGCGTCCAGATCCGGAGTCACACGTATATCGGCGATCTGTTGCTTTGGGTTACGGGCGTATAAATAACAATCACGTCCGACACCGCTGTAACGGAAGAAATCTTGGTCTTCCAGATAAGTGCCATCACACCAGCGGAATACTTGGAAAGCGATCAGGTTTTTTTGTCCGGGTTTCAAGTAAGGAGTTAAGTTAAACTCCGCTTCCAGCTTGCTATCTTCGCTATAGCCTACGTACTTCCCGTTTACCCACAAATACATATTGGAGGTAACGGAGCCGAAATGGGCGATGATCTCTTTTCCGTTCCAGCCGGCAGGAACCATGATCTCACGGCGGTAGGAACCCACATGGTTATTAACGGTAGGGACCTCGGGGGGGGTGTTCTTAAATTGCTCACGCCAAGCGTAACCAACGTTTACGTAGAGAGGATCTCCATATCCGTTCAGTTCCCATACACCGGGCACAGGCATATTGTTCCATCCTTTGTCGTTGTAATCGGTCCGCCAGAAATCGGTAGGACGAGCGTCAGCGTTCTTTACCCAAAAGAATTTCCAAGGACCGTTCAAGGTCATGAAGTTCTGGGATTGTTCCTTGGCGTCCTTCGCTGCCACCTCGGCGGTCTCGTAGGCGAAGAAATTGGCGTGCATCGGGGCACGGTTTACGGCGTTGACCTCGGGATCTCGCCACTCATTCGACTGGGCTACCGCTGTGAAAGCCAAAGCGGCAAACAGTCCGGTCATAAGTTGTCTTTTCATGCTATTATATTTTTAATCTGCTTTACGGAATTGCAAAACTAAGAATAAAATTCCGGGTATGGCAATAATTCCGGCGGAAACTAACAGGGCGACATGCAAAGAATAGAAATCATTTAGCCAACCTATAAATGGGGCGATGGCAGCGAATATCAAGCGGATCACAAAGTTACGGATCGACAAGACCGTAGCCCGCATCTCCGAGAAGGTCATTTGATTAATGTAACCTTTCAAGATCGGTGTGGCGAAGCCCCGGACTATATAGAAAATGAACAAGATCGCTAATCCCCAATAAGTAAGGTTATAAGCGAGCGATATATATCCACCGATGATTACAAGTAGTATAAACGTGTTTGATTTACGCATCCCGAAATACCGCTCTACCCGATCAGAATAGAGGGCGGACAATCCCACCGTCAGATTGAGCACGGTCCAAATGACACCGTAATAGGAGGTCGGGGTTTCCAACTTCATCAATACGGGCTGCACGAACCATGCCATCGTTAATGTAGCGGCTCCGATGATACCGGAGAACATGATGTTATAGCATAGCCTACGGTTCGTAACCAAGGAATATTTCAAAATGCGGAGAATCTCGGAAACCGGGTTCTGCACCTTACTCTTAGTATTGAATTCCTGCAAGGCGAACGCTGCCGGAATGCCGATAAAGGCGACAAACGCTTGGGCGTAAAACGGCAATCGCAAGGAATAAGCGGCCAGCAATCCACCGAATATCCCGGCGATGGCCTCGGCGAAATTACCGATCATCGTGATACGTCCCTCGTACCGCAAGTAAAGTTCTTCTTTTTTATATCGTACGGTTGTATCGTAGAGCAGCGCCGAATCCGCTCCGTTTACCAAGGTTTGCCCGGTTCCCAACAGGATCTCGGCGAATAGAAATGCCGTGAAAGTGGAGGTGAAAGAATAACATAGGTACCCACCAAAGAACAGTATACAACCTAGAATCAAGCATTTCTTACGTCCCCATACGTCCGCTAGGTAGCCCGAGGGAATCTCCAAAGCGACAGCGGCGACCGAGTAGACACTCTTCAAAATAAATACGTCTTGCAATCCTAACCCATGATCCTCATAGAAAAGGACAATGATAGGCATTACGAGCGAGAACCATTTGGATAACTTGATCAGATAGAGAGCGAGTATATTTTGTTTCATATTTTTCAACGGGATTGCCCTGTCGTTTTTATTTAGACACGCGAATGTATGAATTCTTTGCCAATAGCCTGAACTTTTTTAGGAAGCTTCTGTTCTTTTTGAAAAAGGAAAAATATGGTATTCAATCAACTTGATATTCATTTACTGATTACGGCCATTTGTGTGATATCATCCGCCTTGATATGCTATACGATCGGGGTCTGGGGCGAGCGTTTCCAAGGACAGTTAAAAGCGTGGCATCTTTGGTTTTTTGTATTAGGACTTTATGCGGACGCTATTGGAACGGGCTTGATGGAGCATATCGCCCAACTGACCCATTTGCATGATACGGTACATACTGTAACGGGAATTATCGCTATTTGCTTGATGCTGATCCATGCGATCTGGGCGATTTGGACTTACTTTAAAGGTTCGTTAAAAGCCAAGCAGCATTTCAACAGATTTAGCATTGTTGTGTGGTTCATCTGGTTAATTCCTTATTGCATCGGTATCTACATGGGGATGTCTCTCCATAAATAGAGGCCATCGCTCATATATCTTGAGAAATAAATCGTACATTTGGTGATATGTTTACTATATGCCATATCCCGGAAAAAGGTTTTGCCGATAAATACGCCCGTATCACCTCGGAAGGGGTCGTGAAGTGTCTATTTAGCTTCATAATGTAAGGGATGTAGAGGATTTCCCCCCGGCGGAATATCCCGAGACCGTAAATAAGGATGAACTGGGGAACTTAGGTTTATCTCAGGAAGAGGAGACTGCGATTGTCGCTTTTTTACGAACATTGACGGATTGCATCAAATAAAAATCAGTCTTTCCAAAAACTTTCTCCAGCCCTTGATAGTTTTCTTAATAAAATAAAAAGAAGAGTTTAAACTATGGCGAAGAAAGTTGCGGACCAGTTAGTGGATACGCTGGAAAAAGCAGGCGTACGACGTATATACGCCGTGACAGGCGATAGCCTGAATGAGGTAAACGAGGCTGTTCGGAAAAACGGCAGATTGCGGTGGATTCATGTCCGTCATGAGGAGACGGGAGCTTATGCCGCTGCGGCGGAGGCTCAATTGACAGGCGAGTTGGCTTGTTGTGCAGGTAGTAGTGGCCCCGGGCATGTACATTTAATTAATGGGCTGTATGATGCCCAACGATCCGGAGCCCCGGTCTTGGCGATCGCTTCCACGATCCCTTCCCGGGAGTTTGGTACAGAATATTTCCAAGAGACAAATACGATCAAATTGTTCGATGATTGTAGCTATTATAATCAGGTAGCCACTACACCGGAACAATTTCCCCGGATGCTTCAAGGCGCTATGCAAGCGGCGATCTCATCACGTGGGGTCGGGGTGATCGGACTTCCCGGTGACTTGGCGGCAGAGAATGCTACAGCGGGTTTGTCCTCTACCTTTTCTTTTCCTACGCGACAACGGGTTTGTCCCGCCGAACAGGAAATCCGGGAATTAGCGGATTTGTTGAATAATGCGAAGAAAGTGACACTTTATTGTGGAATAGGGGCGAAAGATGCCCATTCGGAATTGGTGCAGTTGGCTAAATTACTGAATGCTCCGGTAGCCTATTCTTTCAAGGGTAAGATGGAGATCCAATACGATAATCCGAACGAGGTGGGGATGACCGGTCTATTGGGCATGCCTTCCGGCTATTATAGTATGCACGAGGCAGAGGTGTTGGTGTTGTTGGGAACCGATTTTCCATACGAGGCATTCATGCCAGAGAGCAACACGATCGTACAGGTGGATATCAATCCGAATCGTCTGGGGCGTCGTGCCAAGATACAAATGGGGCTTTGTGGCGATGTGAAGGATACTTTGGATGAGTTGATTCCGTTGATTCACCAGAAAGAAGATGATAGTTTCTTGCGGGAACAGTTGGCTAAATATGAGAAAGTTCGGGAAAATCTCCGTTCTGCCGCCACTGTCCGGGGGAAAGAAGAGAAGATACAGCCAGAGTACGTGATCTCGGTCGTAGACGAGCTTAGCTCGGACGACGCCATATTTACCGTGGATACGGGTATGACTTGTGTATGGGGTGCCCGCTATTTGCAAGCTACGGGTATGCGGAAGATGTTGGGATCATTCAATCATGGCTCGATGGCGAACGCCATGCCGCAAGCGATAGGGGCGGCATTGGCTTATCCCGGCAGGCAAGTCGTGGCGTTGTGTGGTGATGGAGGTATCTCAATGTTGTTGGGCGACCTTGCTACGATCGTGCAATACCATTTGCCGATTAAATTAATCGTGTTTAATAACCGTTCCCTAGGAATGGTAAAACTTGAGATGGAGGTGGCCGGACTGCCGGATTGGCAGACCACGATGCTGAACCCGGATTTCGCCCGGGTCGCCCTTTCAATGGGAATGGCGGGCTACAACGTGATCAACCCCGACGATGTATTCCCCACCTTGCAGAAAGTGTTTAACGCTGACGGACCGGCCTTGGTTAACATCATGACCGATCCGAACGCATTAGCGATGCCTCCCAAGATTGAGTTCTCCCAAATGCTTGGTTTTGCCCAGACCATGTATAAGTTAATGATGGAGGGGCGAAGCAAGGAGGTCTTGGATACCATCGATACGAATCTAAAACATTGGAAAGAGGTGTTTTAAACTCTCAAAAGAGCTGGATAACCGCTTTAGATTTTGCGCTTTGAATGGCAGCGTCCAATATCCGTACTACCATTAGGTTATTCTCCAACGAGGAAAGGTCCGTGGGAGGTACGTCAATCTCTTTACGGACGGCGGCTTTCAAGAAATAAAAGGAATCATTATAAGGAGCGTTCAAGGAAGGTGCTATTTCTTGGCGCTCCTTTCCGTTGGTATAAATTCGCATTTCCTTAGGTGTATCTTGGTAAATATATCCTTTGTCGCCATAGATATGCATATCTTTTCTACCCATCGGCCAACACCATGATCCCATGATCTGGACGGTCGCGGAAGGATATTCCACGATAATAGTCGCGTCATCGTCTACCTTGGGATAAAGATTCGGTTTATTCTGCCGTAGTACGGCGTATACGCTAAGAGGCTTTTCATCTTTCATGAGACGGGTGGCTAAGTTGGCTCCGTAACATCCAAAATCGATAACCGCCCCGCCGCCATTCAGCACGGGGTCGGTTAACCAGTCCGTGAACTCTTTTCCGCAGTTGATCTCGAAGGGACCTTGATGCCCGTCGTATACGTTGATACGATCGATCTTCCCGATAGCACCGCTGTCGATAAGGCGGAATGCCTCATGGTTGGTATTATACCACGTAGTCTCGTAGTTGGTAAGTAACAAGATATTTTTCTCACGGGCGAGCGATGCCATTCGGGTAGCATGTTCGTTATTGACGGCCAATGGCTTTTCTACCATAACATGTATGCCTCTCGGCGCGCAAGCCTCTACCACACGAAGATGGTCGTAGATCGGCTCGTATACGATGACCGCCTCCGGATGGGTCTTGTCCAGCATCTCGCCAAGGTCCGCATAGAACAGGTTTGGATCTAGCTTATCCCGCAGACCGTTATGTTCCCGTAAGTAATCATCTTTCTCGGCGACTCCTACAATCTTGAAATCGCCTCTATCCAAACGGCTTATCACCTCCCATAGATGTCCGTGGGATACCCCTGCCACGGCCAGTCGCAAAGGCTCTCCATCTTGCCCTTTCGCCGTGAGAGTTAAGAACGTAAATGTACATAACATAAGTAAGTAACGTGTGATCTTGTGTATATTCATGATATTATCTATATATAGTTTTTACAAAGATATACGATTATTTCTTACCTTTGCAACCCATTACTTATTCAGATTAAGGAAAACAGTATAATTTAGAAATATAAAGAAATGGCAAAAGAGCTGAAAGAACTTACACCGAGAAGTGTAAACTATTCGCAGTGGTACCAAGATTTGGTAATTAAGGCAGATTTGGCGGAGAATTCCGCCGTGCGTGGTTGTATGGTGATCAAGCCTTACGGATACGCTATCTGGGAGAAGATGCAACGTATCTTAGACGATATGTTCAAGGAAACCGGTCATGTGAACGCTTATTTCCCCTTGCTGATCCCGAAGTCTTTCTTAAGCAAAGAAGCTGAGCACGTAGAAGGGTTCGCCAAGGAGTGCGCCGTGGTTACTCACTATCGTTTGAAGACAAATCATGACGGTACGGGGGTTGTCGTAGATCCGGCAGCTAAACTGGAAGAGGAATTGATCATTCGCCCGACTTCGGAGACCATTATATGGAATACATACCGTAACTGGATTCAGTCTTACCGTGACCTGCCTATCTTGTGCAACCAATGGGCGAACGTGATGCGCTGGGAGATGCGTACTCGCTTGTTCCTTCGTACGGCTGAGTTCTTGTGGCAGGAAGGCCATACCGCTCACGCTACTCGTGAAGAAGCGGAGATAGAAGCTAAGAAGATGCAAGACGTTTATGCGAACTTCGCAGAGAATTATATGGCAATGCCGGTAATAAAGGGCGTGAAGTCTGAGAGCGAGCGTTTTGCCGGTGCTTTGGATACCTATACGATCGAGGCGATGATGCAGGATGGAAAAGCTTTGCAGGCGGGAACTTCCCATTTCTTGGGGCAGAACTTCGGTAAGGCTTTCGACGTTACTTTCATCGACAAGAACGGTAAGAGCGACTATGCTTGGGCTACTTCTTGGGGTGTTTCCACACGTTTGATCGGAGCGTTGATTATGTCTCACTCTGATGATAACGGTTTGGTATTGCCTCCACATTTGGCTCCGATACAGGTTGTGATCGTACCGATCTACCGTAGCGCTGAGCAATTGACGCAGATCAGCGAGAAGGTCGCTGGTATCGTGGCTAATTTGAAAGCGTTAGGCATTTCCGTGAAATATGATGACGCTGATAACAAGAAGCCGGGCTGGAAGTTCGCTGAGTACGAGTTAAAAGGTGTTCCCGTGCGTTTGGCTATGGGTGGTCGTGATTTGGAGAATAATACGATCGAAGTAATGCGCCGTGATACTTTGGAGAAGGAGACGATGACTTGTGATGGCATTGAGGAATACGTGAAGAATCTGTTGGAGGAAATCCAAGCGAATATCTTCAAGAAAGCGTACGATCACCGTGAGGCTAACATCATAAACGTAGATACGTATGAGGAATTTAAGGAGAAGATCGAGGATGGCGTCTTCATCATGGCCCACTGGGATGGAACCCCGGAAACAGAAGAATTGATCAAGAACGAGACGAAAGCTACGATCCGCTGTATTCCTTTAGCTGGTGATAAGACTCCGGGTAAGTGCATGGTGACAGGTAAACCGTCGGCTTGCCGGGTACTGTTCGCCAGAGCTTATTGATCGCCCCCCGGTTTCGGGGCGAGAGTGGTTATAAAAAAGGTACGCCTTACTGAATGTGTGAGGCGTACCTTTTTTTATTTAAATTGTTTTACTGTCTATTAACTCAATCCCTCAATCATGCCATCCACGATATCGATCTTTCGGGCTTGCGGCTCTTTAGGGAGCCCCGGCATACGCATGATCTCGCCCATGACGACAACGATCATCTCGGCTCCGTTATTGATGATTACATCTCGTACTTTTAGTTCGAAATCCTTGGCGACCCCATAAGCTTTCGGATCGGAAGAGAATGAATATTGAGTCTTGGCGATACAGATCGGATAATGGGAAATACCCAAGCTTTCGATCTGACGCAATTTTTTATCGGCCAAAGTCGTATAAACAATCGAAGAGGCTCCGTATATCTTCTGGGCCACTTTTTGTACCTTCGTACGGATCGGATCATTCAGATCATATGTATATTGTAAAGGAGCGGAAGGATGATTTTCGATCGTATCAACCACTAAGCGGGCAAGCTCCGTACCCCCTTCACCTCCTTCGGAGAAAACGTTATTCATGGCGAATCCAACCCCTTTTTCCTTGCAATGCTCAGCCACTAAAGCGATCTCCTCGTCCGTATCGGTAGCGAAACGGTTGAAAGTCACGATTACTTGCTGTCCGAAGCTCTTCATATTCTCAATGTGTTTATCTAAGTTAGCGAATCCGTTCTTTAATCCTTCGATATTCGGTTCCTTGATTTCTTTTTCAGGAACGCCACCATGAAGTTTTAAGCTCTGGGCAGTCGCTACGATGACTGTCAGTTTCGGTGAAAGCCCCGCTTTTCTACATTTGATATTAAAGAATTTCTCCGCGCCCAGATCAGCGCCGAAACCAGCCTCCGTAATCACATAATCTCCATAAGTAAGAGCCATTTGGGTGGCCAATATGGAATTACATCCATGGGCGATATTAGCGAAAGGACCTCCATGTACAAATGCGGGAGTATTCTCCGTTGTTTGTACTAGGTTCGGCAGTAATGCGTCTTTTAGCAATACGGTAATAGCTCCGGCTATGCCAAGATCATTTACCGTGAAAGGCTTATCTTCGTTTGTATAACCCAATAAAATATTTCCGACACGTCGTTTCAAATCCTCTATATCCGTAGCCAAGCAAAGGATCGCCATGATCTCTGAAGCGGGAGTGATGTCAAATCCGGTCTCGGTAGGGACACCGTTCACCGAGCCGCCTAGACCCGATACGATGTTACGTAAGCTACGGTCGTTTACGTCAAGAACCCGTTTCCATTTGATCTCCTTCAATCCCTCGCAAGTGTTGCGAGTCTGATAAATATAGTTATCCAATAAAGCGGTAATCATATTGTGGGCGGAAGTAACCGCATGAAAATCCCCTGTAAAATGCAAGTTGATGTTTTCCATGGGAAGCACTTGGGCATATCCACCTCCGGCAGCACCACCTTTCATGCCGAAACACGGGCCAAGAGACGGCTCACGTAAAGCGACCACCGCTTTCTTCCCTATTTTATTCAGCCCTAAAGCCAGACCGATCGAAACCGTAGTCTTTCCGATTCCCGCTTTAGTGGGAGTGATAGCGGTCACTAAAATTAAATTATGCTGGTCCATTTGCTTTTTATCGATCAAATGGATAGGAACCTTGGCAATATACCTGCCATAATTTTGTACTTCCTCACGAGGGATACCTAACGTTGTCGCAACTTCCTTAATTTTACGCAAGTCTGTTTCTCTTGCTATCTCAATGTCCGATTTCATGTGCTTTATGTAAGTTTATATAGTTTGAACAAAGTAAATCTAATTTATTATAATAACAAAATGATACGGAACAAGGTTTTCCCCCTTTATGGAATAATAAGATTGTGTTATTTTGATATTTTTGTGCGAAGATGGCGATGATCTTGCTTTTTGTGATAGCTGTTAGGCTTGAAATTGAACTTTTTGTAAAGTGAACTTTGCAAAAATCATACGTTTTGCTTGTCGCACTCTTAAAGAATTATAAAATAGTCTTTAAAATTATCCATCTATGATAATTTGATTAATTTTATGGTGTCACAACGATAAAAAGAAAGCTAAAATGGTTTGAGTGTGATAAATTGAAATAGATAAGAGATTAATAACATTAGCAATATAATATGTAAATTTAAGGTTATGTCAACAGTAAGATTTAGTCAGGTTACATTTGCTACTAAATCGTGGGTAGCAGAAGCATGGGAAAAGATGGTAGTGGAATTGTTTAGCGGCCGTGTCGTAGCGGAAGTCAAACAATTGGATGAAGTATGTGAATCAAAGTGGGAAGTAGAATTGAAGAAGCTTCAAAACGAGGTTCATTCTTTATGTCATCATGCGATCCATCAATTGCTCCCGATAGCCGGCTCTTATCAACAGGCATTACTGGATGACGTTGCCCAAGCCTATACGGTATACGCTCCGGAAGAAGCAGAGTCTATCTTCAACCGGGGAAACCAAGCGATCGAGGATATCAAGGACATGTATCGGGTATTCGCTACAACGCTTGTAAAATGCGTGAGGCGAACCGTAAAGTAAGCGAGTTGGAAGATATGCACGCAAAAGCGATCATGTATCATAATTCAGTGAAACCTTATATGGATACACTTCGTTTCCATATCGATCAGCTTAAGCATATATTGCATGTAGCGTAATAAGATGGGCTGTCCGGGTTTGGTTACTCTCCGGGCAGCCTTCTTCTTTTAGCGAGGTTGGATAATCAGTAGGGAGAAATAGGGGAAATCCTTGGAATGTATAGTGGTGATATCAGTAGTATAATATTCTTTTCCTGTTCCAACATTCTCGAAATAATGAAAAACCGCCTTATCCGCATACTGCCGGATACAAGTATGAATAGCCTCTTGGCAACCCGGTAATTTCATGATGACGATGATCATTCCATTTTCTATTTTTGCCGAAAGTTCATCGAACGACGCAGTCCCGGGGATTACGTTAATTTGCTCCTCTTGTTTTACGATATGTATCCCGGCCAAGGCACCTGCCGCTATAAATGCCGGAATTCCTGCGATTCGATCGACCGGGATTCCTGCTTCCTCGAATTTATCGTATACATATTGTATAGATGAATAAAAACCAGCGTCTCCCTCGGCGACGATCACGATTTGTTTTCCTTTCAAATATTCAGCTTGGGCATCCAGAAACAATTCGTTATAAGCGTTTAACGCATCTGTCCGTTCCTTACTCATTGGCAAAATAAACGGATGGATCAAGGATTCGTCTACCTCAATAGCTTTCAATATATCCGTCGCCCGAGATATGATTCCATGCTTGCCTTGTGTAGCAGGACAATAGATAATATCAGCCTTTTGTAATGTTTTAAGCCCTTTCAGCGTAATTAATTCCGGATCACCGGGACCTAATGAGACGAAGTGAATAGGATGATTCATGTGTATCTGTTTTTATTTGAAACGCAAAAGTCCTTAAAATTGCGGATGTATACAAATATTCTTACTACTTTTGTCGCTGTAATAGGCTCCGCTTATCTCTTTTTCCGGGAGGCGGATTAAAAGGGAACCGGGTGAGAATCCCGGACAGACCACGCTGCTGTGAACTTCTAAACATTCGGACAATACCTTGGCCACTGGTTTCGTAATCGGGAAGGCGTCCAGAATGGAAGTAAGTCAGAAGACCTGCCGGTTCATAAATAAATGTTGCTGTCCCGTGGAGCAGGACGAGAGTAACTGTCAATGATCAACTGTCAATTAAACAAGGATTATGAATAAGTTTATAGCGGGTGGATGCTTGCTTTTATCGGTATTGACTTTATCATGTACTTCAGGTATCCGTGAAAAAGGAGAAATAGGGAAGACGGCTTCCGTAGAGCAATCCGCATTCTCGCAAGAGCAGGTTAAGCCTTTATACGCCCAAGGATTCAAGCTTACCTATGCGGATCAATATGTCTTGGCTGATATTCAAGATCCTCAAAACGAGGAAAGCACCACGTTTCATTATGCGTTCGTAAAAAGAGGTTCGAAACCCACGGGGATTCCCGTTGATTATACGATGATAGAGCTTCCTATCCGAAGTGTTATCTGTATGACTTCCCTGCAATTATCGAATTTTATTAAATTGGGTGCCTTGGATAAGGTCGTTGGGATTACCAGTACACGGCATTTGTTCAATAAAGAGATGAACGAACGCCTGAAAGAAGGTAAAACCGCAAAGATCGGTATAGAGGGAAATTTCGATAACGAGGTTATCATGAGTATGAATCCTGATTTGATCCTTGTATCGCCATTCAAGCGGGGAGGCTATGAGACGCTGAAAGACGTGGGTATCCCCTTGATTCCCCATTTGGGTTATAAGGAGACTACGCCATTGGGACAAGCTGAATGGATCAAGTTCATAGGCTTGTTGTTAGGGGTAGAGAAAGAGGGCAATGAGCGTTTTGCCGCCATTGAGAAGAGGTATAATGAATTAAAGGAACTTACGGCGGATGGCAAGGTTAAAAAATGTCCGATCGTTTTTAGTGGCGAGTTACGGGGTGGAAACTGGTATGCCGTAGGAGGAAAGAGTTTCTTGGCACAGCTTTTCAAGGATGCCGGCGCTGATTATTTCTTGAAAGACGATGAGCGATCCGGTGGTGTTACATTAGACTTCGAGACGGTCTATAACCAAGCGGACGATGCTGATTTCTGGCGTATCGTGAATAGTTTCCCGGGAACGTTTAGCTATGAGGCATTGAAAGAGCAAGATCCTCGTTATGCGGATTTCCGTGCGTTCCGGGAGAAAGGGATTATCTATTGTAATATGAAGAACACGCCGTTTTATGAGAGTATGCCGACAGAACCGGAGATCGTCCTAGCGGATTTGCTTCATATCTTTCATCCGGATTTATTACCGGATCATGAGCCGGTCTATTATTCTCGACTTAAATAAGGAACGCTGATGAAACATTCAAATACCCTATGGATGCTGGCGATTGTCACGGCTATTTTTGTTCTAATCTTTTTGAATTTGGTGTTGGGGTCAGTCTCTATTCCTCTTCAATCGGTTTGGCATATTATCTGGAATTCAGGAAATGAGCCTATTACATGGCAGAATATTATCTGGAAATCCCGACTACCACAGGCATTGACAGCGTTGGTAGCGGGAGCAGGCTTATCCATCAGCGGCTTACAGATGCAAACCGTTTTCCGTAATCCATTGGCCGGACCTTCGGTCTTAGGTATCAGTTCGGGAGCGAGCATGGGTGTCGCTTTCGTGGTGTTGTTAAGCGGTAGTTTAGGGGGCGTTGCCTTGAGTAAACTTGGTTTTATGGGGGAGATCGCCTTATCGATAGCGGCCGTGATCGGTTCCTTATCCGTGATGGCGCTGATCGTGTATGTTTCCCAAAAGGTAAAAGGAAATGTCACGTTGTTGATTATCGGTGTGATGATCGGTTACGTGGCAAACGCCGTGATCGGTGTACTTAAATTCTTTAGCGTCGAGGAGGATATCCGTGCATACGTGATTTGGGGATTGGGTAGTTTCGCCCGTGTTTCCGGTAATCAGATGACGTTGTTCGTGATTCTTATGACAGTCTTGATCCCTCTCTCGTTCCTGCTTATCAAGACCATGAACTTGATGCTTCTTGGGGATAGCTACGCACGCAATTTGGGACTTAATATCAAGCGGGCCCGTTTGTTGGTTATCACCTCGGCCGGGGTCCTTACGGCGATTGTCACGGCTTATTGCGGACCTATTATCTTCTTGGGGCTAGCCGTTCCGCATTTATGCCGGGCCATATTTCAAACTTCCGACCATCGGATTTTAATGCCTGCGGTCTTATTCGCCGGTGCGGCGTTGGCGTTGATCTGTAATTTGATCGCCCGTATGCCGGGGTTCGAGGGAGCGTTACCTGTCAACTCGGTAACCGCTTTAGTAGGTGCTCCTGTAGTGGCCTCGGTATTATTTAGAAAACGAAAGAATGAATTGAACGAGTAAGATGAAACAAGATACGATTCATATTAACGGACTTTCGATCGGTTACCATTCTAAGAGTAGTACAAAGCTGGTAGCTAAAGGTATACACTCTACGATCTATAGTGGTGAATTAACCTGTTTGCTGGGTGCTAACGGGGTGGGGAAGTCTACTTTATTGCGCACGTTATCGGCTTTCCAACCTAAATTAGATGGGGAAATATTGGTCCTAGGAAAAGATATAGATGCTTATTCCGATAAGGAATTGAGCACCACGATCGGTGTCGTGCTGACCGATAAATGTGAGATCCGGAATATGTTGGTACGGGAATTGGTCGGGATGGGACGTAGCCCGTATACCGGCTTCTGGGGCAAGTTGAGCAAGGATGATAAGCGGATCGTGGAAGAATCCATCGCCCTTGTCCGCATTGAGGAACTAGCATCCCGCATGGTCCATACCTTATCGGATGGAGAACGCCAGAAAGTGATGATCGCTAAGGCGCTCGCTCAGGAGACTCCGGTTATTTACTTGGATGAACCTACCGCATTCCTTGATTTTCCTAGCAAGGTAGAGATTATGCAATTACTCCATCATCTAACCCGGAAAACGAATAAGACGATATTTATGTCCACTCACGATTTGGAACTGGCTCTCCAGATATCGGATAAGATCTGGTTAATGGACAAAGCGAATGGTATCTCTACCGGTACCCCCGAGGATTTGGCATTGAGTGGTCATTTAAGCAATTTCTTCGCCCGGAAAGGGATTGTTTTCGATAAGGATACCGGATTATTCCGTATAGATAATCAATTCTCCCGACAGATCCGCCTCGTTGGACATGGCCAGAAATACGCTATGGTGCGTAAAGCGCTCCAGCGAAACGGAATTTTGGCGAATCGGGAAGTGGAATCGAATATCTGGATTGAGACTGGCGATTTAAAGACCACCCACTTTATCATCCATGAGACTTCCGGCGGTACCTATATCACCCAAACGATAGAAGAATTACTTGCCTATTTTGATACTGAAAAATCATAACTATGAAATTTTCAATTCATAACTATGTTTTTCTTCATTCATAGTTATGAATTTTTTCCATTCAAATCCATTGTTTTAAAGTAAGCTAGCTTCGTCGGCTTTCCTGTAATTGCTTGAAAGATACGTACAACTTTAATTCCACCATTCCTGTCACTTCTACGTACAGGTGTTGGTTCAAGAAAATGGTTGGGGTTACACCTAATGAATATAGACAAAATCGAAACAATTAGACATTTAATTCAACGTCATGTAACAATATGAAGTTTGCATGTATGGATCTTTACACGGTTCTTCCGTCGGGAATCGTGCTAGCTCGTGCGTGCCTTTCCGGACAGTAAGTCCTAAATGTTAAATGAGTAGTGAGATGTAAAGAGACAAACGGTAAAAAAAACGATAATGTAAAATGAATCGAAAAATAGAAGTGATTGAGAATAAAGAAGTAGGGAGAAAAAAAATGTCTCTTTCTTACGCAGAAAGAGACAACTTTCAGAATGACGGGTAAATATCCGTTTTCGGGTGTAAAAGTAGCTCAAATTGCTGATAAAGGCAAGGAGAGTGCTTAAATCTTTTATCAAAATTAAAAAAGACAAACAATAGCGAGCCGTCAAGCGTGACGTGCCTTGTCCTATTAACATTTCCAAGGGATTGAAAAACAGCGGATAGGAGCGTTTATCCTCCTGTTGTCTCTTTCTGCGTAAGAAAGAGACAACGTGATTCAAGCAAAAAAATGTGAAATGTAGTAGTGAAAAAGCACGTGCAGTTATGGAGGAAATAGGTGTAAAATTACAAAAAGCAGTATTGATGATGATGTCAATAGTATGGGTGTTAGGAATGTCAAGTTGTGAGGATCGTCTCGATTCACCCTGCCCGTCTACGGGTGAGGGCAAGACGGTGGAGGTATCGCTATGCGTGGGATTGGCAGACTGGGAAGATGCGGCGGCATTGAGTACGAGATCTATCCACACGGAGGCTAATGAAGGCTTTGGCTTTGATGTGCGTCTGTTCTCCGGTCAAAACATGGGCACGAAGGCTATAACGGTTCCTGAAGATCCCTTGGCTACGGCCAAACCCGATAAGTTATATGGTTTGGAGATCTGGCAATACGACCGGGCGGGAAATTGCATCAATAACAGCACGCAAAACCTGGGTAATAAATCCATAGGGGAATCCTTCACCGTGCCTTTGGTAGATCCTGCGACACTGTCAACCCCCGAGACCGAATGCCAATTGCTGATCGTCGCCCGTGGATATAATGGCTCGAAAAACACGATTGAGTCCCTTAAGGGCAAGAGGCTGTCGGATATTCAGGACATGATGCTGGATTCTTCGGTAATAAACTCGATAACGACAAAGGATCAAATAAAAGTGATGCCCTATCTCTTGCTTCTCCCTCATGTCTGTATAGTGAAGGAGGGCGAGACGTATAGGATACAGAACCCGGAGGGACAGGATATCCGCGTCTTATTACGCCGTTTGGCTTCCCGGCTGACGATCACATGGGAAAACGTCTCGAAAAACACGGGATATGTCTTGAAACAAGTTATGCTTCAATCCATACCTGCCAATTACCGATTATTGCGTCATCCGGAGGACAAGGCGACATATCCCTCTTTACTGGATCAATACTCTACCTTGCAGGTTCCCGATGTAGAGGAGTCGGGCAGCTATACTTGCTGGATCCCCAGTGTGCTACGAGGCGAAAGCCCGAATGCCACGTCCCTCTATTATCGCACGAAAGCGAACGCTCCGAAAGGTAGTGTTTACGTTACGCTGGTATCACAAGATCCTGTGAATATCAAGAAAAAATTGAGTTACCGTGTCTATTTGGGAGGAAGTTCAAGTCATGATTTCAATCTGTACGACAATACGAACTATGTTTACGGGATTAAGATGTCACACTCGGAGCTTCCGGTGGATGACAAACGCATTACCATCGTGAATCCGATCGGGGCTTCCGAGAATAACAATAACTTGGTTCCCACGGCCAACTGTTTCATGATTGTTCCGGGAGGCGCCTTTTGTTTCGATCCCTATAAATATACGGTCGATGGGACGGCGGATCAAGAGAATTCCACACTGAAAGGGTGGGCTGACACGGAGGGGGGTATCACTTCCGTGGAACTTTTATGGCAGACCTTGGAAAGCGGAGATTTGGGAGATCCGGTAATGGGTATCGTAAATACCGAAGAGGATCATACGAATATTGTGGACATAAAGAGAGACGACGGTCAGGATATAACGAAGAACCCCTTGTCTGGCCAGGGGCAAGGACGGATCTATTGCCGTGTCGCCCCTAACACGACCGGAGGTAGCGGCTTGATAGCGGCGAGAAACGACAAAGGCGATATTCTCTGGAGTTGGCACGTATGGGTGACAGATTATCATCCGGACGCTACCGGGGATGCCTCGGTAGACGAGCCGGAGACAAAACGTAAGCAAAAATATACGTATGGGAATCATCCGAATCAATATCCTATCATGGATCGTAATCTGGGCGCTTTAGCCGGATATACCACGATACCCGCAGAAGAGGAGGATAGGTCGAAGGCACATGGTTTCCATTATCAATGGGGTAGAAAGGACCCTTTCCCCAGTAGTTATACTACAAAGTACGTGTCCAAAATAGAGCGTATAGATTTGACTAAACCCGTGAAAAATATATTGAATTTATATAGGCCGGATGGTGTTACTTATTATTCACGTAAGATAGTACCTTCTGCCACGACTTTTAGGGAAGCCTATAAAGACCCGTCATCTATTTATAAGCCAAGTGGCAATAACGCTGATAATCTTTCCTGGATCACGAATCTAAATGATGTAAAACAAGCTTGGGGTGGTAGTTCGGTGAAGACCGTTCACGACCCATGTCCGGCCGGCTGGCGGGTGACAAAAGTGGAGAACTATTATCCCTTATTCAATGATGTCAACCATAGCGCTACAGGTCCTAGCCTGTATTTGATGAATATGCAAAACAATGGCGAAAAGACAGATGGGGGTATCGTTGTCTATTTTGATAAAGAGCAGAGGAGGACGACCTATATCCGATATACCGGTTATTGGTATTTGAGCGATCAGTATCTTGGGATTGGTGAGAACACGTTGCTTTGGTGCCGAAACGACGTTGCAAGCAAAGCTGGCGCTAAACATTTCAGAAGAGATTATAATCTGACTGCTAAATATGGAACCTTGCCCACTTCCGGACATTTACGTGAGGCCATACCTCTTCGTTGCATCCAGGAACGGGCGAATTGATACGACGAACCATAAAGGCTCCCCCCCTTGTGCCTTGCCGTAAACGCTTGGGGAAACGTTCTTTGACATGATGAGATTAATAAGGAAAAGTGATAATCGCTGTTGTCATATAAATTGTTATATTTGTATTCACAACTCAAAATAGGGATACTTATGGAAACGAGAAGACTACCGATCGGCATCAGCGATTACAAGAAAATGATAGATGAGGGCTATTACTATGTGGATAAGACCGATTTTATCCGTCAGATAATAGAAGAAGGCGCTTTGATCACGCTTCTTCCCCGTCCGCGTCGCTTCGGCAAGACGCTGAACCTTTCGATGCTGCGGTACTTCTTCGAGAAGACGGATGGTAACGTGTTCCGTCCGTTGTTCGACGGCAAGCGTATCCGGGAGTGGAAGGATTTCGATAAGCATCAAGGTCAATACCCTGTGATCATGTTGACGTTGAAGGACTGCAAGGCGGATACGTTCGAGGATACGTTGGTCAGAATAGGCTATGAGTTGAAAAACGAGTTTACTTGCCATGCTTACTTGCTCGATTCTCCTAAGATGCGGCCTAATTACTTGGATGACTTTATGGCACTTTATGAGGGCAAGGCTTCCCGGGGACAATTAGAGGGTTCGATCCGCTTGCTATCCGAACTGTTGACGCTCCATTGGGGCATGCCCCCTCTGGTATTGCTCGATGAGTATGATACTCCGATCCATGTGGCTTTCGACAAGGGCTTTTATGATCGTATGATCGTCTTCATGCGCAACTTCATGTCGATGGTCTTCAAGGACAATACGTCTATCTTCCGGGGGGTGATCACGGGTATCCTCCGTGTAAGCAAGGAGTCGATCTTTAGCGGGCTGAACAATATCGACGTGGATACCTTGCTGGATCGTCCGATGTGTACGGCGTTTGGCTTCACGCAAGTGGATGTCGACACGCTGCTCGACTCATACTCGTTGGGTGATCAGAAGTCAGAGGTCAAGCACTGGTATAACGGTTACCTGTTTGGGAATGAGGTGGTCTATAATCCATGGTCTGTATTGAACTATATAAATAAAGGTGGTGTCTTTGCCCCTTACTGGGTGAATACGGGCTCAGACGTGTTGCTTCGTCATTTGATAGCGGAGGGCCCCTCCCAAGTACGGAAGGGAATCGAGACGCTTGTCCAAGGGGGTAGCCTGTCTAGTGTGATTAACGACAAGCTGGCTTTCCCGGACCTATTGTCTAGTGCGTCCAACATTTGGTCTTTCATGCTGTTCAGCGGCTATCTGAAAGCGTCGGAGGGGAGAATGACCGCGGATCACTTGATGTCGTACACCTTGGGGGTGCCGAACACGGAGGTTTCCACGGTTTTTTCTACGATCATCCGGGGCTGGATCAACGACGGCCCGGTGAAGAACGACCGCTTGGAGATGATGCTGCAGGCTTTGGACGAGAACGATATCGAGGCGTTCGAGGAGATCTTGAATGAGTTCGTTGTAAATACGCTCTCCTATTACGACACGAACGGCCGTGATCCGGAGAAGGTCTACCAAGCTTTCTTGTTGGGAATGCTGGTAAGTCACGGCTCGTATAAGGTGAGCAGCAACCGTGAGTCCGGTTTAGGCAGATATGACATCTTGATGTGCCCTGTTGACGTTAGCCGTCGTGGATACATCATGGAGCTGAAACGCCTTCGAATGAGCAGCACGGTCGAGACGACGTTGGATACGGCTTTGCAGCAAATAAAAGACAAGCGATACGCCGCCACGCTCCATGCGGCCGGTGTGCGTGATATTCTGGAGATGGCCATCACCTTCGATGGCAAGCGTGTGTGGGTGAAGACCTCCGAGTAAAATAACACTCCTTATCCTTATTAATCCCGTCATGCGATGATATAATTGTTGTCGCGTGCGTGAAGTTACACGGTACCCCCGTCGGGTATCGTGCGGTTTCGTGCGTGCCTTTCCGGACAGTAAGTCCGAAATGTTAAATGAGTAGTGATTTGTAAAGAGACAAAAAGCGAAATGCATGAAAATGTAAAAAAGGAAATAAAATGGAAGATATTGAGAATGAGGGGATGAGAGAAAAAAAGTTGTCCCTTTCTTACGCAGAAAGAGACAACTTTCAGAATGACGGATAAATATCCGTTTTCGGGTGTAAAAGTAGCTCAAATTGCTGATAAAGGCAAGGTGAGTGCTTAAATCTTTTGTCAAAATTAAAAAAGACAAACAATAACGAGCCGTCAAGCGTGACGTGCCTTGTCCTATTAACATTTCAAAGGGCTTGAAAAACAGCGGATAAATAGATATTTCTCTTTATTGTCTCTTTCTGCGTAAGAAAGAGACAGGTGCTTTCAAGTAAAAATATGTGAAATGTAGTAGTGAAAAAGCACGTGAAACGATGGAGGTCATAGGAATAAAATTACAAAAAGCAGTATTGATGATGATGTCAATGGTATCAATGTTAGGAGTGTCAAGTTGTGAGGATCGTCTCGATTCACCCCGCCCGTCTACGGGTGTAGGCAAGACGGTGGAGGTATCCTTATGTGTGGGTATCGCCGACGAGGTGGATGCGGCGTCACTGAATGCCGGATCATCCGGGACGAAGAGCGTAGGGGCGAGGAATAACGGGGCCTTCGACGTTCGTCTGGTGCCTGCCGCTGTCCGGACAAAGGCGGATGCCTTGGCCAGTGCCAAGCCGGACCAACTCCAGAACTTGCAGATCTTGCAGTATGATTCCAACAGGAATTTCAAGAAGCTAACCCCTACGGTCAGCCAAGCCACTGGCTCAACATTGACCGTAGACTTGGTTGCTTGCGAGAACTGCCAGCTTATCATCGTGGCCCGTGGCTCCTCGAACGCCATATCCGAATTTTCCGGTAGCCCTAGCTGGAGCGACCTTCAAGGAAGGCTTGCCAATGCCGCTACCATCAATGGGATAGTGGATGATGACATCAACGCCATGCCCTACTTCATCCATTTGACAGACGTTAGGGTGACGAATGAGGGCAAGATCATCATCCAAAGTGCGGACGGTAGCGATGCCCGTATCCTCTTGAAGCGCCTCGCCGTGCGGCTCACGGTGAACTGGAAGTTCGCTGAGGGATTGCGTACCGACTATACCTTGAAGGAGGTAAAACTCTGCCAAGTTCCCACCGTGTACTATCTTTTGCCCCAGACAGAGACCGACAGTCTTTTCGAGGGCGCTCTTTATCCCAGCTCCTTGTTGGAATACAGGGACTTGTACCGCTTGAAAGGTACCGATGCCAAAAACGAAGGCTCGTTAGTTACTTGGATGCCCGCTAACGCGAAAGGCAGGTCCCGTAGCGTGACCTCCGAGTATTACCGCACGAAAGAATACGCCCATGCCTCGGCTACCTATATGGAGTTCGTGGTGGACAGCAAAGACGGCTCGGAACGTATGTATTACCGTGCCTATCTGGGAGGTAAGGATGTGTCGGATTTCAACCTTCTGGAGAACACGAACTACAACTATACGATAAATATCCGAAACACCGACTACCGTGGCGATCCCCGTATCCGGTTGCTTGACCAGACCCCTGTGATCAGCACGAACCTCGTCCAGACATCAAACTGCTTCATGATGCGTCCCGGTACGAATATCTGCTTCAACCCTTATCGGCACGAGGCAGGTACGGGTGGCGATAATACCTACCTGTCCGATAAGACGATCGGTAGCGTCCGTGTCTTGTGGCAGAGCAAGGACGCCGGAACCTCGGGTGATTTGGTGATGGGTTACGCCGTCAGCAATGAGGCAGGTAGCTATAACCATCAGAATCTGGTGAACTATACGAATATCGGCGATAGGGCAAATGCCCTTGTTCATGTGAAGGTGCCGGTCACGCAAGGCGGCAACGCCGTGATCACGGCGTATGCGTCGGATGGTACCACGATCCTTTGGAGCTGGCATGTGTGGGTAACGGACTATGTACCAGTTCCTCTGTCTGGAGACATCACGTCCTCAAACCGTGAGTCGGCTATCAAGACGGCCCGGAACGCTACGGCGGGCGGTACGGTGCATACCTATAGGGGTACCTCATGGACACAAGAAAATGGCGTTTTCTTCAAGAAGGTGATCATGGATCGTAACCTAGGGGCTATCCGTAGTACGTTTTCAACGGATGACGACCTAGATGCGGCCCGTGCCTATGGTAATCTTTATCAATGGGGGCGTAAGGACCCTTTGCCCGGTTCGGCCGATGGTACGTCCAAAGAAGTAGGTATCATATATGATGGAGATGGCGTGGCTCTTCCTAAGATAAAGGTTTTATCGGGAGGGAATCTTGAGAATTGCGTGAAAAATCCGTTAGTTTTTTATAGCAGGATGGTCTTGGACGATAATTCATGGGGACCGGTCGCCAAGACCATTTATGACCCTTGTCCGAAAGGCTGGAAGGTTCCTGATTTTCATACAGTGAACAGCGTAAATGATATGTTCCAAGGATTTGGATATGGAGCGAGCAACTTGATGATCTATTTTAAAGGCACTTGGTATAGCTCGGGGTTAAGTTCCCAGAATGACAATGGCTCAAGAAACGGCTTCCTGTATATGTATCCCGGAGAGTCCGCTCCGAATAGCTTCACCGATAAATCGGTATGGTTTCCCTCCACAAGATTGAGGGAGCTTGCCGGTGGATTAAGGACTAGCAATCCGAGCATGACCATGTATTCGGCGCATGGCGCTGGCAAAACGGGTTGGTATACGGAGATCAAGGCGTTTCAATTACACATAACGAATAGTGCCAATGCGGATAAAGGTTACGGCATGTCCGTCCGTTGCGTGCAAGCAAACTGACATGTAAAGAATACAAACAAATAAGATCACACATTACGAATTATAAACAACTTAAAAACAAACCAATCATGGCAAACGAGTATTACTGGAAAGTATGGCTTCGGCCGAATTTGTTAACCAAGGATGACGACAACGACTACGTAGCGGAGGTATTGACACAAAAAGACACCCTGCACAACGAGAATATAGCCAACGCCATCATCAAGGAAGGCTCCGAGATCAAGTATGACACCTTGCTGTCCATTATCAAGCAACGCGACCGCATCGTGCGGGAGCACCTCATGATGGGCTACAGCCTACTCACCGAGGTGTGCCAGTACACGCCCCGTATCACGGGCCCTTGGGGAGGCGAGACGGCGAAGTTCGATCCCGCTATCCATAAGCTGACGCTCGATATCGTGCCCTCCGCCGAGATGCGTGATGCGTTGAGCAAGGTGGGCGTGGAGGTTCTCGGAGCCAAGTCTGAGGTAGGGCGCATCGGCATGGTGACCGATACCTTCACGGGATTGTCCAACGGCTCTATTACCCCGAACGAGGACATACTGATCGAGGGCGACCGTATCCGTATTAACGGGGCGGATAGCTCGGTAGGTATCTTTTTCGTGTCGGAAGACGGCGAGAAGGTTACGCCCGTGACCCGCCGCCTCACGCAAAACGACCCCAGCCGTATCATCGCCCGCGTACCGGCCTTGACCGACGGCAAGTACAGGCTGCGCATCGTGACGCAGTTCTCGAAAGGCGTCACCTTGCTCAAGTCTCCCCGCACGATCGAGTACAAGCTGCCGCTCACCGTGGGCGCCGGGGCAGGCGACTCCGAGAGCCCGGATGAGATTTGATCCGGGGGAGGCATCATCCCTAACACTAGGGAGGCATCGTCCCTAACGCTGGGGAGGCGTCATCCCTAACGCTAGGGAGACACCCTCCCCGACGGCAGGGAACCGGCTCGTACAGAGGGAAAGGAAAAACTATAGATAAACTAGTATATGAGATTAAGACATTTATCGGAAAAAACAGCTTTTTTATTACTCGGCTTCCTCGTCTTGGGAGCTTGCGGTAAGGACGATCCGGAACCACCCGTTCCCGGTTCCGGCGAGGGATTGTTGCGGGTATCCGTGCGACATACGGGCGATACTCCCTTGGCCGTTTTCACTTATAAGGCGGATGGTTCCCGCGTGGCGGGGAAGGAAGAGCCCGCCAGAACGCCGTCTACGTGGTCGTGGAGCGAGCGGCTCGTGGTGGGGGAGTACGCCCTGCTGGTCGCGGGCGCCGACCCCGCCGAAGTCCGGTTGGGCGATACGGAGAATCTGGGGAAAGCCTATGCCGCCGCCCTTCCCTCGGGAAGCGACAGCGTGCTGGTATCGCTGGATAGCCCTCTTTACGTGGAGAGCGTGACGGGGATTAAGGTGACCGATGGCGATGAGACCGCAATCTCATCGACCCCTAAGGATATCCGCCGGATCTTGCGCCTTACCATCGACGCAGGGAAAGGCTTCGGCGGGGCGAAGGTGGAGGGCCGTCTGGACGGGATAGCCTCGTCGGTGCGCCTGTCCGACCGGATAGCGACAGGAGTGGGTGTGCTCGACCTTGATTTCCGTGCCTCGGCTACGGGCGTAGCGGGCGTTTACCAAGCCGTGGCGGGTATCTTGGGTACGGTGACGCTGGACGGCTCGGACCGGAGCAACGTCTGCACGCTCTCGTTCGAGACCGCCGGCGGCGAGCGTTTCAGTTACGAGGAGAACCTAACTGCGAGCCTGCATGAGGCCATGTCCTCGGGCCGTGATACGCTGGATCTCTCCTTGAAGGTAAGCCCCGCCGTCCCGATCCGCCTTTACACCGGCATCCAGACCCGTGCCGCCGTGGACGTTTTCGACTCCACGCCCGTATCCATCGCCGTAGGCACTTCCGCCGGCGATTACACGGAGCATTGGACGGGGACGGCTACGGAGGGCGATATCCTCTTGGACCCGGAGCGCTACTATCCCACGGACGGCTCCGCGCTTTTCATCCGCAGCTATCACCCCGCCGCCCCCCACGTGAACGGCGAGGTACGGTACGAGCTGACGGGGCAGGAAGACTTGATGCTGACCGATGAGCGGAGCGGCTCCCTGTCCCGCCGTTTCGACGCTACGGAAACGCCCTTGATCCATAAGCACCTGCTGACGCAACTCAGCTTCCGCCTACGTGTCAAGGGAGCGCCGGACGGGTATAGCGTACATGCCGTCAAGCTGAACGGGCTAGCCTCGGTAGCTAAGGTGTCCTTGTCGGATGGAGAGGTGGTCCCGGTCGGGGAGACCAGCTCGGTGATCATCTATTCTTCCGATGACGGGAATGGTATCCCCGTGGTGGATGGCGTAGTGACGCTCCCCGGATTCGTGCTGGTGCAGCCCAAGGCCTCCTTGACGCTTGACATGACGCTCGCGCCGGAAGGTGATCCCGCCTCCGGGCAGGATTTCAAGGATCTCCCCGTCTCGTTCGGCGGCGAGGGCAACGAGAGTGGAGGGGCTTACGATATCGAGATCTCGCTTGAGATACCCGTTGATCCAGAGGAACCGGACGATCCCGATACTCCCGAGGAACCCAAGGAGCCGGATCCCTTCGAGGAGTACCAAGTAAAGATAACGGCAACCGTCACCCCGTGGAAACCGGGCAATGGCGGCAACGCCGATTTATAGACCAGATTATTTAATTCATATTTTTTATTAATACTTTAAAATTACAAGACAAATGAAAAAGATTTTGACAATGGCGGCTGTGGCCCTGTTAGCGGCAAGCTGCTCGAACGACAAGGATGTGATCACTCCCGATTTGGGTACGGCGAACGCTCCGGTAGCGATCAAATTGACACAAAGCGTGGAAGGTCTCACGACTAAAGCCCCGATCACGAATGGATCGCAGGTGGAAGGTATCGTGGTGATGGTGGACGTGACTTCCGGACACGAGCATGATTGGGGTAGCTTTAATCCGGTTTACAAGAATGTGATCAATGAAACTACAAAGGCATTGGAAACACGTGCCAACGTAGCTGGCGCTGTATTTACGGCTGGGACAGAAACGGATATTACCTTGACTCCCACCTTGTATTATGATAATGCGCAGGCGAGTCCTAAAAACTCCCATATTACGGCGGTCGTTCCTTCCGGAACAATCGAGTCCTCAAAAGTGGTTTTCGGCAAGGTGGACGGCTTGCAGGATGTCATGACGATCGGTGCGGATCAAGATGCCGGAACTGCAGCGTCACCAAATCAGGATGGATGTAAGTTGACGTTTTCACACAAGACCACCCAATTGGTTTTCGCCGCTAGTTACACTAGTGTGGCTGATAACAAAGGAGAATGGGCCGGAAAGGACGTATCCATCAAGAGCATCAAGGTTTTGGGCACGCAATTGCCCCAATCCGTGAACCTGACAAATGGTGACGTGAATTGGGCTACTGCCTCCGATTTCTCTGTTCCCAATATCACAACAACCACCCTTTCCACGACAGCTTCTACGATTAGCCCGGCGGTAATGGTCGCTCCGTCTAACGATATCAAGCTGAACGTAACGATCAACGTAGGCGGTACGGATCGTACCTTCTTGAATGTCCCGGTGATGGACTCAAAGAATGCAGGTGAAAAGTTGAATGCCCAAGAAGGCTATGCCCATACGGTTACGTTGAACATTACCGAGCCAGACAAACCTACAGGAGATAATGTGAAGGCACTGGAAGTGAAAGCCACTGTCAACGAATGGAAACAGGGTAACGGCGGAACCGTTGACTTGAAATAATCCTAAATATCCCTCAACCATCATGAGACAACTCTCTACATACATATTGTCGATGATAGTCATGGGATCGTTGGCCGCTTGCTCGGACAATGGTGAGGCGGGAGGTGAGATACCTTCCGCCGATCCTCCGATCGAGCTTCGGGCGACGTACCCGGACACGTCCATAAGCACGAAAGCGGAAGTGGGAGAGGCGGAGGCGTTCAAGACCACCCTCTTTTGCGTGACCCGTCTCGACGCCATCACAGGTGTTCCCGACTATACGAGTCTTGCCGATCGTTTCTCCACCCCCGTATCCGACGTGACCACAAGTTGGGCCGATGCCGTATTCTACGAGGAATGGGTAGAGCGGACGGCTGATGTGGCGGTAGGCGGGAGTATCTCATGGGATGCCTCTCGTAAGCACCATTATCCCCGCATGGGAGCGAACGTGTATCTGGTCGGCGTATCTCCCGTGGCGGGCGATAACTCGTACGATGCCACCGAGGGTACCGTAAGCTATACCCTTGACGGGCATATGGACTTGATGTACGCCGGCCCCTTGGCGGGTAATAAGTGGGATGGCAACCGTTTTACGGGCAATACCGTCGCCGGGGTCGAGGCGAATCGCTCATTGAATTACGCCCACTTGCTTACCCAGCTGGTATTCAAGGCAAAGAAGCATGATGCCGGAGGACTGGAGGTGAAGGTGAACAAGATTATCGTGAAAAGCATACCTACGGCGGTAAATGTTCCGCTGGCTACGGGCGAGGCTGTCTTCTCCGGTTCCTCGGAAGTGATCCTTGAGCCTGCCGGCAACGCCACGGTAGGGGCATCAAATGTCGGTCCCATCGATCTGGGCTGCCTGTATCTGCCGCCTACACCCGATCCGGGCAATGTGAAAATAACGGTCGAGACTTCGATCGGTACCTTTACCGACGTATCCGTGAAGTTGGGTGATGAAATATCTGAGGATAATTTCAAGCCCGGTTTCTCTCACGTGATCACGTTGGATATCTACGATGCCTCTTTAGGTATCTCCTCCGTGGAGGTAGCCGAATGGACTCCCTCGTATGTCGATGGTAACCTAGACTTGATCCACTGACTGACTAAACGAATTGAACAATTAATAGAACGAATCAAAAAAAGTAATCATGAGAAAACTGATAAACTATAAACTACTCTTTCTTTCTCCCTTCTTCTTGGCTGCCTGTAGCAACGAGGACAATATCCCCTCCATCCTCCCTTCCAACCAGCCGGATGCCGTAGAGCTGGGGATTACGGCGGGGGTGACGCTTACGAAAAGCGTGATAAATTCGGGTACCCAAGCTAACGCTAGCAAAGATGATGTCATGAAAAGCGTGGCGGTGTACGCACGCTTAAAGGGGACAGTCGTATCGGGTGAAGATCCTTATACGAATGCGAAAAGCAATAATTACGCATTATATACTTATTCGACGACAGGAACCGCAGGTTGGAAAAGCGGAGATAAAAAGATCTATCTGACCTCCGAAGTGGCAAAGATATACGCTTATTATCCGGCTTATCAGCCCGGAACAAATCAAGAGTTAGCCACAACCACAGCTCTAGTATTATCTGATAATACCGCTACGGATAACTCCACGATCCCGGTAACGGTCTTTTTGGGAGAGACTGATGATGCGCATAGGGATTATCCCTCGACATTAATAGACAACTCTGAAACGACAAATACCAATAAGGCAAAGATTAATTCAGCGAAAGGTGAAATCGATTATATGTGGGCGGACCAAGGTAGCTCTGAGACGAATTGGATAACTGCCAGCAACACGAAAAAGGAAACCTCTATAGATGCCTCTGTTGATCTAACCATGAAGCATGCCTTGACTTTGGTTAGTTTCCGCATTTACAATGATGGAACTTATAAGAATAAAGGTGTGCTATCGAAGATACAGTTGAAGGATGTACCTAATCAAAAGGTAAGCGGTAATAGCAATCCTCTTGCTACGATGAATATTGATAAGGGAACCTTGGCTAATAATAGTTCCTTGACAACGGGATCTTATATCCGTGAGTTTGCTACTGGCGCTACTTATACCTTGAAAAAGAAAGGAGACTCTGGTTTATCAGACGATAATGCAGCTAAAGGGGCTTCATACCGATTCAGCATCTTGGCTTTGCCGATAACTAACCAAGCCCTAAATAATACCAAAGCCATCTTTACGATTGATGGAGCGGATTATGAGGTAGCGTTAGCTGATAATGCGACAGGAGTTACTTGGGAGCAGGGGAAAGAAAACATCTATACCGTAAAACTTAGCGGTAAGGAATTATCCATAGGCACCGTAACCGTAGCCGATTGGGGCACAGGAACCGGCAATGATGATTTGAAAGTTAATTAACCTACAGTCTAGGGTTGTAGAGACGGGGCGTGCCCCGTCTCTACAACAAAACACGAAACACGGAATACGAAACCCGTGTAGTAACAATCAGACCGGGTGGCAAATAATAAAACCGGGTGGCAAATAAACGAACAATATAAACAACGATAAATATGAAACCGTATAGATACCTATTATTAACAACAGTATCGCTTTCCCTTTTCGCCTGCGGCGGCGAGAATGGCGAAGACCCCATCGTACCCCCGGTTGATCCGGATACCCCTGTCGCCCTGTCCCCGCAGATCGCCAGCGTAGCCCTCACCAAGGCCACTGCCACATCCAGCGATATAGCGGCTATCGGCCTATACGCCGTAAATAACGTGGCAAGTGAAAACCATTACGGCATATTCCCCCAAGGTACATACGGCCAATACACTCTCCAAGAGGGTTTCTTAAAACCCGCTACGATAAACGGTAAGGATCAAACGATCTGGCTAAGCACCCAGCAAGCCATAGTCTACTCTTGCTATCCAGTCACGGATGCCACCACGATAACCGCGGCCGGAAATGCCTCTTCCCCAGTCTATACCATCCCGGTACGGGCTAATGCCATAGTCTATTCGAATACGGTAACGAATGCCTCCTCCTTGGATTTCACAGTTCCCGGTAACGATTATATGTATGGCGTAGCCTATAACATTACCGCAAAAACCTTTGGAACAACTCAACCCATAGCCGATAACGGCCACAGAGCCTCCGATTCAAAAGGCGAGAAGATAAACCTCGGCCTTAAGCACGCCTTTTGCTTGGTAAGCCTAAAGTTCAAGAAACACACGGACTACGTCGGTCCTTGCAACCTGACAAAAATAACCTATAGTCGCCCCATCCCGACACTACAAACGAATGGTACCACCACCATGAGCCTAAAGGACGGAGCCCTCGGCAACCTAACCGGAGCGAAGGCGGGTACACCGGTAAAGTACGAGTACACGGTAAATGGCGGCGTAACCGTTGCCGCTACCACAGACGGAATCGAGTTCATCAATTACGGCGTACCATTCCCCTCCGGCACTGCAAATGTTACCGCCGCTACCTTGACCGTCGTAGTAGATGGCAAGGAAATGAAACTAGACACCATTACCGACGGTGGCGAATGGTCCGCCGGAAATAAATATACATACACCATCTCCATCCACGGTACCGGCCTCAAGCTGGACGGCTTCAATGTGGTAGGGTGGACGAATGAATCATCCGACAATACAAGTACGACTATCTAAAAAAACTATACGACCTATGATACAGGATATTTACAAAAACGCACGTCCGCTACACCTCGGTGTAGGCCTGTTGGCGATACTGGCGCTCTTATCCGGCTGCTCCTCCGACGACTCCTTGCCGGAAGACACGACAGGGGCATTCTTACAACCCGTATTCCACATGAGCGGTGTCGAGACCCGCTCCATCATAAGCGGAACCTCCACGACGGAGGGTGAGGGAAGGATTAACGAGGTAAAACTCTTCGTTACTAAAGCAGAGGACGGCTATACTCCCTATGGCGGGGTTGGTACGGCGGGAAATGCTGGCCTTTCCACCTTCACCTATCAGTCGGTAGGTAGCGGCGGAAACGATTGGGTAGGCGATCCCACTGTGAATTTATCGAGTGTAAAGGCCCGGATCTATGCCTATAGCCCGGCGAATGCCATCTTGACAAAATCATCGACTAACACGGCGCATACTATAGCGACCACCCTTCCCGTTCACCAGAATTTCTATGGCGGCAAGGGATGGGATTCTGACGCTACCGATTATATGTACGGTTCCGCCAGCAACACGGTAGGAGAGGCTATCGCTATTACGGCCAGCAATACCACGCCGTCCGGCGGTTCCCCCTCAAGCGGTACTTATCAGCCGGAAATCTACTTGCAACATGCGCTGGCCCGCCTTTCCTTCACGATGCAATCCGCCACGGGACGTTCCGTGAATGCGACCTATGATTACGTGAAGAAGATAACGTTGAAAACATCCTCCAATGCGTTCACTACCGGCACGGGAACGATGCAGATCGCGGATGGAGCGCTTGGTGGAGGAACAAAGGTAGCCGAACTCACTTTTACCCCTAAAAAC
The DNA here is from genome assembly GCF_003670185.1 of Parabacteroides sp. CH2-D42-20. Lineage (NCBI taxonomy): Bacteria > Pseudomonadati > Bacteroidota > Bacteroidia > Bacteroidales > Tannerellaceae > Parabacteroides > Parabacteroides sp. CH2-D42-20. Next base: position 111,541 of record NZ_RAYG01000005.1, on the reverse strand, counting down.
GATGCGTCGAGTAATACCACCGCCATACTTTGCGGTGCCGTGGGTGTTCCGGTGGAGGTAGGTTATGGGCTGGTGGCTCCTTTGGCATCGGTTGATATGACCCTTACGGTAGTGGTCGGCAAGCGGGATGACACTACGGATGACCGGACGTTATCCGCCAACCTAAGTCAGATCACTTGGAAAAGAGGACATACCCACAAAATACAAATAACCTTATCCAACCGGGCGATTACAGTGAACGCCGATATCCGCCCTTGGACAGAGAGCGGTTCAGCGGGAACGGGAGACGTTAAGCCCGGCGGCTATTAATTACGGCATAAAAAGAAAAATATGAATATGAATTACATGAACCTCAGTTTAGCATGGATGGGAGCCTTAAACATGGCGCTGGCTCTCTCCGGTTGCACGAACGGGATAGAGACGGGGCTTTCCGCTCCGGAGGAAATCCCGGTGACGGTACTTGCCGAGATCAGCCCTGTTACCAAAAGCGGCGAGGCGGTTAGCTCGGATAATAGTTTCGATAGGACATCCTTCCTTTCCGGCGATCAGATAAAGGTGACAAGGACAAAAAAGGCAAGTGGGACGGCGGCTCCCCAATCGGCCAGCTATCGGTATGACGGGACTTCCGCATGGACTGTGGTGGGAACCTCGCCTGTGACCTTGGAGCCTGCCGTTACGTATTCGGCGCAGTTTCCGGCGGATTACTCGGCCATCAACCAGTTTCAAACCACGAGCGCTGCTTATTTGGCCAGTAACCTGCTGAAAACGGGTGATGCCACATCCAGCGACGGTACGTTGGACTTTACGTCGAGCGGCAAGCCCTTTACGCACGTCAATTCGAAGTTGACCTTGATGTTTACCGTGAAGCGTGAGACCTCTATCGCCAATGATGCCGTTACGGTAGCGGCGACGGGGATACGTACGGCTGTATCTACGAACCAGACGATCACGCTATATCGGCCTTACCCGGGCGATGCATCCCGGAAATATGAATGGTGTGGTATCCTAAGGGCTGTAGGTGGTAGCGCGGGAACCTCCGCTACGGATCTAACGGTCTCTCTCACTTGCGATGGTGTTACCTACAAGGCTACCTTAACGGGTTGTGCCTTGCGGACCGGTTACCACTATACATATAATTTGACCTTGCATAACGACATGCTGATCCCGGAAAGTTGTACCATCGGCAAATGGACGGATGAGATCATGGCTGGAGGAAATTTAACTTAACAACTATATAGCATTATGATACATTATACTATGAATATACGACAAACCATGCTCCACCTGTCCGGAGGCTTATTGCTATTGCTCGCCCCCGCCTGTACCTCAGAGGTGGATCTGGAAGGTGGACAGCCCTTGGAGGTGACGGCGGAGATCGTTTCTTCTCTGTCTACCCGTGCGGTCGACGCTACGAACTATGATAAGAGTAGCTTTAGTACGGACGATGAGATACAGATTAATGGTGGGAGCCAGACCGTGACTTACCGAAAGGATGCCACGAACGGGTGGATTCCGAAAACGGCGGGAAGCTCGTTGACGGTTTCCGGATCATCTACGGCTTTTTCATTCTCGGCCTCATATCCGGCAGCTTTCACCGCTATTCTGCAAGACCAGAAATCATATCAGAATTTCTGGCAAAGTAATAAACTGGAGGCGAAAGGCGGCTCTAACGTTACCTTGAGTAGCAATAAGGTAAACTTTACCTTCATGCCGGTAGCGGCGAAGATCACGATCTCAATTAATTATGCCTCATCAGGGGGGACTACTACAAAATATAAGTATGTGACGGCTACCTTGGCAGGCAATGGCATCCGGACTGGTGCCTCTTCTTCTGAAACGATCGAGATGTTGCATACAGGGGATAATGCCGCAGCTAGCGATAAGCATACTTTCGTCTGTATCTTAAGACCGGGAGCGAATATGAGTTTCAAGCTAAGCGTTTCCCGTACGCTTGACGGTGCTTCAGGTCCAGAGGCTACACAACAAACATTTACTCAGCCGGCATACACATTTGGGGCTAGTAAGAACTATGTATATAACTTCACGTCATCCGATGAATTGATATTGACTTCTGTGGAAGTAATGGGGTTTACGGAGACAACGGTTCCCGACAATCCTATTAGCGCCACTTGATCCATTTAAAATCTATAAAGAATGAAGAATATGAGAAATTTATATAATCTAGGTTGGGGATTGGCCCTCTGTTCCCTGTTGGGAGCTTGCCAGTCAGACGGGATACCGGAGGTGGAGGCAGGTTCCACCCTTGAGCTGCGATCGGTCTCTTTGGCTGACGACGCTGTTACGAAGGCTGTGACTACCTCTGTGGATAACGTGAAATTGTATTTGAAGAACTCCAGTGATACATGGGTGAATCCGGTGTATTCCAAATCCGGAGTAACATGGGGATGTGAATCCGCGCCACTGCTGGGTAGTACCGCTACGGATGTGTATGCTTATTATCCTACGGAAGAAGAAGGTAAGGCCATTAACGTAACAGCCTCCTCCGGCGTGTACTCTGTCGAGGTCACGGTCCGGGATGCGGATACATTCGATGGTAAACAGATCGATTACCTTTATGCTACGCCGGTTCAGGCTTCCAAAACCTCAAAAATAATCAGCCTTCAATTGTTCCATGCCTTGACAAAGGTGAGTTTCTATATCTATAAGTCTGCGAATGCCAGCGATGAGATCTTAACGCTGAAAAAAATAGATATACGTAGTAACACCGGACGTCTGCAAATCGGTAAGGCGGACATGCGATTGAACGGGACAGGGGAGGAACTAGGGCGTCTGAATGGCCTAGCGGGGACATCCTCGATAGAGTTGACCGGTTCGAAAATATTGGAAACCTCGTTGACGCAACCGAACATATCTTGTCTCGTAGCCCCGATGGACGCTGCCGAGCAAGTATTGTCGTTCCGTTTGACAGTGGATGTAGATGGGGTGGAACGTGAGTTTGAAACTGCCTCTATTTCTTCCGAAAGCGGGGTGAAATGGTTGGCGGGTTATCATTATGTCTATAAGATACGTATTGATAAGATGGAAGGTACATTCGAGGGCGTAACCGTATACGATTGGCAAAATAGTACGGATCAGAATACGAGTGTGGGTATTTAAATAAGAAGGGAGGAGATATGAGATATGTATTAAGTTTTGTAAGTCTATGGCTTCTGGTCACGTTGGTGGGTTGCCAAAAGGAATCTTTTTTGGAAGAAGGGGAAGGTGATAAGGTTGCCTTGGAGTTCGATCTTTATCAAGCGAACGTAACCAAGGCTGCGGCCGTTTCAGCCTTGAATGATAAAGCGTTGATTAAAGTCTATGCTTTCAAGGTGGAGACTAAGACTGAGACCGGTACTAAGACTGGGACTGGTGAAACTGGTACTCCTTCGGCGGAAGGTACTTATGTGGTGGGTGCGGATGGAAAGGTCACCGCCCAATCGGGCAAGGCCCTATTTTTGTATCGCGGTGTATATAACCTTTATTTCACTTCCTACAATGAAGAGAATGCGCCGGAATTGGGTGATGGAAATCTGGTGACCGTGCAAAATGGGCAAGATTTTATGTATACGTTCATGAACGATATAACTGTCCAGCCCCAGAAAGCGGGACAAAACACGATGTCGGTTACCTTGACGAATCCGTTCACGCGGCTTTGCTCGCAAGTAGAGGTGTCGGTAAAAGCGGCTAGTGTATCTCCTGTTACTGTAAAAGGCTTGCGTGTAAACTTTATAACGATGAAAAACTTATCTGATTCAAGAACTTATCGGCTAGGGGATAATGCATGGTATTCGGATGGAGTTGCGAATGAAAACAACGGAGTGGATTTTAGCTCTTTCAATAATTCCGTAGCTGTAGGCCTGCCTCATACCTCAGATCCACGTAAAATCGTATTGCCTTTAAGCGGGTCGGAATTACAGTTTGTAATTGATTTAACGGTAGATTATGATAAAAATGGAAATGGTGGATCTGTGCCTGGTCATTTTGTATTCAATGCTACCGCTCGTAAGACTTTCTTGCCCGGTATGTCCTATAGCTTTGAATTTACCTTGAAGTTCTTTGGGGATTTTAAAGAAACAGAACTGACATTGGGTATATTGGAATTCACGGAAATAAAAAATGTGACGGATCCCGTTGGAGGGGAATAAGGAGGAACTGAAAATGAGAATAAGTTTATTTTGTATACTATGCTTGCTGCTAGGGGCGTGTAGTAATGAGGAAATGATACCATCAACATCCGAAGGAGGGGAGGAATGTGCTTTCCAGTTCCTGTTAAGGGTACCGGGTACGATTGATGTAGAGACGAAAGCGGGAACGGAAATTCTTAAATTGGGAGATACTAATATATATAACGTCTGGATTTTACAGTTTAAAGAGGATGGAACCGAGTTGTTGAAAGCTGTCTTTGCCGATAGGAATAGCATAACGGCTGTACCGGGAAGTGGTAGTACTGACTATAGCCAGTTATTGATTCAATTAACAAAGGATGATATGCGTTTCAAGAACGAGACTAGTGAGTTTTATATTATCGTAAATGCGGAGGAAATGAATGCGACGGAGGCAACCGCCAGTTTATTTGGTAATGATGGTACCAGTGGTATTCCTAAGACCCTTTCTGTAACAGATTTGATGGCTAAAACGAAAAATATTACTTATTCATCAGATGGTGCTCCAACAGGTACTAATATACTATCTTCGGGACCGACCGACTATACGAAGGATCCCTCTAGCTCAGAGGCTGACATGAGGTTGGTCGTATTATCCCGTATGTACAGGGCGTTCGCGAAAGTGACCGTGACCGTGAACTCTTCAGTGGCCTCTGGCAATTTTAAGTTAATTGATACGAAACCGGTTATTATGTCAAATGTACCTAAAGTAACCCGGCTATATGATGACGACTCGACATATCCAACGATTTCAAGTCCTTTATCTACTAATTTCTATACGGAGGAGATACCTGTATCAGGAATAACACTCGGTGATAAAGAAGGAGTTTTCTATATGGCGGAAAATATCCGGGGTACAGGTTTAGCTACCACGGCGCAAGAGAAGAATAAGAAGGATATGGGGCCGGGGACTGGCGGATCTTTGGAAGGATGCACTTATCTATTGGTAAGAGGGCAATATCAGTATCCTTTGGGTGGAGGAGCATACTCTTCGCCGATCGATGTAGAGTATAAATTCTATCTTGGGGGTGACTTGGTGACCGATTACAATATCTATCGGGATTATCATTATAAGCTGACGGTGAATATCGCCGGCCCTAATAGTGCCGACCTCCGTGTAACGATAACAAACGGCAACGTGGCTGTCTTTGATGATGTGGACAATGTCGAGAATACCGTTAATTTTGGTGAAGAGAAATAGTATCCATTCTAAGGGCTGTGCAGGAATGCCTTGACGAATCTACCCTTTGGCATTCCTGCATGAACTATCTTAAATAAATGAGAATAACTTAGAGGCAATCGAGGAAATGAGCTTCTTGCATTTCTTGCCGATTGTCTCTTTTATTTGTATAGGAGGATTGTCTCTTAAAGCCATCACCTTATTTTTACTTCTTTGCCGGGAGGAAGAGCCGCGAACCAAATTATTCAACATATTATCGGAGGCCCTGTCTATTTTAGATACTGATATCCGGCCAAGATAGATCTCGGTAGTCCGTAGGGACATATGTCCTAAGGATTGGCTGATAATGCCGATTTCCGAATTCGCCTCCAGCATCATGGAAGCCCAGCTATGCCGCATCACATAGGTAGTGAATGGCTGTTCGAAGTGTAATTGCTCTCCCATTTTCTTTAAGTGGCGGTTCACTCTCCGAAGCGCGGACTGGGCCGTGACTTCTCCCTCTCCGCTGATTTTCTCGTGTAAGAAAGGGAATATCCACGGATTATTGAAACGCCGATAAGAGAATATGATGTTCTTCATCTCGGGGGTGATCTTTACTTGCATCGCTACGCCAGTCTTGCTACGTACGTAGTGGATATAATCATCGTTTATATTGCTGTGTCGCAAATTAAAGACATCCACGAAGCACATACCTCTAGCGTAAAATAAGAAAAGAGCCAAGTGAAGGGCCGTACAGGCGTGTGGGTTCTTGGGCCGCTCAAGAGTCGCCAGATTTTGTAGGTCGAGGCTTGGCAAAGCCCTTTTCCGGGTGGGTGGGACCTTTATCTGCAGGCCGGAGAATGGGCTTTCTCTCGGAACATCCATTTGTTTATCTTGAGCGATCTTGTTGTACATTGTCTTTAGATTACGAATGTAGAAGTCCAAACTACCCGGTTTCAAGGGAGCCTGTTTCCCATCTTCCCCTTGCATCAACCATAAAAGATAGTGATGAAGAAAATCGGTCGTTAAGTCGACAAATGTAAACTCCGTTACTCTCGGACCTAAAAAGGTGGATAATTTATTCCATGCGCTTCGGTAATTCCCAGCGGTTCTTCCTTTCCCCTCATCGATTTTACTACTGATCAATTCTTCTATACATTCCTGTAGCAAAGGGGAGTTGTCTGTTGTTTCTATATTCATATGATTACTATTTATGGATATAGAATAACAAAAATAGAAAAGATTGGTTTTATCAAAACCTCCCCTTACCAATTGTGGTAGAGGAGGTTTTGTTTTATTTATAGTTTATTTGAAAGCTTTCTCACTAATTCCGTCTCCATCGAGCCTCAATCGCTCCATATAATCCGGAACGGTACGGCCTAACGCTTTATCTACGTATAGTTTAGCCAAGTATTGAGCGAGCATGAAGCCGTGACCTTGCAAACCGACGAATAGTCCGTTATCCGGATCGATAATGTAGCGAGGCTCTACATAATAACCGGACCATGTGGCTTGTACGGGTACTGTGGCTAACGATGGAATCCAATCGCAGAACACCTCGGAGATGATCTCCATGAAACGACGGGTATTAAACTTCAACTCATCAAAGTTGCTGATCTCCGCTTTAGCGTCGACAGCGGGGGAGGCGCAAGCGATAATCTGTCCGGTCTCGGCGAATTGCTGACCGTAGACAGCGGAGAAGTCGTTACGTTTCCGGCGGTCTATCAACATATCGAGGATATCCCCGTCTTTACCCAGATTCGGCAGGCGATGGGTAATCAACGCTTGGTGCTTGACCGGATAGAGGCCGGTGTAAAGGCCTAGCATGCGGGCGAAACGCTCGGCGCTATAACCGAGGGCGTTCACGAAATGATCGCATTCGTATTCGATGTATCGCTTATCATGCGTATATAATAAGACGTGATATTTTCCACCGTTTTTGTGTACTTCCACTAGGTGTGTGTCTTCCAAAACCTCACCTTGCCGCTCTTTGCCTTTGTTTCGTATAAAGTCTATCACACGCCCCGGGGTAGCTTGCCAACAATGCTGGGAGATTTGTGCGGCGAAATAGGTGTTTTGGTTCGTGTTGAAGTAGGGGGACACCTCTTTCTGGAAGTCTTTCTTGTCGATCAAATAAGCGTTGGACCAACCGCAGGAACGTTCCAGATCATTGTAGGTAGCCTCGTCGTGGGCGAACGTGATATAGCGTATCTCACGGTAATGGATATCGTATTCTTTTTGTGTCTCCTCGAATATCGTTTGGTTATTACGGGCGATCTCCGCTAATTCGGGGATCGAGAACGCTGGACGACCACCACCGATATTACGCCATGATGATCCTCGATCCGCATTAATAAGCACGGTCTTTTTACCGGCTTCCGCAAAATAACGGAATAATGCGCTACCACCTATACCTCCGCCGGCGATTAAGACTTCCGTCTTACGAACCTGCTTTCCGGAATCTACTTTATAGGTATCCGCTATCTGACGCTGCGGATACATTTCCCCTAGGACGAAGCGGGTAGATAGGGGAGCACGGGGGGTAGCGTCGCCTACCAGTTCGATACCTTTTTCCCTTAGTTTCATGCGTAGGCGGGGTATGCAGCGTTTTCCCCGGCATGGCCCCATTCCTAGGCGGGTGATATGTTTTACCTCGTCGACGGAGATATATTTACGATCCCCAATGGCGGAAAGTAGCTCGTCCAAAGATACGTCCTCGCAATGGCAAACATAGGTCTCCGACTCACACTCCGGCTCTTGCTTGAAGTCGATCTCCTCCGGATAGTTTTCTTTTACGATGAATCCTGTGATATTCAATAAGGCATCGTTTTCCATTCCTGCCGCTTTCACACGGGCCACGTTTGTTTTTGTCGGCTTCTTTAATACTTTCTCAATGATACCTTCGCCTTGTTTCTTCCCGTTATCATCAACGAGCCACACCTCAGCACCTTCTTCTACCTCGTATTCTACCGGTAAGAATAAGTTTTGCTTCCGGGTATCGTAGCCGAAAATAGCCAGCCCCGGACAATGGGATACGCATTGCATACAGCCGGTACATTTTTCGTAATCGATCTCGGGCGTTACGCTGGTGGAGCTTTTGGTGATCGCCTTTTGAGGACAAGCGAAAGAGCAAGGGTTACAAGCGAAACCGTATAGGCAATCCAAGCGAACGAAAGGGCGTTGGGCTTGACGCTCGGGAGTGGGCCTTGGGGACTCTTCCTTAATGCGGATCGGATGTTGCTGGGAGTCGATGTATTCCTTAGATATTTGTAAGTAATCGTTGTAGTTGAAACGTACGCCTAGCTCTTGGGCGATCTCATAAGCGGCTTGCTTTCCTCTTAGTACGGCGGTAGTACCTTCTCCGATTCGTACGGCATCACCTACGCCGGCACAACGTTTTCCAAATGTATATTGGCCTTTGGTTAGCAATTGGTTGTCGGGAATCAATCCTGTACATATATTAATAACATCAATACCATCAATCACTTTCTCTGTTCCCGGGATTGGCTTGAAGTTCTCGCATTCGCAGACAACCGCGCCGGTGATACCTGTCCGATCCTGGTTTGGAATGGCTTTCAAAAGCATATGAGAGGTATAAATAGGTATGCCAAGGCGGCGAATTCGATTCGCTTGTACCGGAAATCCACCTTCATGGGGCATCGCCTCTAAAATAGCCTTGACTTTCGCTCCGGCTTGCATCAATTGGTAAGACGTTAGGTAACCTATATTACCGGCGCCTACTGTCAATATGTTTTTGCCGAGTAACGTGAATTCAGCGTTCATCATTTTCTGTACGACTGCCGCTGTATAAACTCCGGGCACATCATCATTCTCGAAGGTCGGCATAAAAGGAACCGCACCAGTAGCGACTATCAAGGCTTGAGCTTCTACATAGAAATTTTTATGGTTAAGCATGTCTTTTACGGCGATACGCTTATTTTGTAGGATATCCCAGACCGTAGAATGTAAGAAAATACCAGAGTGGTCGTCTCCAGCTAAAGTTTTCGCTATATCGAAACCACGCATACCGCCAAAGCGCCACTCTTTCTCGAAAAAGAAAAATGCATGGGTTTGCATCAAGAATTGACCGCCAATCTTATCATTGCTATCGATTACGATGCTGTTCAAGCCTAGCTCTTTTAAGGTTTCCCTACAAGCTAATCCAGCGGGGCCGGCACCAATGATGGCCACATCGGTTCGATAGATCTCTACCGGTTCTTCTCTGGGTTCTATTTGGGAATCTGTCGTATAATTCTGTACTGTTATTTCCGATACTTCCTTTACATTGTCTACTTTCGTAATACAGATACGCTTTACTTCTCCGTCTACCAGCATTTCGCAGGCGCCACATTTACCGATACCGCAATTCAACGAACGGTTGCGGCCATTTACGCTATGACTGTGTACTGGATAGCCGGCCTGATGTAAGGCGGCGGCGATGGTAAAACCCTTCATTCCCGTTACGGGTTTGCCATTGAATAAAAAAGTGTGTTCTCCCTCTTGTGGAATTGTTAAAATAGGATGATTAACGATTCTTTCCATAATTGCTATTGATTTAATTGGGCTAAAATTACGGATATAATTGGATAAATGTCCTAATTTTACTTGAAATCTATTCATAAAAAAGCGATTATCCCTAAATATTTAGGAGTAATCGCCGTGTTTTACTTGAAATTTGTCGTTTTGGGTAACCGCTCCACCAACCATAGCGTCGGAAGCGCTTTCATTTAATGTTAATCCTAGTGCGCTAACGATAGGAACCGTTAGAAAAGTGTTCCTCATCCGCTTCCGCATTCATCCGGAAGGCAAAGAGCATTATCATAAACAATAATATAGAAAGTAACTTCTTAATCATGCCTCAAACCGATCAATCATCATTTTTATCTTTGTTTGTAAAACAATTTGCAGCTTGAAATGTTTTATATTCAAACAGTCGATAAAAAGAAAAGCTCTCAGCCTAAAAGAAATTACTGGTGAACCTTTTCAAACAATCTTCTGTTATACTATAAAATGACTCAGAAGTCACCTTGATAGTAGTCATCGTATAATAATTTGTTAGTAGTATTTGTTTTTTCATATAAGTAGAGTTTGTTATTTGTTTGGTCCGCATGTAGCTGTGAAGCTGGATGCGGATTTTTATTTGTTTCCGCATGGAATCCATATGTTAATGCTAAAATATAAGATGTTGTGTGTCATGATTATCTGTAGATAGGCGAAATTCGGCATATCCGTTGTTCTATATCTATTGATTACGTTAATATGAATAGATTGTTTAATTAAAAATCTTATCCGGGTTCAGCGATCCAAGAGGTATATGTTGCGGAAAAGACTGAAGGGAAACTCTTTAAGGTGATTTTGGTAATCGAGGGCAAGGAGGCTATCGCTATCTTTAATGAAAAGGGAGAAGAGATGAAGTAGTTATTAATGAATAGGATAATCCAAGATAGAAATAAACTCTATATTTGTCCCAATAACCGTATGCAATGAGCGTCTACCACTTTTCAGGTAGGCGTTTTTTTTTCTTCTATTCCCATTCTCCCTTCCAAATGGGAGATCATTGTACTTCGACACTACACTGGCGATTCAAGTCCAGATTTTTTTATTAGCTTGAGAAAGAGACTGTTTTTTGAATTTCGCTATTCATTTATTGTTTATCAATAAATATTTATTACATTTGCAACGTCGTTTAAAATTAACATCATACGTCATGAAAAGAATTTCAACAGCATTTCTTCAAACAGTTATTGTTCTTATCGGTATTGTGGCACTTATTATTTTGATTTGGTTTCCCTTAACTGAGGGACGAGCCACACACCTAGATTTATTTAGTACTTACGCTGATCCATTTATCTTATATGGATATGGAGCGTCAATCGCTTTTTTTGTTGCGTTGTACAATGCTTTTAGGTTGCTCGGTTATATTGGGCAAAATAAAGTGTTTTCAACAAACTCTGTAAAGACTTTGAAGAACATAAAGCATTGTGCGATCTTACTAAGTATTTTAATCGTGCTGGCAGGACTATTTATAAGGTTGACCCATAATACAGAAGATGACCCCGCAGGTTTTCTTGCCATTTGTATCGTAACTACTTTTGTCGCTATCGTAGTTGCGACAGCCGTGGCTGTATTTGAAAAATTATTGCAAAATGCGATAGATATGAAATCAGAGAATGACTTAACAGTTTAATTATGCCTATTATTGTAAACTTAGATGTAATGATGGCAAAGCGGAAGATTTCTTTGAACGAACTTTCTGAAAGAGTTGGTTTGACATTATCTAACCTTTCTATCTTAAAAACGGGAAAGGCGAAAGCAATTCGTTTTAGTACCCTAGAGGCAATTTGTAGAGCATTAGACTGTCAGCCAAGCGACATTTTGGAATATGTAAATGATGAGAAAAAAACAACATAAGGAATCAACACTTTGATGCGGTTCAGTCTGCTTATTAGTATAATACAACTTTATGTAGTGCCTAACTCTTGTAAGAGTTTGTTATTTTTGATCCGCATGTAGCAGTGACACTGGATGCGGATTTTTATTTTCTGTTTTATTTTGGCTATTGAAATTCATCAAAAGCATAAACATTATGATCTTTAATCTGGTTATAATAATATAAGGTATTAGTTTAAGGCAATATATCCACTTCCGCTTCACCTGTGAAGGCCGAGCGGTTTGGTTTTCTAACTTTACTTCATGGCGTTTAAATCCTGTTCATGCAAGACTTAAGCGCCATTTTTCTGTACTTTCCCTTGAAAACTTTATGGGATCTACTCGGTATCTTTATTTTCAGTCTCTAGTTCCTTGATCTCTTTATTCAGAAAGACAGACAGAACTGTTCTTAGCACGACTATTCCACCTAAAATGGCCAATTCATTAAGTGTTGGTTCCAATACTGTTTTTAAGATATCTGACGCTATCAAAAATTCTAGTCCGAGAAGTAAGTATGTACCGAATGCAGCTCTTAGTTTTCTTATGTTAGTAATGGAATAATTACCAATAAGTCGCTTAAGTTCATTTCTGAAAAATGAGATGACTCCGATTAATGCACCATAGGTGACGATCAGAAGGCTTGTCACACTTATTATTGTCGCTAAGGTATTTAAAAAACCAGTAAGCATAAATAGACCATTTTACAACCATAACATAAAAGGCCTATAGAATGTTTGTTGGAAGGCTCGCAGGTATGGTAGGTTTTCGGACTCACACTTTTACACGTATAGGATCAATCATGGATAAAAAACAACCCGGTAGTACAAAACTTGCCGGGTTGCTGTCTGTGTTATTCCAGAACGTCAAAAAATCCCCAATATTTTCACTTGCAACAAAATGCGCATCAAACATAATCTTTATTATTTGAATATCAAAACAAATCTATTAAATATTTTTCTTTTAAGCCTATTTTTATTGTTGTAGGACCATCTGATTTCTTTTTAAGGAAACTACTTCCTATCTAATGGCAATGAACTTCAATGATCTCATTTAGATTAGTGGTATATAATTTAGAGATGTGTTCATTTTCCATTTTTGCTATTTTATGTAAAAGAATTAAAGATGAAAATCTGTCTATATGATTTGTTTATTTGATTAAATATATTATATTTGTAGTAATAAAAATAAAGATTATGGAAGACCTTGAATTAATATCATTGTTGAATGAGTGTAATAAGATGAGTGTTCTTGAAGTGAGTAATTATCTTTTAGGAAAAATGGATTATTTGTCACGTATAAAAAGTGATAAGTCAAATAAGATACTAAAGTATATAGAGTCTTTTGTCTGGATGATAAATCACGCGGGTAACCGTAGGCCAAGTTATGTCTCTGATAAAGATTATGAATTGATGCAAAAATCATTTGCGATTATTTATAGGAATAGTATTATCCATTGAGTAGAATCGAAAGTCTTTTTTAACTTTAGGCAAATGACTCTAGGCTAAATTCTTTTGATTTAGCCTAGAGTCATTGATAGTGTCGTAGAATCTTTAATGATTACAAACCTTTGTAATATCTACCGTGAAACCATTTTCGACAGGCATGAATTTCCCCTTTTGTTTCAGAAATACGATTAACTCATCCGCATCCATATTTTCTGCCGAACAAGTATAGAAACGCTGATCCTCACCAAAAGTCTTAACGATCGCTTCTTTTAAAGAAGCTTCTGAATAACTATTACCCTCCATCATATGAAGGACTTCGTGTGCATGTAACTGTTCCATAAATCAAATTACTTAATTATCGGATACAAAAATAAGGGGTTTATCCGTATAAAGGTGTAACAAATGTGACATCCTTTCAACTTTAGGCTTTTCTAAACAAAAATTAATCAAACCTGTTTAAATGATAGGACGTCTTATTTTTTAATAACTAAAATATATCACAATATGAAACGTATATTCTTCATGACATTGTTTGTCGCATTAACGACAATCACATATAGTCAAACGGATGATAAAGGATATGAGGAAGGCAAATGGGTACTGAAAGGTGTGACAGGTTTGAACTTGTCGCAAACGGCGATGTCGAATTGGTCGGCTGGCGGTGAGAACTCTGTTGCCGGAAATGCGTATCTGAATGGGGCATTAACACATAAAAGCGGTGACTGGTTATGGGTAACCAATCTCGCTCTCGATTACGGATTATCAAAGACTAAATCGCAGGGAATGAGGAAAAGTACCGATAATATAACCCTGTCTACCCAATTAGGATATTCCACCAATAATGTATGGTATTATACGTTGATGGGAGATTTAAACACCCAGTTTGCCAAAGGATATAATTATCCGGATAAGACACATTATATATCGAACTTCTTTGCGCCGGCGTATTCGAATATCTCCGTAGGTATGGAATATCGTCCCAAAAGCAATTATTCGGTTTATCTTTCTCCGGCTTCCACGAAGATGACTTTCGTGGAGGATGATTACCTTTCCGAGTTAGGAGCTTTCGGGGTCGATCCGGGAGATCGCTTCAGAATGGAATGGGGAGCTTACCTGAAAGCTCGTGCGGAATTAACCGTGATGGAAAACGTGAACTTGATTACTACAGCTGACTTTTTTACTCCTTATAGCGATCAATTCGGAAATATCGATGTCAATTGGGATGTATTGATAAGCATGAAGATTAATAAATTCCTGTCCGCTACACTTAATACGACACTTAAATACGATAACGACGTGAAAACTTTTGAGGATAATGGAGAGAAACGGGGGGCGAAGGTCCAGTTCAAGGAAATATTAGGCATAGGTGTCGCCTATAATTTTTAAGTGGCATTTACTTGCAGAAAATTCATAGTTATGACTACTTTCACTCATAGCTATGAATTTTTTTATAACTATGACTTTTTCTTGTAGTAATGATAACGCTCCAACACTTCCCGCACGTAATTATATGTTTCTGAGCCACGCAAGTATCCATGCTTGCAAACAGGATCGTTATAATACTCGGGATCATTTTTCAAACGAATATATTCCGCTACATTATTATCCCATTTATTGGGATCTTTTCCATATTTTCGGGCCAATCGCTGCGCATCGTAAATATGTCCGATCCCAGCGTTGTAAGCCGCTAGGGTAAACTTGACTTTTTCTTCAGGATCCGTAATCTCAGAAAAACCTTGACGGAAGCGCCGTAAACAATCTACTCCCGTACGGATTCCCGTATCCGGATCTTTCAATTCATGCGGGGTGACACCTAATGCCTTCGCCGTATTTGGCATGATTCCCATAAGCCCCTCGGCACCGGCCCACGATACAACCGTAGGATTGAAATGAGACTCTTGATAGGAAATAGACGCCAGCAGCTGCCAATCCCATCCGATGTTTTTCGCATGTTTCTTGAATAAAGGGTCATACGGGGAAATATGTCCATTCTTTACCTCCGGAATATCTGCGGTAAAAGGTCGCTTGCTTAATTCAAAGTACCGCTTAGTAACTGCCTTGAAAGAATGTTTACCCGTTTTATCAGAAGCCCATTCATCGATGGCCTTCGCCAAGTCCGGACTACTTTTCCTTACCACCCATGAAGAGCGTTGGGGAAAACTAACCTTTAGGTCGACATTGATATTCCAATAATAAGTCTTGTTTAGGCGGGCGGTGTTATCATCGCTGATCGTATAGGGAATTTCGCCCAAGGAGACCATCTCGATAAGATCTTCGGTAGCAATGGAGTCATTTTCCACTTTTTGGATATGGATTCCTCCGCCGAGTTCCTCATCCAAGTTCTTCAGTCGTTCGGAGTATTTGGTGTTAGGCTTTACGTAAACATTCTTATCGATTAATTGAGTGACATCGGTAAGAAGCTTATCGCCTTTATTGGCCCGTTGTATCAATACTTGACTGGAGATATCTTCCCGGCCGCAATAAATGACCTCTTGTTTCAGCTTGTTATTGATTGGGATAGGGTAGGCTACAACATCGGCCTCACCGGCTTCAAGCATCTCGATCAGGCGGGCAGGATTCTCGGCGACCTTGATGTTTAATTTCAAACCTTGGCTCTTGGCAAAATCGTTTATCAGATCGTATTCGTAACCCATGGGTTGCATCTTATATTGGAAGTAGGAGGTAGAACTGTATAAAGTCACCGCCGTGATCTCGCCTTCCGCTTTCAGTTGCGGTAAATCCACGAAAACGGAAACGTCCTCTTTCTCCTCTTGTTTGTTACCGTTGCAACCATACAAGAAGAACAAAAAGAGCAGAAAGGGGACGTATTTCCTATACATTATATTATATGTTTATTTTTTCTCAAGCAAAACCACGTTCTCCACATGATGTGTATGAGGAAACATATCGACCGGACGGACTTTCTTGACGGAGTATTTCACGCTCAACAAACTCAAATCGCGGGCTTGCGTAGCAGGATTGCAGCTAACGTAAACGATACGTTCCGGCTCGGCGAAGAGAATAGTGTTGATCACATCATCATGCATACCGGCACGTGGTGGATCGGTAATAATAACATCCGGACGTCCGTGTTGGTTTATGAAATCCTGCGTAAGGATATCTTTCATATCACCGGCATAAAAAAGCGTGTTCTCTATATGGTTCAAGGCGGAATTCACTTTTGCGTCCTCGATAGCCTCCGGTACGTATTCGATGCCGATAACCTTCTTTGCTTGACGAGAGACGAAATTAGCGATCGTACCTGTCCCGGTATATAAATCGTACACCATCTCATTTCCGGTAAGACCCGCAAATTCTCTAGCCACTTTATATAGATTATAAGCCTGTTCACTGTTTGTCTGATAGAAAGACTTAGGACCTACCTTGAATTGAAGCCCCTCCATCTCCTCGATGATATGATCTTTTCCCTTGAATACGAGAACTTCTTGGTCGGTGATCGTGTCATTACATTTGCCGTTGATGACGTACATCAAGGACGTGATTTCCGGGAATCGTTCCGCCAGATGAGATAATAACGCTTCCCTGCGCTCTACATCCTCATGGAAGAAAACCAATACGACCATCAAATCCCCAGTGGATGCCGTACGGATCATCAACGTACGAACGAATCCCTCTTGGTTCCGTAAATCGAAGAAAGGATATCCCTCATGAGATAGGCAATATTCCTTGACGCAAAGACGGATCTTGTTCGATATATCATCTTGCAACCAACATTTATGGATGTCCAATACCTTATCGAACATCCCCGGTATATGAAACCCGACACCATTCATGCAATCGAAAGAAGCACCGGACTGGATCTCTTCCTCCGTAAGCCATTTCTTGTTTGAGAAAGTAAACTCAAGCTTGTTCCGGTAGAAAGTCGTGCGCTCGGAACCTAAGATCGGAAGTTTCTCTTCCATTTCGACTTTCCCGATGCGGGTAAGATTATCGTAGACCTGTTTTTGCTTATAGTAAAGTTGTTCCTCATAGGGAAGATGTTGCCACTTGCAACCTCCACAGACACCGAAGTGCTCACAAAACGGCTCCGCACGTTTGGCCGAGTACTCATGGAAATATACAGGTTTCCCCTCCGCATAACTATTCTTCTTACGGGTCAGTTGAATATCAACCACGTCTCCCGGAGCGACGAAGGGTACAAATACCACCATATCGTTCACTCTTGCGATAGCCTTGCCCTCGGCGGCTACGTCCGTAATGGTTACCTTTTCTAATATAGGCAACTGTTTCTTCTTTCTTGCCAATGTCGTTAAGTTTTAAATTCGCTTCGCGAAAATACTTACAATTCCGCTAAGAACAAAGAGCTTCGTTCTATATACTTAAATGAGTCCGGCAAACAGTTCTCGTTATTCTATCAAGATTGATGAAGATATGATTATGGACAGAAAGGGATGTATAGTATGTGTTTATAAATCAATATATTGCAGTTTCTTAAAATTTCTTATAAGGAAAACTTTTGTTTTTTCCTGTGAAACCAAGTATTTTTGAAAGATGTGCAAAGATAACGCAACTATGCTAAAAATCAAATAGTTATAAAACATATTTTTTAGTAAGGTCGGAAAAGAAAGTAAAGAAAAGCATATTTGGAAGGGAGTTACGTTACCAAATCGTAACTCACCTCCAAAAACTTTTAAATGGGACATAATATATTAATTTTCAATCGGTTGCCCGCTTTTGCATAACCTCAAATAACTCAACAGTAATTAAATTTGTAACTAAAAAAAGTTGAGTTATGAGAAGTACATTCAAAGTGTTATTTTACACAAAAAAGCAGTCAGTAAAAAACGGTAAGGCACCTGTGATGGGCCGTATCACCATTAACGGAACCCAGGCAGGTTTCAGTTGTAAGAAAGAAGTGTCCCTTACGTTGTGGGACGTCAAAGCGAACCGGGCAAAAGGTAAATCCGAAGAAGCCCGTACTCTCAATCAGGAACTTGATAATATCAAGGCCCAAATTACCAAGCACTATCAGTATATTTGCGACCATGACAGTTTTGTCACGGCTAAGAAGGTCTATAACCGTTACGTCGGTTTTGGAGAGGACTATCACACGCTTATGGCACTTTTCAAGGAACAACTTGAATCATATAAGGAAAAGATAGGTAAAGGAAAGGCGGAAAGCACTTACCGTGGACTGGTTGCCGACTATAAAAGTCTCCTGCTTTTCATGAAAACCAAAAAGGACATCGAAGATATAGCTATTGATGAACTTGAAAAACCGTTCATTGAAGATTATTACACATGGATGCTCGGAACGGCTGGAAATGCAAACGCTACGGCTTTTAACCGTGTCAACACCCTGAAATGGTTATTGTACATCGCACAGGAAAGAGGCTGGATAAGAGTCCATCCGTTTGTATCCTTCGAATGTGTGCCCGAATACAAAAGACGTTCCTTTCTTTCCGAAGAGGAACTGCAAAGAATAATTCATGTAGAACTGAAATACAAGCGTCAGCGTGCCATGCGCGATATGTTCCTATTCATGTGCTTCACCGGTCTTGCCTATGCCGACCTGAAAGCCATAACCTATGACAATATTCATACCGATTCCGATGGCGGCACATGGCTGATGGGAAACCGTATAAAGACAGGAGTTGCATACGTCGTAAAATTATTGCCGATTGCTATCGAACTGATTGAAAAATACAGAGGTGTGGATGAAAAGAAAGATTCCCCCGATTGTGTTTTCCCGGTAGGTGAATATAACACTATGTTCCTCAGTCTCAAAATCATAGGCAAGAAATGCGATTGCCGAACTGAAGTCACCCCACATATCGGACGCCACACATTTGCTGTTTTGGCCATCCTCAAAGGGATGCCACTGGAAACCCTGCAAAAGGTTTTAGGGCATAATTCCATTCTCTCCACCCAGATATATGCCGAACTTATTAACCCGAAAGTCAGTGAGGATACTGACAAACTGTGTGAGAAAATCGGCCACGTTTATAAACTTGCCATGTAACATGACAATAAAAAGAAACGTCCCCCCAAGCAATTGCCGGAAGGACGTTTCTTTTCTCTCTTTATTTCCTGAACCGTCTGAAATCTCTGTAGTTCTTGCTCAGCACTTCATATAGCTTGCTTTCGGGATAAAGCAACTTTCCGCCAATAGAGGTATAGGGCACCGCCTTTTCATCTCTCAGCGTTTGCAGCGTGCGCCGGGAGATGTGCAGCATGGCGCATACATCGTCCCCGGTCAGGTAATGTTCATCCGCAATCGTCGGGCGTATTCGTGCCGTGGCATCCTCCACCGCTTTTCCCGTTCTCCTGATCCATCCGGTCAAATCCTTAAACTCTTCCGAATCTTTTGTGATAATCTCTGCCATACCTTTATTTTCTTCTGGTTAGTCCACTTTCCAAAATCTCCTGAATATCCACTTCCCGGTAGAAGAACTTTCCTCCTACATTCGAGTAAGGGATAAGTCCGTTATCCCGATAGTTTTGCAGGCATCTTTTCGATATGCCCAATGCCAGACATACGTCCTGCGCATCCATTCATTTGTCCGGTGCGGACGGGGCAATCTTTTTTTGAAAGTCACCCATTTGTGCGGCCAGTGTACTGACCAGCTTTCTCAGCTCTTGATACGCGCTTGTTTCAATAATCGTCAGTTCCATACTAAAATCATTTTTAAGTTTCTGAATATGCGGCAAAATAAGGCACATCTTACATACCTTCCAAACCGCCGAAATCAAAGTCACCCGTTGGCGTGCATTGGCCTGATAAAACAAAAGCCCGTCCCTGCATCCACGCAGCAACGGGCCTTCCATCCTTTTACTTGTCTTTTGTTATTCTACATCTTTCTACCTTTACTCTTTTTCGGTATTTCTTTTTCAACCTTCATTTTCGGAATGGCATCTTCTTTCTGCCGTGTATCGGGAAAATGCTCATACAACAGTTTTCCGGCCAGTTTCTTCGCCTTCTCCTGCATCTCGTCATACACATCCCATCTGTCCCGACTCAGCAGCTTGTTTTCAATTCTTTCAAATTTCTCATGAAAACTGAAATTGTCCGGATACTCGTCTATCAGTCCGTCCCTCGGATAACCCTTGTCCATGATATACAGCAATGTCATCCGGTCATAGTTATCCACGCTTCGGGCTAAACCAAGCCCCTTCTCATTATCCGTCAGCCGGGCATAATTCTCCCATGTGGGTGAAAGGTCATACTCCTCTTTGTCCGTAACACTTTTCAAAGCCGATTTATCCAGAAAGGCATCTGCCGGAATCTTTTCCATTGGTAGCAGACTGTCATAATTATCATAACAGCGGTTTATTTTCCCCGCCATCAGCGAAGGCCATCCCCGAAGCTCATATACCGTCAGCGACTTGCCTTCAAAGTCCGGCTCAAAGAAACGCCTCTCGATATTCGCCTCCATAAAGGCTCCATATTGGTGGTTTCCCTTATAATCCCGGCTGAAAAGCAATACCCCCTTGTCTGTTTCAACACCCGTATAAAATTTGTTCCCGTGTTCCAAGTCATCCAACATATCCGCCACCGCTACGGGTGATGACTTTATTTCTTTCCACATTTTCGGCGTGAGCCAGCGGGTATAAGTCTCATCCTTCGAAAACGGGTCTATTTCATTTCACAGGCAATACACTACTTCCGACAGACGTTGGCATCTCTGTAAAATGATTCCATGCTCGTCCATCGCCTTTTCCAGCCTTTTCAGGTAATCCTCATTGTTTCCTTCCTGCAAGGGAGGTACGATACCCATATCGGGCACATTATAATACATCAGGCCCATAGCCGGCATTTCCTCGCTTTTCAATGCCTTTTCCACATCCTTCTGCATGAACTCTTGAAAACCTTCCTCACCCGTACCTTTCATGCTGATATGTACGGGGTTGAAAAATTTGTCCACAGTTATATATACGCTGCCGCCTTTTATCGTTCCGTTCTGTTCATTTTCCATATATTAAAGAATTAAATGTTTATACCCTGTCCTTTCTTTTTAAACGGTATCCTTGTTTTCACTTCCGTCTCCGGGAACCTTGCATTATCCGGTCGTGTAACCGGCAGCGAGACAATCCGTTCCTGTTCCTTTGAGAGTGGCGCACGCATCAGTTGCAAGTTTCTCAGCCGGTTAAAGTTTCTTAGTGTAGGTGCCATGTCGCACCGTTTCGTGCAAATCCCGTATCGGAGTATATCCGGCGAAGCTGTCTTGCAGTCCCCGATTTCCGCCCGAAATTCCGCATCCAACGGTGCCACCTCATGGAACCTCAATTCCTCCGGCTTTCGTTTCCCGTCGAAAAAGTATCCGGCCAAATCGTTCAGAAACTCTTCCAATGCCTTGTCCCCTTTGTCCGTTTTTCCCAGTAGCAACACCTTCTGTCCGTATTCTACTGCCGTACAAGTAGGAAAAACGGCCAGTCCGTTCCTTATCACGTCCCCGTTCATTCCAAAACGGTGCCCCAACCGCCTGTAGTCATCATTCTCCAATAAGACCGTATGTTCCGCCGATGACGACAGTTGTACGATACCCCTTTCCTCACAGAATGCCGCATCCCGCAGTCTTACCACACCCGAAGGATGAATCCTTTCCCGTTCCAATACCGGCGTGAGCCGTTCCAGATAATTCGCATTATCCGTTCCGAGTATGGGGGGAATCAGACTTTTGTCTCTGAAGTCGAAACGGAACATTCAGTGGTCGGGTACAAATTCCCTGCTTGCAGTATGAAACCGTACGTTGTTGCTGATATATCGGGAGAATCCTTCTTCTCCCTGTCCCCGCATACTTAAATAAACGGGGCGGTAAAAAGCATCCAGCGTCATATACAGACTGCCGCTTTCCACCGCTTGCATTTTCTTTTCTTCCATAAATTCTATATGATTAGTTGTTTCTTTTCCTTTTTATCCGGAGTAATGGAGGCTACATGCTTTGCCTGCCGTTGACCGTTACCCCGTTTCTGCGCAGGAACTTCCCGTATGGGGGCTGTATCGAATGATTTACCTGTCTTTTGTTCTTTAGAACGCTGATAAGAAGCTGTTTGCATTCTTTCTGTTTTTTCCGTCCGGTTGATACTTCCGCCCAACTTAAATTCCCCGTCCGTTATATGAAACTCCGATTGCAGAATATCCCTTGCCATTACCTTCGCTTCCGTCTGCAAGGCCGCATAGCCGAAATCATGTGACGACATTGGCGCCGATTGTCGTGCCTTGATGCTGTCACCCAACTTTTCAGCCAAATCTCGGAACTCATACTCATAACTGAACGGATGAAAATAGTCTGCCGTCACATGACCGGCATACCCGTTTTCCGAAATATAAAGCAGAGAGGCCACGTCATAATTACGTGGCGAAATACCCAGATTGAAGTCCTTCGTCAACTGGTCAAAGTTACTGTAATCCGGTCTTAAATCGTATTTGTCCGTGCAGACGGCACCTTCCAGCATTTCTTTTCCTGCCAGTTTCTCAGAAGTAAAGCTGAACTCCGATTTACGCAGTTGCGTATCGGCACTGCGCAAATCGCTTTTCGCCAGTTTGTCGATGCAGTTGTCCGCCAGTTCCGCCACTTGTCGGGAAGGTGTCTCTATCTCATACAGTTTCAATGTCTCCGCCCCTTTGGTCATATTGAAAAATCCGTCCGCCAGATATTGCAGATAGCTGTTGCGAGCTTTCATACCCTTTTCGTTGTCCGAGAAGAACAATACGCCCTCATCCGTCGCCACGGCATACACTCGCCACTTTTCGCCCGACAGTTTTTCATTGTTCCAGCCTTCCGCCTCGTTATGCCGGATAAACTCTTTATATTGCCTGTCTTTTTGCAGTGCTGTGGATGATGCCCGGCGGCTGAACAGTTTCAACCCTGTTTTCAGCGTATAGGCTGCATCCCTCAAAGGAATCCGCCTTCCCGTCACTGCCTTGTGTCTATGGATAGTCGGAACCAGAGTATGAAAATACCAGTTCGCCAGTTCTCCCCGTCGGGAAGGTATCTTCCCTTTATCTGCGAAATCCGCTTTTAGAATCGTTCATCCGGGTAGGTAGCCCCGTTTGTCGAAGCTCTTCACCATCTTCCCGATATAATCCTCATACGCTTTCGGTGTGGCATCACCCGTGTGTACATCCACCGGGGTATTTTTTTCGTCCAGCGTGATGAACACGCTCCCTGACCCTTCCGCTGTCCGCCCCGATAAACGGGTTATCCAGCGGGTCGTCCAATCTTTCAGTAATCCCATAATCTTGATTTGTTTACAGAAGTTTTATAGATGCAAAGAAAGCGCTTTGACCGTCAATCTGCAATACGGCGGACACACAAGTCACCTTTTGGCGGCTGTTGGCGTGCAAACTTTACGCCAGCCGTTCGTCCAACATCTTGATATAGCTTTTGCGAATAGAGTCAATAAAAGGAGTGGAAACCGTACAGCGGTCAAACACCTTTCCCCGCTTGGTGTATAAGGCATTTATTTTCAGGTTAAAAGCATCCTCGAATACTCTGATGACATCTACAACAGTAAGTTTCTTCCCTTCCGCGCAGTCCACAACCCTGGCGGCCATCAATGCGGCCACTAATTCTATCAGGTCATTATCCGTACCGTTCCAGCGAAGTGTTGATTTCCGTTTATTACCCTGCCGGTGAATTTCCATTTTCATACTGGTGCCACCTGCATGATAACGGAAATAATCTTTCGTTATTTCTATCTCCGTTTCCAATAATGAAAGAGTCTTGCTGATAAACACATCGTAGAGTATATGTCGTCCTCCTTCCATGACGTTACAAGTCTGTTGCATAAAAAGAAGTTCTATTTTTGTGTAGTTCAACCGTCTTAATAGTTTCATTCTATCCTCATCTTGCGATAGTTCGGCAAGCTGATTTGCGAAATCGTCATAGGCGGCAGGTAAATCTTCCGACATAAGTTCAGAGCCTGTCATGTAAGAGGTGAACATATTGAATAGAAGAGTATTTGTCAATGTTCTCATAGCGTTAAAATTTAAAGTTTAAAACTGTCTGGTTTTCACCGTCACTTGTCATAACCATAAAGGACAAGTGATATGCCACAGAAAAGCTAATATATTAATATATTGATAACTAATACATTAAAATTTGTCATTCCCAAAACGTGTCTGCATTTATTATCCCCATCAGACACAATGTGTTCAGAATTATGGACACATTCAGTTTAAACCGTATTTTTTCAGTTTCAAATAAAGCGTACTTCGGGATATGCCCAGCAACCGGGCGGCTGCTTTCTGGTCATTACCTGTAGTTTCCAATGCTTTCACTATCGCTTCCAATTCCGTACGCTCCATATCCAGCCGGTAATCATCCGATGGTTTTATCTTTACCGGAAGGTTGATGTCTTTAAGTGTAATCCATTCATCCTGCGCCAATACACACGCACGCCTCACCACGCTTTTCAGTTCACGGATATTGCCCGGCCATGAATAAGCCTTGAAAGCCTTTTTCACGTCCCGGTCAAATTCCTTTATCTCCTTGCCAAGTTCCTCATTTGCGAAGGAAAGAAAGAATCCGGCCAACGGAATAATATCATCCGTACACTCTCTCAATGACGGAACATGAAGCGGAAATTCGTTCAACCGATGGAACAAGTCTTCCCTGAACCGCCCCTCACTTATAGCCCGTTCTAAATCCTCATTGGTGGCTGTAAGCAGTCGTATGTCCGCTTGTATTTCTTTCTTTCCACCAAGAGGTCTATAACGTTTCTCTTGCAAGGCACGTAATAGTAATACCTGAGTTTCCATGTTCAGATTACCAATTTCATCCAGGAACAATGTCCCATGATTGGCGGCAGTAAACATACCGGTTTTATCTTCAGTTGCTCCCGTAAAAGTACCTTTTTTATGTCCAAACAATTCCGATGCGGCCAGCTCCCGTGGTAATGCCCCGCAATCCACCGCTACAAAGGGAGCGTCCGAACGTCTGCCAAGTGCATGTATCCGTCGCGCCACCCATTCCTTACCTGTGCCCGATGCGCCACGTATCAATACGGATAAGCTGTCTGCGGGAGCTATCAAACGAACCATCTCCTGAAGTTTTACTGCCAATGGACTTTTACAGACATAAAAAGCCTGCTCCGGATTTCTCCTTTTCTCCCTGCGTTCCAACAGTTCACGGATGACGTCAAGTACTTTTTCTGTTTGTACGGGTTTGGGGAGATAATTGTCGGCCCCTTTCTTTACAGCTTCGACAGCACCAGGTATATCTCCATATCCTGTCATGATTAGAAAAGGCATACGATACCCATGTGCCCTCATCCATTCAAGCAGTTCCACACCATTACAGTCACCAAGGCGGAAATCCGACAAGACCAGATCCACTTCGTGATCGCTAAGAAATTCTTTTGCGGAATTTACTGACAGCACGTAACGGGCATCCATCCCGTTTTTTACCAGCCAGTTGGCGGTAGTACGTGCATATATCCGGTCATCTTCTACTACCAATATGGTTTTCATCCGGTTCATACTTTAATTCTTTCGCTTTTTTTACGGCCAGTTCCACTGCTTCCATCAGTCTTTTAATACGGGCATCCAATTCCTTACACCATTTTTCACAGGATAGTGAAGCCATCTCTTCCAGTTCATTCAAGGGTACATTGATACGAATCATCCCCCATAATGGAGCAGCTTTATGTATGATATGCCTCAATTGCATATAATTTGCCGTTCCCAAAGCGTCCTGCATCTCAGAGAGTTCCTTTTCCGTGTCCTCTATGAACATATCCAACAGTTCCCTCGCATTTTCTTCCCCTTCCATGATAGTTGTAAAATTCGTCCTGTCTATACATGAAGTAACCGAAACTAATTCTCTTTGCGAGAAAGGCTTATACAGGCAGTCCGCAAAACCTGCATTCCTAAAATACTCCGGATTTTTGTCCGCTTGTGCGGTTACCGCCAATACGGGAAGTGTCTTTGCTTGTCCGATGTTGCTACTCCGGAGCAAGGTCAGTACCCCGTAACCGTCCATTTCTGACATTCTCATATCCGTCAACACCAGGTCATAACGATTGCGGCGTAATGCCTCAATCAGTTCACTTACATTCAGGCAACAATCACATTTCACCCCATGACGTACATACATCTTTTGGATTACTTCAAGTTGCATCCGGTCATCATCTATTGCCAGTATTCTCATTCCTGAAAGAACGCCACATGCCAAAGAAATCTTTGTAGTGCCGGTCTTTCCGTTTGTCTCACGCAAAGGCAGACATACCTCGAATGTGCTTCCATGTCCCGGCGTGCTTTGGACATGGATAGTTCCCTTCAGCAATGTCACCAATTTATATGTTATTGCCAGTCCCAGTCCGAAGCCTTCTTCCGCATTTGGCGCTTTACCTCGTTCAAAAGCGGTGAATATCTGTTCCTGACTTTCCTTATCAATGCCTATGCCCGTATCTCTAATGAAGAAGGATAGCTTTCCGACCCGGTATTGTGCGCCTACTTGTATATATCCGGCACTGGTAAACTTTACTGCATTTGAGATCAGATTATTGAGTATTTGCACCAACCGCCCGCAATCCCCCTCAACAAGTATATCAGAATCTATCACTTTTATTGCCAAGTCCAACCCTTTCTTTTCCGCTATCGGTAGGAATGAGCGGGCAGTATCTTCAATTATTCGCCCCAAATGAAAGATTTCTTTTTCCGGCTGTTCCTTTTCCGCTTCCAGCCTGTAATAATACAGCAGGTTATTTGCCAACCCAATGACATGGCGTGAGGCATGCAGGATATTCATTGCATACCCTTTGCTCTGTTCCGGACTTTTTTCATCTTGTA
Source organism: Parabacteroides sp. CH2-D42-20 (assembly GCF_003670185.1). Taxonomy (NCBI): domain Bacteria; kingdom Pseudomonadati; phylum Bacteroidota; class Bacteroidia; order Bacteroidales; family Tannerellaceae; genus Parabacteroides; species Parabacteroides sp. CH2-D42-20. Next base: position 84,589 of record NZ_RAYG01000005.1, on the reverse strand, counting down.
ATAATTCTGCATATTCGCTGATAGTACCGAGCGGTACACGGAGGTCATGGCTTACTGTCAATATGAGGTTACGGCGCGCGGCCAGCAGTTCACGATTCCGGCAGTCAGACGCTTCCAGTTTCAGCCGATATTCCTGCCTCTTTCTTATGTCCTGATGGATAAAAAGGTAAAATATCACTATTAGCAGGATGGCGATAGCGGCTATAAACAGAATGATACGAAATGATTGCTTCCTTAATGCGGTAATTTCTTCTATTTCTTTTTCCGCTTGCTTGATAACTACTTGTTCAAACTCACCAATAAGTGTGTTTATTTGTGAGTTCAGTTCAGTGTTACGCCATTGCAAACTGTCGGAGTAAGTGGTCAGCTTATTCCAGTAGTCGGTATATTGTATAGACATTTCTTTTTGTAGGGAATAAAGTTCCTTGGTTATTTGCTGGGATGCGGACGGCTGTTTCGTTTTTTCCTTTTGGCGTGCATAGGCCGATTTTTCTTCTTTCTTTTTAAACAAACCAAGGAAACCGCTCCGTTTTTTCTTCTCCTTTTCTGATTTGCCCGGTAGCAATGGAATATGCATTTGTAAAGCGACAGCAGGTATTCTCCGTTGGAACAGACTGTCAGAGCGCAGTAAATCCGAAAGTGTATTCATCACTCCGAGCAACAGTGCCTCTTTTTCTTGTAAGAGCGAAGATATTGTGTCGATTTGTGCATGTTGTATGTCGGATGGATAGTATCGTTTCAGTTCGTTCAAAGCGGTGGTAGCCATTTCACGCTTCATCCGGTATTCATTGAATTTGTCCCTGTCACGTAATAGCAGGAAATCATCAGAAAAGGAGAAGTCAAGCAGTTTTTCAAAAGTTCGGTTCACGGCTTCTCTTTTTTGCCTGATAAGTAATTCGCCACTGTTCAACATTTCCATCTTCTGATGTTCCAGCCACACAAGAGAAACAATGATAGTAAGGAATATGAGTAACAACACATATCCGACAATAATTTTTAACCGGAGAGATACCGACGAGTTATTTATTTGCATTTGTTCTGTTTTCATTCTAATTATGCCATGATATGCGTTTTGTTTAAAGTAAAATCTGTGATTTTGACTATAGTTCCATTCTGGTATCAGATAAAATCAATACTCAAAGCGGAAAAATATTCTTTTTGGACAGCAAGGTCTTAGTACCATAGTTTGTATCCCTACATCAATTTTTATATTCTTATTTCCCTCCTAATGCATGATATAATTTAATCACTCCTTGTATCTTACCAAATATATTCTGCACTTGAGTCTGTTCGGCATCAAGAAGTGATTGCTGAACAGTAAGCACTTCCAAATAGGTTGCGCCGGAATGACACATCAGCAGTTCTGTCTTCCGTACAGCTTCGTTCAAAACAGAAACGTGACTTTCACCAATTTCAATTTGCGATTTTGCCGTCTGCCATGCGGTCAAAGCATCGTTTACCTCTTTTCCTGCATTCAGCAATGATTGCTGAAACAACAGTTTGGCTTCTTCCTGACGGCTTTTGGCTATCTTCAAGTTGGCGATATTCGCACCCCGGTTGAATAACGGCTGTGTCAGGGAACCGATGGCATTGAGCAACCATTGTCCGGGATTTACGATTACACCACCGCCATTATTAGTCCATCCAAGAGTCCCCGAGAGGGTAATATTGGGATAGAAGGCGGTACGGGCCGCATTGGTGGCGTAGAATGCCTGCACCAGTTCCATTTCAGCCTGACGCACGTCGGGACGGTTGGAAAGCAGTTGCAAAGGGACTCCGATAGAGACTGTATCGGGGCAAACTGCCTCGGCCAGATTACTTCGTCCAATCGAGTGTGACGGCATGGCAAGTATCGCAGACAGGGCGTTTTCTGTTTCGGAAATACTCTTGCGTATGGATAACAGGGATGCTTCGATTCGCATCACGTTCGCCTTTGCCTGCAATACGCCGGCTTCGTTTGATTTCCCCACTTTTTTCAACGCTTCAAGAGTACGTACGGTAGTCCGCCAGTTCTCCAAAGTCCGGTTACTTATTGCCATTTGTGCGTCAAGCATGGCAAGGGTGAAGTAACTGTCTGCAATAGTGGCGACAAGCTGTGTCTGTACGGCCTGCCGGTAGGCACGGCTTCCTTGTAATGCGGCGGCTGCGCCATGCTTTGCCGCCGTAAGTTTGCCGAAGATGTCCAGTTCCCAGCTTGCCGACGCTCCCACATTATATGTTTTTGCCGTTGCCCCGTCATGTTTATTGGCATTACCTTCGGCAGTCAGTCCCAGTGATGGAAGATATGATAGTCTGGCAGTCATCAGGACGGCTTCTGCCGCTTCCACGCGTAACCGTGCCACATTGAGGTCTGTGTTCCGTTCAAGTCCAGTTTCAATCAAGGACTGGAGTTTCGGGTCGGTAAACATTTCCCGCCACGACAGGGACGCGATGGTCGTTGTATCAATGTCCGCTGGTACGTCCCGATACAGATTCTCCGTTGAGAGGTCAGGACGATGATACCGGCTGTATGTGCCACAACCGGCAAACATCCATCCCGACAATATGATATATATTACTGTCTTCTTCATTTAACGTCTCTTCGGCCGGAAAGTCCGCTTCATTTCCCGGTATGCCTGCCCAATAGAGAGCCGGAAGGTCGGTCGTGTTATGGTGCGGAGTACATTCCATCAATGCCAGTGCGCTTCCCACATCGTTCTTCACCCTGCGGAGTTCGTCCCCGTTTTCCGCCCATGCGACGATGTTGCAATGGCAGCGCACGGATTGCAGTCCGTTGCTATGCGCCTCATTCAGGTATTCGTCCAGCCACTCCTTGTTGATCTGGTTGCTGCGGCTGTACCGGGAAAGCGACTGCATGTTCTTTGTCGCCTTCTCGAAACGGGAAAGGTTTTCGTTGCTGTCATCTATGAATATCCACTGGTTGTAGATATGGTCGCAGGGCAGCATCACGCCCACGGGGGCGGCATAGCTCAAACGGCAGTCCGAGCGGTCTGTCGAGAGGCGTTCGTACCGCCCGTCCGTCCTCACTTTTCCCGGCAGATAGTCAAGGTCGGAGAGCGTGTGCAGGCAGAGCCGCTTATCTCCGATACGCATCCCGTCCGGATTCAATTGCATGTCCTGCAACATGGTAGTTCCGTCTGCCGAGAGCGTAAGGTACCGTTCGATAATGCCCGGTTCGTTTTCCGTTCCCGTAATCTCTTCCGTGGTCAGCCGTTCCAGCCTGACAAGCCCGCTGTCATTGACGATACTTTCAAACTGTCCCACCGCTTCCATGAATCGCTCCACCGTTTCCTTGTCCCTGATTTCCTTCGGCACCAGAAAACCACGGCAGAGCGTGTTCCAGTTGCTTTGTTGCCGGGAGCGCTCTTTGGTGGTCTTGGTGAGGAACAGGTAGCAGGCGTGGTGCAGGTAGGGACGTTCGTTGAAGTGGCGTTCAAAACTGCGGGAGAGAAAGCTGAGTTCGTCCCGGCGGATGTCCGGCTCGTATTTCTCCGTGATGAAAATATTTCTTTAATTGGTGGTTGCTTTCCATCAATGCTTCATCGGGTGTCTGTGCGGTACTATATACCACGACTTTAACCGGAGGTTTCTTTTCTCTGTTGGCATCCGGCTTATGGATAAGTCGTTTGCTTAAAGGTAATCTGTTGGAGGATGTTTTCAACCGTGAGAACGAATCGTTCATGCAGGAAACCAAGTTAATGGAAAACGAGTATTCCGTTAATCTGCCGACTAAATTCTGGTATAGGGGAAAGGAATGGAAAGGCTGGATAAACGTAGTGAATCCTTTTAGGGCCAGTATGATTTTAGGTACACCGGGTAGTGGTAAATCGTATGCCGTGGTAAACAATTATATAAAACAGGCAATCGAGAAGTCTTATGCGCTTTACATATACGATTTTAAGTTTGACGACCTATCGGTCATCGCTTACAATCATCTGATCAAGTATCGGCATCGCTACAAGATACCGCCCAAGTTCTATGTGATAAACTTCGACAACCCACGCAAGAGCCATCGCTGTAATCCGCTGGCTCCGGAACTGATGACGGACATTTCGGATGCTTACGAATCAAGCTATACAATCATGCTTAACTTGAATAAAAGTTGGGTGCAAAAGCAGGGGGACTTTTTTGTAGAATCTCCTATAGTCTTATTTACTGCGATAATTTGGTTTTTGAAAATCTATGAAGGCGGCAAGTACTGTACGTTCCCACATGCTATTGAATTACTTAATAAAAGGTATGAAGATGTCTTTACTATCCTGACAAGTTATCCTGATTTGGAGAACTATCTAAGTCCGTTTATTGACGCATGGAAAGGAGGGGCGAGCGAGCAGCTCCAGGGCCAGATTGCAAGTGCTAAAATCCCACTGTCCAGACTGATAAGTCCTCAACTCTATTGGGTAATGTCCGGCAGTGACTTTACGCTGGATATTAATAATCCCAAAGAACCGAAAGTCTTATGTGTGGGTAACAACCCGGACAGAATTTCCATTTATGGCGCGGCATTGGGACTTTATAACTCCCGTATCGTTAAACTGATAAACAAGAAGAAACAACTGAAAAGTTGTGTGATTATTGACGAGCTACCAACCATCTTCTTTAAAGGGCTGGATAATCTGATTGCCACGGCACGAAGCAACAAAGTAGCGGTCGTCTTAGGTTTTCAGGATTTCAGTCAGTTAAAACGCGACTACGGAGACAAAGAGGCTGCTGTAATCATGTCAACTGTCGGCAATGTATTCAGCGGACAAGTAGTAGGCGAGACGGCTAAAACACTATCGGAAAGGTTCGGGAAAATCCTACAAAAACGGGAATCCATGAGCATCAATCGCAATGATACATCTACTTCTATCAACACCCAACTCGACAGTCTGATACCTGCCAGCAAAATAAGTACGTTATCGCAAGGTATGTTTGTTGGAGCCGTAGCTGACAATTTTGGTGAAACGATAGACCAAAAGATTTTCCATGCACAAATTGTAGTAGATAATGAAGCGGTCCAAAGGGAAACGGCGACCTATCAACCCATTCCTGAAATCAGCAGCTTTCTGGACGAGAACGACAATGATACAATGGAGCTGCAGATACAAGTGAACTACCGGCAAATCAAGCAGGATATTGTAGAACTAGTGGAAAATGAATTGATACGCATTGAGAATGATCCTGCACTCAAACATCTGTTAGAAAATAACGAAGAGGATTAAGTATAATTCTCAAAAATATTATACTATTGATTCCTTTAATATACTGCTATACTCTGTAGAAATCTACAACAAAGAGGCATTTTTGTAAACTTCAGGATTCAAGTATAAAAAACGAATCTTGAAGTTTACAAATTTATACAGAACACCGAACAGTGCCTTTTCAATATTGCTGCCCCAATAAAAAGATACTGTTTCCTTTCATGAACTATTTCCCAAAAGTTTTTATCCAACTTTTTTTGGGGGGGGCAGTTTATAATGTAGATTGTCTCCTTATATCTAAAACCAACTGGTTTAATCGAATTTCTCTGTTTGAACTGTTTTGTATCTCGCACTGCCATATAATAATAACCTTCCAACCTAAGTCTTGCAATTTTTGAACCACATCTTCATCTCTGCTTATATTTTGAGAAATTTTGCTTTCCCAGAATTGTCTATTTGAACTTGGCAAGTTACCTCTTCTACAAGAATGTCCATGCCAAAAACAGCCATGAATAAAAATCGCAATTTTATATTTAGGTAAAACAATATCTGGCTTACCAGGAAGTTCTTTGACATTCTTTCTGAATCTAAATCCTTTTGAAAATAAATACTTTCGCACTAAAATTTCCGGTTGTGTTCCTTTACTGGGAATTTTAGACATAATATCAGATCGTTTAGATTTTGAATATATATCAGACATTATTTTTTTCTTTAAATGAGACTTTTACCCTCCCTAACATCGTATTAGGATATCTGTTATAAAATGCAGAACAACCAAAAAGAAGTAGTAATAAATTCAATATTGAGTATCCTAACATATTCATTATTATTTTTATACAAAACTAAGACGAAAAGTATATAGTATATTTATTAGCAAGTTATGTAATATTCCATAAAATCCTCTATTACTTAGTAAAACATAAATATTATTTTATTCATTTTTAATATGTCTACATGTGTTGTTCTGAAATTTTTTACATGATTCAGATGCCTCCTTCTTAACAAAGGATATACCAACTCTAATAGGATTAGAAAAGGATTTATTGGTAATTCGCTGGCAATAATTCTCTTTCAAAGTACAACAATATCTAAAATCTACAACTTTATCTCCAAATACAATTGCTGTAGAAGTCGAAATATTACGTTGTTTCTCGCATACATGAAGAGTGAATGGTTTTAAATCCCATTCAATACAAATAATTTCTTCTTGACGATTTTGAATAAAAGAAATAAATCCACTATCAGCTAACTCTAGTCCTCTGTTTATTTTAGTTGTTTGTCCACAAACAAAATAATAAAATCCTTTTATTTTATTTGGTCTTAAACAGTCGCAGTGTGGAGTAATGCACAATATATATTGTTCTTTACTATCATCGCCTTGATCTATAATAAAGATATCTCCAAAACCAATATTCCTTTGAGACATTAGGATAGTATGATCAATGTTATAATAATAATTGAGCCTAGCCAAATCTTCATCTGATGGTTTAGCTTCTGCTTTATCTTTTTGGTAATCATCAATTGCTGCTAATAGACTGGATTTTTCTTTATATAGCCATGCCGTATTGTAATTCTCCCATAATTCAATCAAAAATTCGTCAAAAGCTTCATTGGGAACAATTGTTTGTTTATGATGAAAAAATGCGCTTTCATTAATTCGGCTTAATCCTTTACCTATCAGAGAGGACTTACTCATTAACTTATTTCGCATTTCCATACTCAGAAAGGTTAAGAATGCTTCATTTGCAGATGAAATTGCTTCTGAAAAATCATTATATAAATCATCTGGGTTTGTAGTCCCTTTTTTGAATACTGCAAAAAATGTATTGTTTATTTGCAAATAATTCCCCTTGCAATTTACATAAACTTTTTTAGGTTCACACCTATATATTTCGGTTTTTGCTAAATCAAATGCTAATTTAATAAAATAGTTAGACTGTTTTTCAGATGAATATTTACTCTTAACTAATGCTTCAAATTCATCATATCGTTCCTTAAATTCATTTCTTAGAAATGTTTTATAATCTTTTCTTGATATAACATTTAAAGTAAATTCTTTTGTCTTAGAAATTATTTTATTTATGATATCAATTGAATCTCCCCATCCATCTTCTTCTATAAAATCAATAATATCTTGATTGTTTTTCTCTAAAAGCTCAAGACTATTTCCTGAATAATATGCCAATATTTTATAAAATATATCTTCTCTATTGTCACCTTTGTGAGAGTAAATACATACAAAATGAAGATTATCTGTTTTTACAGCTTTATCTATTATTTCAAGAGTAGATTTGTATTTGGGTTCTACAAGATCTAGTTCCCAATCTAAAATTAGTAAATCTTTTCTATCAAATAGTAACTTATCTCTAATGCTTTCAAGATTACTAAATTTAGAAAAATCTACAGAACAATCTTTCATTTGAAAAGATTCGTACAAAGGTTTACATATCCCAGTTTTATCATCTTCTCCACTAAATAGCATAGGAATTTCATCATCAATAAATACTGCTGATTTTATTGACTCATTGATTATATTTTGAGCTACGCTCTTAAATGTATTATCCATAGTTATTCTTTTTTTAATGAGTTTCTTGGCATTGTGTCTATGACGAAACATGCACCTTGTAATCTGTTGTAGTCAGACTTATTACTGGCAGCAAATAAATCATAGCCAACCTCCATTAAAGTTTCCTTCGCAATATAAAGCCCAATTCCACGTCCATTTGGTTTTTGGGAATAAAAGAGCTTAAAAATATCTTCCAAATAAAAGTCATCAATAGGCTTTCCTGAATTAATAATCAATATTTTCGTGCCTTCAACAAAGTCTAATACAATCTGCTTATTTTCTGAAGACTTTAACCAATATATGGCATTATGAATGATATTCACAAAAGCTGGCAAAAGAATAGACTCATATGTTGTGAACGAAGCATTGTCAAACTCAAAAGTGCTTTGAAGAACGATACTTAACTCGTCAAATTGACGATAAAAAAATGAGCACAGATATTCTTTTATAAATTTTCCACTAATATTTTTTCTTATTTTACCTGTTGTACGATACAGTGGAGACATTAATTTATATTTGTCTTCTAGATGCTCAAAAGATGTCTTTAACGACTGATAATGTCGAAGCGTTTTCTCATCATTGGGTAGGTAATTTTTTATCTGCATAATAGCATATGCCACCTGAGAATACAAAGCATTAAACTGATGGTCAATAATTTCAATTGCTATCCCCATTTGGGCTAACTCTTTAGTTTGAGTCCACCTTTTTTCTATTTCTTCATATCTAATTTTGTAATAGCCAGTTAAAGCTTCTTCATCAACATCAAGGCTTATCCTGTCTAAATGCTGTAGAAATGGAGAAATTCTTTTATGAGCTTTATCAATCAGATCCTGATAAATATTATCAAGCAATGTTAATCCCGATAATATATCCAGTCTATTAATATTTCGCGGCTTTATTGAGGTATATTTTTCATCAATCTCTTTTAAAAAAACAGAAGATTTTTCTTCGGATATTTTTTCTTTCAATTTATTTACAGATAGGCTTAATGAAGATATTGCTTCATCAAAAATATTCGATATATGTACTCTGTATTGATGATATTTAGCTTCCAACTCCTTAAAGAGTTCAAAGTCCTCCATTTTTGTCCGAGCATTATTTATTACACTTTGAGACTCAGAAATTCCTTTTTCTGTAAATGAGTGAAATTTCTCCTGATAAGTGTATAAACTTTTCTTTTGATTTTCAGTTAAAGAAAAGCGTACAGGTTTATCAAGACTTAATTTACGAATCTTTAGTTTACACTCTTCTATTTGTTTTAAAATAAAATCAATATCTTCATAAAGCAAGACAGAGTCTTGCTGCTTCATTTTTAGTTCATCAATTAACTTTTGATAATTATGGATTGTAGCATCCAATAATTCAGGGTATTCTTTCAGTTTTTTAGCAAACTCTTTTCTTAAGGCCTTTTCTTTTTCATGTTCCTCTTTAGCACTTTTTGAAGCCTTTTCAATATCTGATTTTTGATTTTCTTTATAATTAAATTCAGCATCTGTCCCAAAAAATTTCTTTGCCAAATCTATGAAAAAAGCCTCTAAATCTGCTTTAAACTCTTTATATGCAACGTTATTTATAAAACCCTCTCGCCCTGCTTTATCTACCAATTTTTTATTATTAGTTCTTGATATCTCAATATATCCCAACATTCGTCTATGACTAAAGAAGTAGGAGCCTGCATGTTTGGATCGACGATTCTCAAATCGTAAAAAATCGGTCTCAGTTCTACCGTATGGAAGTACCCTAAAACCATCTCTATAAATATATAATCCACCAAAAAGTTTCAATTTCTCATCATATGCCCTAAATTGCTCTTCATTAAGCATAGATTCATTCTGATTGCCGACAATAACACCAACTTTTAAGTTAAAAGCTCCGTAAGCTGTATTACCTGGTTTACGAGAATTTCTAAAAGTATGATTGATATCATCTTTCTTATAAACCCTTATCTTTCCAGAAAATTGTCCGGAATCATCAAATCTTCCATCAATTAAATGATCGCAATTAATAAAGTCATGATAAGAAAAGAACTCCCTGCTAGAAATAAGATCACGTTCACCTTCATTAGTGACAACTATAAATTTAGTTGCAACCGCAATATTCTCTTTTTTGAAGACATTAAACAATCCATTAAGGCTACTTCTTATTTCGTTAACAGAATCTTCGTAATCAGTATTTATATCTTTTTGGTATGATTGAGATAATATAATGAGTTGTTCGTCTGGTTCAAAAATAACAAATTTTGTTCCGTGTATATCTGTTGATGTAGAGCACAATGGAACAATCATTTCTTGAGTGAAAAAAGAAGGCAATTTGATATTTTCTACACTTTTAATGATTTGTATTGCTAAAGTATATTGCTCATACCACTCATCTGCTAAATTCGATTCTGAAATGTGGCGTTCCAAATAAATCGGTTTATTTTTATCTTTTTTGAAATTATCTATAAATTCCTTTTTTAAGCTATCAAATATGTCAACAAAATTATTTGGTTCTGTAATGGATAGTAACGGAATATTGATGTTCTCAATATATAAATTGTAATTTTCCAAAATACGCCAATCAATAAATAGAGCTTGAAGAGGAGAACCTATTTTTTTTGTTAACATCAACATTGGGCTTCCCAAGTATGCAACAGATAACCGTCCTATACCTTTTTCTCCCATTTTAATACGAGGCTTTTTCCAAAGAGTATCTTCGCCTTCTACATCAAGCTCACATCTAGTTTTAGAATCGGTTCCCAATACAATCCACTTTTCAAGAATATCTTGACGTGACATTCCTTTTCCATCATCTGAAATAACAAAAAAAGGATGATTTACATCTACATAACTATCCATATAAAGATAAGCTTCAAGATTATCTCCATATGCATCATATCCATTTTTCCACAATTCAGATATTGCAGTAGGGAGATCTGATATTTGTCCTTTTCCTAATAAATCAATTGCTCTTGCTTTAGCTCTAAACTGTGGCATATGACTAGTTTTTTATTATTATTTCTCCTAATCTTCTTGCATATTCACAAGGGACAGCATTCCCTATTAGCTTTGCTGTAGCGGCAATACTGTTAGTTTTAAAAATATAGTTCTTAGGAAAGGTTTGAAGTGTTGCTCCTTCCCGTAAGGATATACCACGATCTTCTTCAGGATGTGCAAATCGACCGTTTGATATACTATAAAATTTAGTTGTAATAGTTGGAGCAGGACGATTCCACCACATTCTTCCGAATGTATCTTTAAAACTTTCGTCTTTATCTTTGAAACAGTTTAACTGTAATGTAGGATCGTCTTTCCAATCCAAGCGATTACCTCCGTCTTTCTTGGTTTTTGCCAGTCTTCTAAGATTGATGTCACTAAGTCCAGCTGTTGTATGATTTAAATCTGTAGAGTCTTTGTAACCAGCACTAATTTTTGCAAACCCATTCCATACCCCTATATAATCTGCTAGAATAGCCTGCTTTTTTTCTTTTACAGGAAGTGAAACGGTTCTAACACGTGAAGCTATCAAAGAAAATCGACGTCTACTCTGCGGGACACCATAATAACTCATATCGATTATATCTTTTTTAATATAAATATAACCATAATCTTTTAGAAACGAAAGAAATTCAGGCAGTACACTATATTTGTTTGTTATAATTCCTGGAACATTTTCAACGAGTACATATCCTGGATTATAATACTTAATAAATCTTTGGAATTCAAGCAATAAATCCTTGGAAGCTTTGGATTTCTCTCTTGATGTGTTAATAATACTATAAAATTGGCAAGGACTACATCCAACCAAAATAAGATTGTCATCATTTCTTTGAACTGATAATCTTTTTTCAAAATATTCCTCTTCCAGTTCTCTTATATTGGCTTCTACAAAAATACTTCCTGGATTATTAATCTCATAAGTATATTTTGCCTCTTTATCAAAATCAACTCCTGCAATAACATCAATTCCTGCTTGGCGAAGACCACATGTCATACCACCTCCACCACAAAAGAAATCAATAGCTGTATATTTATTATATTTCATTTTTACACTTTTCTTCTTGTTGGATTCAATAGTTGTCCCACATCTACATAAAATGTTCATACTATTATAACCAATGCTTCCAGAGATGGTTAAGACTCATTTTATACACCATCAAAAAAATGTAGTTTCATTCTTGCACAAGAATTGAACCAAGCATTTTCCCATTCTTAGCCTTTCGATAAGAATAACTTTGAGTCACTTATTTGTTTCCTTCTCGGAATAATTGATGTAATATGCAAAATTACAGATTTATAATAATATAACCAAGACAAATTGTATTTAGTTATCTTGCAATTTTGCATATTACACATTTGCAATTCTCTTATCATCTCGTTTCTCCTAGAAATACAAAAAATGACATACAAGATAGAATTGTGCATTACTTTCCTTGTCCAATAGATAAAGCAATCCGTACCGACCCGCCTTTCATATGCTTATCTAACAGTCTAATTACTTTCTATATTATAATATTGTTCACAAAATGAGAAAAATAATGTAAGGTCTTAGTACAGGCTACATCGTCATTTAACGCCATCTCCCGCCATCCATTCCCCATGTATTCACTCTTGTAACATATTATCAACTAATATCCTACATTCGCACTGACGGGCTAAAGTTTACCCGGTAATAATCATTATTGTATCATTTTAATTTTAGATTTTATGGCAAAGAAAAAGCAAGAACAAGAGCAGCAAGGTCAGGAAGAGCACGTAATGGCAGTCCTTGACAAAAGAACGAACAAGACCGCAGTCGTTTCCAAAATGAACGAGCAGGACGGCAGTCTCGAAATCGTACCACCCGACAAGAAGAACAACAACAGCTTTCTGAAGCTGGACCGCACATCACCGTTGGAACTCTTCTTTACTAATTTCAAGAACCAGTACAACAATCCCACAAGTTTCAGTTTCTTCCTTATTCCTCTCGCTGTATTGGAAAAGACCCTGAACGCCGTCATCCAGATCCGAAAGGGAGAAGACCCCGGACCGGAAGGCAAAAAACTGGTAGAGAACAGTGAACTGAACGATGAAGGGCGTATCGCCAAACTCGCCAGACGCTACAAGTTCGACGAGCACCAGCTTCCCTGGAAGGAACTCAGTGCGCTGGGAGTGGACAAGCAACTGTTGTTTGAAAACCATTGCATGGGTGAAATGCTCAAGGGCAGAATCACTTCTACCGCCTTCCCCATCAGCAAGGAAGTCAACGGCGTCAAGCAGGACATGGGTGAGGCCTGTTTCCTCTGTGTCAAGGGTGAGGACGGCAAGGTACAGCTGAAAACACTGAGCAGGCTTGACAAGCCGCAATATGACCTGCCCACCTATAAAGGCGTATTCACGGACGAGGAAAAGCAGAAACTCCAGGATACCGGAACACTGGAAGGAATAAAGGAGATGAAGGATACCTACACAGGAAAAGTATGCAACTGTTACGTGGCTTTCCATGAACCGAGCAACCGTATCATCACGATGCCCGTGGACGCCATCAAGATACCGGACTACATCTACGGGAAAAGACTGGACGACAAGCAGAAGCAGGTCCTCGCATCAGGCGGGCAACTTTCCATCAATGACATACAGCGCAAGAACGACACGCTTCTTTCTGGCGTGGCCTTTGTCGATCCGAGAATCATGGACATTGCATTCAAGCAGGCCGGAGAACAGCTGAAAGTAAACGACACCATCATGGGAGCCAGAATCACCCCCGAACAGAAAAAGATGCTGGAAAACCATGAAATGGTATATATCGAGAATATGCGCTACAAGGGCAGGACATTCTCCGATGACGTGCGCTTCAGCAACAAGAGCAACAACCTTCTCATAGGAAAGAACGCGAGGGAGTACAAGCCGAATCTTGAAAACCGGAAACAGGACCAGAAAAAGGAAAGCAAGCAGACGGCACGTCACGCCACATCCTTCACGCCCAAACCCAAGAAAAACAGCTTTTCCGTGGCATAGTCTTACGGAAACGGCCACACTTCACATATATACCCGATTACCACACCGATGGCTGTCGGGTATATATTTAATGAATACATGGAATCATCCAACGTAAAAACAAACCGATTATGCAACATAACAATACACCAGAGGGAGAACTGTCATACTTTGAAACGACTTTCCTTCTTCATTTACGAGAAAGCCATCCCCACATGGCCGGGAATCTGGATTTTATCAGGTCAAGAGCCGATGAAGCAGCCAATGTCTATGAACATTCCATACGTGACGATCTGACTGTCACGCAGGCATTGGAACAGTCGGATGCCGTGCTCTACTGGGACTTGCAGTTTTCCAAGTTCGACACCCTTTTTGAAGTGGTGTCGGAATGGTTCCCGGAAGTACCCCCTGAAAAGCGGAAGGATCTCTGCCTGGGATTACTGCCGTCCGCAGAAGACGTATTCAACAAATATCCCATAGACGACAGGTTTGAGGCTTCCCCTTCCTACCGTATCCTCACCATCGAACTGACAGGTTTCATCCAATCAAATATAGAACAATATGGCATATAACAAGCGACAACATCTGGCGGACAACATGGCCGCACTTGAATACCTGTTCATGCGCCCGGAGTTTTGTCTCACCGAAGAAGGGCGCAAAGTATTGAACGGCTACACCGGTTTCGGGGGACTGAAATGTATCCTCAATCCGGCAGAAAAAGACACAGACATCGGAAAGTGAACAACTGACAGGGAACTGTTCCCTCAGGTGAGGCTGCTACATGAACTGCTTCGGGAGTATTCCACGGACGAGAAACAGTACAAGGAGTATATACAAAGCCTTAAAAATTCCGTACTTACCGCATTCTATACCCCCGAAGCGGTGGCATCCGTCATACAGAGGACGTTGCAGGCGTCGGGGGTCGTCCCCGGACATTTTCTCGACCCTTCCGCAGGTACTGGAGTTTTCATCAGCCCTCTGAAGGACGTGCCTGAAATAACCTGCTTTGAGAAGGACAAGCTCACCGGAAGGATTCTCTCCGCGCTCTATCCGGACAGCAAGGTCATTATAGACGGCTTCCAGACCATACAACCTTATTATAATGGTTATTTCGATGTGGTATCCTCCAATATCCCGTTCGGAGATACCAGAGTATATGACCGTGACTTTGACCGCAGTGGCGATCCGGTACGCAAAGGGGCACTCAACGCCGTACACAACTATTTCTTTTTGAAAGGCATGGATACGCTGCGGGAAGGCGGCATAATGGCCTTCGTTACGACTTCGGGAGTCATGGACTCGCCCGGCAATCGTCCCATACGGGAATGGCTGGTGAACCACGCCGGACTGGTTTCCGCTGTCCGCCTGCCCAGCAACCTTTTCACCGATGCCGGAACCAAAGTGAGCAGCGACCTGATCGTATTGCAGAAGAATAGCCGGAAAAACGGACTGACCGAAGCGGAACGGAACTTCATCGAGACCCGCACACTGCCCGGAAACATCACCATCAACAACTGCTACAAGGAGCCGGACCACATTATCCATACCGCTGTCAAGACCGGTAAGAACATGTACGGGCAGCCCGCCATGAACTTCATCCATGACGGTAGCGTGGAGACCATTTCCGAAGAACTCGGTGAGTTGCTCTTGCGGGACATCGAAAGCCGTCTGAACCGGGAACTCTACACGGAGAACCTGTCCCGGCAGTCCGTTCCGTCCACAGCCATCCAACCGACAATCACCATAACGGAAGAGGACGAACGGCCACAAAAAAGCGAGCAGGTGAAACTGATCCTTTCCACCAGACCGTATGAACCCATGCTCAACCTTTTCGACACTTATGCCGAAGAAGAGACGGAAGTAGCGGAAAGCAGGATGCCGGAAAGAAAAGTTGTGACGGCATCCCGTAAAAAGAAGGACAACACGCCCGAAATGTTCAATCTTTTCTCGCAGGAGAACGCTTATGACGAAGCGGTCCCGGAAGAGGACCTTTCCCTAGCGCAGGCCGAGGCAGAAGCGGCATGGCAGGAACGCAGGAGGAAGATGGAGGAGGAACGCAAAAAAGAAATGGAACCAAGAGCGTTTGACGGGGAATTGAAGCCGGAATACAAGAACGGCTCCATTGTAAAATCGGGTGAACAATACGGCCACCTTCGGGGCATGAACACCCCTGAAGTACAATTCCACCCGCTCAGACTGACAGTAACCCAGCAATACCGGGCCTCTTATTATATCCCCCTTCGTGAGGCATACCATGAGCTTTACAGGACTGAAGCCGAGACGGAAACCGAACAGCCTGGCCTGCGTGAGGAACTCAACAGGCAGTATGACCGTTTCAGACGCATGTTCCGGGAACTCAACCACAAGGACAACGCCAAGTTCCTGCTGATGGATGCGGGAGGCAGGGAAATGCTCTCACTGGAAAGAAGTATCCGGGGCAAGATACAGAAAGCGGACATATTCACCGTCCCCGTATCATTCAATGCCAACGAGGTCAAACATGCGGACACCGCCCAGGAAGCGCTCGCGGCCTCACTGAACAAGTTCGGGGAGGTGAATCTGGAATATATGGAGAGCCTGAGCGACATCGGTAGGCGGGAACTGCTTGAACAGCTTGAAAGCCGTATCTTCTACAACCCCATGATGAAAAAATACGAGATAAGGGACCGTTTCATTGCGGGGAACGTCATCGCCAAAACGGAATGGATAGAGAAGCATCTCAAGGAATACCCCGATGACAAGGAAAGCGGGAGGTCGCTGGAAGCGCTGAAGGACGCCGCACCAGAACCCATCGGCTTCGAGCTGCTTGACTTCAACCTGGGTGAACGGTGGATACCCACATCCGTATATGAAGAGTTTGCGGAATACCTTTTCGGGGTAAAGACCCGCATCAGCTATACGGAAAGCATCGACGAGTTCGGCATAACCCTTGAAGGAAGCAACGCGAACATCACCGACAAATACTTCGTGAAAGGAGAAAAAAGGGGATATTACGGGAATGACCTGCTGAAACATGCCCTGCACAACACCGTGCCCGACATCACAAAAACCGTACAGGACAAGGACGGAAAAGACATAAAGGTGTGCGATGCCGACGCCATCCAGCTTGCCGACGCCAAAATCAACGAGATACGCAAGGAGTTCGTGAACTGGCTGAACGAGCAGCTCCCGCAGTTCAAGCAGGACCTTGCCGGCATGTACAACCGCAAGTTCAACTGTTATGTACGGCCAGACTACGACGGCTCCTGCCAGAACTTCCCTTTCCTTGACCTGAAAGGTCTTGATATCCCCGGCTTGTATGACAGCCAGAAAAATGCGGTATGGATGCTGAAACTCAACGGCGGGGGGATAATTGACCACGAGGTGGGCACCGGAAAGACGCTCATCATGTGTGTGGCCGCCTTCGAGATGAAGCGTCTCGGACTGGCGGACAAGCCCATGATTATAGGGTTGAAGAGCAACGTGCACGACATCGCCGACACATTCAAAAGGGCATATCCGAACGCGAAGGTACTGTATCCAGGAAAGGAGGATTTCACCCCCGAAAAACGTGTCGGGATATTCCATGACATCAAGAACAACAACTGGGACTGCATCATACTCACGCACGACCAGTTCGGAAAAATACCCCAGTCACCGGAGATACAGCAGGAGATATACAATAAGGAGATAGAAAGCATAGAGGAGAGCCTTGCCGTATTCGAGCAACAGGGAAACGAGGTCAGCGGCTGGATTATACGCGGGCTGGAAAAGAGGAAGGAGAATCTTCAGGCGAAACTTGAAAAACTGGAGGATATCATCAAGAGGCGGACGGATGATGTGGTTGATTTCAAACAGATGGGCATCGACCACTTGTTCGTGGACGAATCGCATAACTTCAAGAACCTGATGTTCAACACCCGCCACACAAGGGTTTCGGGACTTGGAAACCCGGAAGGAAGCATAAAGGCGATGAACCTGCTTTTTGCCATCCGTACCATTCAGGAACGCTCCGGCAGGGATCTGGGGGCCACCTTCCTGTCGGGTACGACCATCTCCAACAGTCTGACCGAGCTTTACCTGCTTTTCAAATATCTTCGCCCCAAAGAGATGGAAAGGCAGGGAATCACCTGCTTTGACGGTTGGGCCGCCGTATATGCCAAGAAAAGCACGGACTTTGAGTTCTCTGTGACCAACCAGATCGTGCAGAAGGAACGGTTCAGGTACTTTATCAAAGTGCCCGAACTTGCCAACTTCTACGCAGAGATAACCGACTACAAGACTGCGGAGGACGTGGGTGTGGACAGGCCGAGGCTCAACCAGCAGCTGTACCATCTACCGCCCACGCCCGACTAGGAGATGTTCATAGAGAAGCTGATAAAGTTTGCGGAGAGCGGGGACGCCACCCATATAGACCGCCTTCCGCTGTCCGATGCGGAAGAGAAGGCGAAAATGCTGATAGCCACCAACTACTCGAACAAGATGTCGCTTGACATGCGCCTCATCGACATGAAATATGGGGACAATCCGGGAAACAAGGCATCCCACTGTGCGGCTAGGATTGCGGAATACTACTACAAGTATCTCGACCAGAAGGGCACGCAATTCGTGTTTTCCGATCTGAGCACGTACAAGCCGGACGAATGGAACATTTACAGCGAAATCAGGCGCAAGCTTGTGGAAGACCACGACATTCCGGAAAAGCAGATCCGTTTCATTCAGGAGGCGAACAGCGACAACGCGCGTAAGGAACTGTTTGACGACATGAACTCCGGACGCATCCGCTTCCTTTTCGGCTCCACCCAGAAATTGGGAACGGGAGTCAACGCCCAACAGAGGGCCGTGGCCATCCATCACCTGGACATACCCTGAAGGCCTTCCGACCTTGAACAACGTAACGGAAGAGCGGTAAGAAAAGGGAATATCGTGGCCAAGGAACATGCTGGCAATACGGTGGACTGCTATATCTATGCGGTGGAAAAATCATTGGACAGTTACAAGTTCAACCTGCTTCATAACAAGCAGGTGTTCATCAACCAGTTAAAAAGCCATAATCTCGCTACACGGACCATTGATGAGGGAGCGATGGATGAAAACGGCGGGGTGAGTTTCAGTGAGTACGTGGCCATTCTTTCAGACAACAACGACCTGCTGGAAAAGGCTAAGCTGGAAAAGAAACTGGCGGTCCTTGAGAGCGAAAGACTGGCATACCACAGGAACAAGGGGAACGCCAAAGGGAAGCTGCACGAGAAGGTTTCAGTAATTGAAACGAACGGAACTTTCATAGAGCGTTTCACTCGGGATTGGGAATACCTGAACTGGGTTGCCCCTACGGATACGGCCACTGGATTGAGACCCAATCCGCTCAAACTGGACGGGGTGGAGTCCGACAACATCGAGATTCTGGCCGACAGGTTGTCCGCAATCAACCGGAATGCCCGGACTGAGGATGACTATATGAAAATAGGAACGCTGTTCGACTTCCGTATTCTGGTGCGTTCCGAAAAGGTCTGGGACGGAAACACGGAATCCTTGCAGAACAAGTTTATGGTCGAGGGACTGGACGGCATCAAATACACCTATAATAACGGGTATATCGCCAAAGACCCGAAGCTGGCCGTAATGAACTTCATCAATGCGCTGGAGCGTATTCCAGGTATGATAGAGAAACGGAAAAAGGACAATACGGAGTTGGAGAAAGACCTGCCGGTCCTGCGTGAGATAGTCTCCACGCTCTGGCCCAAAGAGGGGGAGATAAAGGAACTGACAGAGGAACTCGCCACGTTGAACCGGAGGATACAACTCACATTGAAACAGCCCGAACAGTACGGAAACGATGATATGACTGGGCAGGAAAAGGTCAGACCGGTCAGCGGCAGTGACATTGCACCCGACCAGCCACAACAGGCAAGGCATGTACCGTCCATGAAAATTATAATGCCGGCAAAGGAAAACCGAAAAATATCGTAATGTTTCCCACGGCACATTGCGGCAAACTGCAGAAGCTGCGCAGGCTCCACTTCCGCAGTTTGCCGCAAAGAGCCGTTTTCAGGAAAGGACAAAGGCACGGACGGCACCTGGATAAATCCGATTTGCCGTCCGTACCCTTGTCTGAAACGGGGATGTGCCACATCAGTCCGTTTCCTCGAATGAAAGTTCCTCTACCTGCCTGTTTATTCTCCTGCTGTCAATCGAATCCTTCAGGTTGATTATATCCACGATTGAGTAATGCCTTGTGCCGTTTTCCTCTTCCGCAAAGCGCAGACGTCCGTTCAGACGCTGTTTCTCTATCTCTGCCGGTTCAAGCCCTATCAGTTCACATACCTCATCCGGCAGCATGGATAATTCGACACTGTTGTCCTCGCATATATGTTGCAGTACGGCCAGCATATTGAGGGACTTCTTGTAACTTCTCACGAGCGCAGCGAATGAACTGCTTTCAATCTTGATCATCTTTCTCATAACCTTTTATTTTTAGAGTGTTCTTCCTTTTCCAGTAACATGGCACGCAGCACGTCCGAACGGCGGTAGTAAATCTTTCCCTTGTCGCGGTGAAAGGGCAGCGTGCCGTCATTTCGACGTCTCAAAAGTGTCCTGTCGGACATCTTAGTCAGCAGGCGGACTCCTTTTGAATCCAGAATCTCGCTGTCCGGCAGGTTTTCAATATTGGGTGAAAGCAACTGCTCAATCCTATTCACTTTGGCAAGGATGGTACTTAACATATGGGTAACTCCGACACCTGGTACGACTTTTCTGTTATTCATATTGACCTTGTTTTTATCGTTTATGGTGCAATATTACAAAGTTATTATGGGGCCATTGGTTACTCAACCGTTGAGCAATCGACAAAAAGGCACAAAAATAGCCAGAGGGTAATTCCAGCTATTCCAATGGGAAGAAATTCATGCATCGATATAAGTCAAGATGCTAATATCCAATATTATACACAAAATATATCTGAATAAATTTGGCTATATTGCAACTATTATCTATATTTGTACATAGTTATTTGAAATTATGCAAAGCAGTGTAACTGAAAGCAAGACTTTTGCAACCAAATCGTTACCTATATCTTTGAATACTTCTATAAATAAATAAAATTCAAGAAGTTACATTAAAATACTTTGTTTCGCTATAGAAAAACTTTAGTTCTTGCTGGGAGAAACTTTAGTTTCATGCTGTAGAAACTAAAGTTTCTTCAGCAAAAAACTCCTGAGTCTTCCTATTGGAAATAAATAGACAAATAAAAGAAAAAGATCATATATTATATGTAAGGGGCAAAGAGATAGGCGGGAAATCCGATGGGAAATGGAAGCGTCAACAAACTTCCGCACGCAAATGTAAGCATTTGCTGGATATAAATGGTAAAGAATAGTTGTAAAACATGTAAAAATCTTTAACGCTATTCGTGCTTGCAAAGTAGAAATAGCATATATTTGCAGCATTGCAAAGTTGAGATAGCAATATAACAGTTGAAATCAACAAAACTAGAATCTAAATTCAATACTGTCGAATATGGAAAGAAAAAGAGTTTACACGTTCGGAAATGGAAAAGCCGAAGGTAAGGCAGATATGAGAAATCTGCTGGGTGGTAAAGGCGCTAACCTTGCCGAGATGAATCTGATTGGTGTACCGGTTCCTCCGGGATTCACGATTACAACAGAAGTTTGTATAGAGTATTACGAGTTAGGCAAAGATAAAGTCGTAGAGTTGCTGAAAGCGGATGTTGAGAAGGCGATCGCTAATATCGAAACGTTAATGAACTCTAAGTTCGGTGATGTTGCCAATCCTCTGTTAGTTTCAGTTCGCTCCGGTGCCCGTGCGTCCATGCCGGGTATGATGGATACGATATTGAACCTTGGCTTGAACGACGAGGTAGTGGAAGGATTGTCTCGTAAGACGGGCAACGCTCGTTTCGCTTGGGACTCCTATCGTCGTTTTGTTCAAATGTACGGAGATGTCGTATTAGGCATGAAACCGACAAGCAAAGAGGATATCGATCCGTTTGAGGCGATCATCGAGGAAGTAAAGAAAGCGAAAGGCGTTAAGTTAGATAACGAGCTTGACGTTGAAGACTTGAAAACATTGGTCTCTAAATTTAAGGCAGCCGTTAAGGCCCAGACCGGACAGGATTTCCCGACTTGCGCTTATGAGCAATTGTGGGGCGCTATCTGTGCCGTGTTCAATAGCTGGATGAATGAGCGTGCTATCCTGTATCGTAAGATGGAAGGTATTCCAGACGAGTGGGGAACGGCGGTTAGCGTACAAGCCATGGTATTCGGTAATATGGGCGATACTTCCGCTACAGGCGTTTGTTTCTCTCGTGACGCGGGTAATGGTGAGGACTTGTTTAATGGCGAGTACTTGATTAACGCTCAAGGTGAGGATGTTGTAGCCGGTATCCGTACCCCGCAACAGATCACGAAGATCGGTTCACAACGTTGGGCTGAACGTGCCGGAATCTCAGAAGAAGAACGTATCGCTAAATATCCGTCCATGGAAGAAGCCATGCCGGAAATCTATAAGCAATTAGACGCTATCCAAGAGAAATTGGAAGATCATTATCGGGATATGCAAGATATGGAATTTACCGTACAAGAGGGTAAACTTTGGTTCTTGCAAACCCGTAACGGTAAACGTACCGGTGCCGCTATGGTGAAAATCGCAATCGACTTATTGCATCAAGGTATGATCGATGAGAAAACAGCGTTGAACCGTATCGAGCCGAATAAATTAGATGAGTTGCTTCACCCTGTATTCGATAAAAAAGCCGAGAAACTGGCGAAAGTGTGGGTAAAAGGTTTGCCGGCTTCACCGGGTGCCGCTACTGGACAGATCGTATTCTTCGCTGATGATGCCGCTAAATGGCATGCCGATGGCAAAAAGGTTGTCATGGTCCGTATCGAGACTTCTCCGGAAGACTTGGCCGGTATGGCTGTCGCCGAAGGTATCCTTACCGCTCGTGGAGGTATGACATCTCATGCCGCTGTTGTAGCTCGTGGTATGGGGAAGTGCTGCGTATCCGGTGCTGGTGCCTTGAACATCGATTATAAGAATAAGACTGTAGACGTTGATGGCGTGACTTTGAAAGAAGGTGATTATATCTCTATCAATGGTACGACCGGAGAAGTCTATGTCGGGCAGGTTGAGACAAAAGCCGCTGAGTTATCGGGTGATTTCGAGGAGTTAATGGCTTTAGCCGATAAATATACAAAATTGCAAGTTCGTACAAACGCTGATACGCCTCACGACGCTTCGATCGCTCGTAGCTTCGGTGCCGTTGGTATTGGCCTTTGCCGTACGGAGCATATGTTCTTCGAGGGTGAGAAGATCAAAGCTATGCGTGAGATGATCTTGGCCGAGGACGCTGAAGGTCGTAAGAAAGCGTTGGCGAAGATCCTTCCTTATCAGAAAGAGGACTTTAAGGGTATCTTCAAGGCTATGGCCGGATGTCCTGTTACCGTTCGTTTGCTCGATCCTCCTTTGCATGAGTTCGTTCCTCACGATTTGAAAGGTCAAGAGGAAATGGCTGAGACTATGGGCGTGTCCGTTAAGGAGATCCAAAAACGTGTGGAATCTCTTTGCGAGCATAACCCGATGTTGGGTCACCGTGGTTGCCGTCTAGGTAATACATATCCGGAAATTACGGAAATGCAGACTCGGGCCATTTTAGGTGCCGCTTTGGATTTGAAGAAAGAAGGTATTGAGGCTAAACCGGAAATCATGGTACCATTAACAGGTATCTTATATGAATTCAAGGAACAAGAGAAGGTGATCCGTACCGCGGCCGAAGAGCTATTCAAGGAAGTTGGCGATCGTATCGAATTCAAGGTAGGTACGATGATCGAGATTCCTCGTGCGGCATTGACAGCGGATCGTATCGCTTCCAGCGCTGAATTCTTCTCATTCGGAACGAATGACTTGACTCAGATGACATTTGGTTACTCTCGTGACGATATCGCTTCCTTCTTACCGGTTTACTTAGAGAAGAAGATTTTGAAGGTCGATCCGTTCCAAGTACTAGACCAAAATGGTGTAGGACAGCTGGTTCGTATGGCAACTGAGAAAGGTCGTGCCATCCGTCCGGATTTGAAATGTGGTATTTGCGGCGAGCATGGTGGTGAGCCTTCTTCCGTTAAGTTCTGCCATAAAGTTGGCTTGAATTACGTATCATGTTCACCTTTTAGAGTGCCCATCGCTCGTATCGCGGCGGCGCAAGCAGCTATAGAAGGATAGGCTGTTAAAAACTGCAAGTCTTAAATATCAATATATAAGGCTGATAGACGGGTTGAGTCTTGTTTATTAGCCTTATATTTTTATGTCATTATTAGCGTAAAATGATCTGAATGATATGTGATGTTTACACTTTGTTTGCTATATTTGCACATGGCGTTTACACCGTGTTTACACCATAAATTTAATGTATAAAGTGTTGATATATGGCAACTTTTAAGATTTGTGTTAGAAAGCAGCGTTCTGATGGCTTCTATCCTGTTTACATCAGAGTAACCCATAACCGTAAATCCTCTTATATAAAAATGGATAAAATGGTTGATAAAAAAGGGTTGACTCGCACGGGGGAGGTGAAAGATCCTTTTGTCGTATCCTTCTGTTCAGATGTAATCATGCGATATGTGGAGAGAGCAAACAAAGAGGATATATCGCAATGGGATGTAAAAACCCTAGTGGAATATCTGGAAAAAGCGGATGAGGATATCTGTTTTTCTGATTATGCGAGAAAGTATAAACGGGAAATGGAAACAGTTAGAGGCATGGCCCGTAACGCCAAGAATTATGAGTTGGCCTATTGTCATCTTGAGAGATTTGCGGGAACTAGCAAGTTGATGTTTTCCCGGTTTACCACGAAATTCATAAATGACTGGATAAAAACCTTATTACCAACGGCAAGGGCGAAAGAAATGTATCCTGTTAATGTTCGCCAGATTTTTAAAGCTGCAATAAATGAGTTCAACGATTACGATAGGGGCATAATCAGGATCAAGACTAATCCTTGGCTAAAGGTAAAAATCCCCAATGCGGACACCCCCGATCACAGGGCCTTGGATGCGGACTTCGTTCGTGAGTTTTTCGCGACACCCATACCTCCGACAAAGATGATATTATCACTTCCAGAGTTGGCTAGGGATGTAGCCTTGATGGTCTTTTGCTTGGCAGGAATTAATACCGTAGACCTTTTTAGGGCAAAGAAGTCCAATTTGAAAGGCTGGACATTCTGTTATAATAGGGCTAAGACCCAAAAATTCAGAAGGGATAAGGCGTATATGGAGATTATTGTTCCGGATATTCTCCGTCCTGTCATGGAAAAATACTTTACACCGGATGATGATGAGTTTTTGTTTAATTTCCATAAGACCTATCGTGATGACGATTCTTTCAACGCAAATATGAACTCTGGATTGAAACGTATTTGCAAACATGGCGGTCTCAATGCTATATGTATGTATAATTTCCGGCATTCATGGGGAACCATAGCGAGAAACGATATAAAAGCCTCAATGTATGACGTGGCTTTCTGCATGAATCATTCAAGCGCTCATAAGACTACAGAGATATATGTAAGACCGGATTACTCTATAGTCTCTGAGATAAACAATAAGGTTATTGATTTTGTATTTAACCAAAAAAAGGAAGAAATGGTATATGAGGATCCTGTGAAATATTACCCTGATGATCAGATGAAAATATCTTTTAGACAGATGATTAAAGGCAGTGTCATATATCAAGGCAAGGAGATATTCTCATTTACGGATATAGGATATAATAACATTGACGAAATAATAAAAAAGCTAGCGGGGCATGTCCCGTCGTTTGTTCCAGATGGAGCCAAGGTTGATTTTAGGATAGACAATTTAGATAAAGGCGAATACCGGATATTTATGAGACAAAAAGGAAAAGGCTTTTGATACTTATAAGACAAATAGACCAATAAAAAACGCCCGTGTCAGAAAAAACACGGGCGTTATACTTTTAGTATGCGACAAATAGGACTATTTTGTTCTTTCGACCAAAATCTTTGAAATTCGAACTTGCAGTTGCTGCAACTCGATATTATTCAGTTCTTCCAAATCAATGTTCGCTATTTTTACTTTCCGATTTTCGTCAAAGGAATTTTTCTTCTCCTCAAGAAGAGCGGTTGCTAACTCATCTATTTGATCTTTGATTTTCTCTCCTTTTAACTTGTAATCCGTTGTTCTTGCCATGATATTAGTTATTTAGTTAAACACTATACAAATTTAGGGAATATCCACGATGCAATGATTGTCATTCCTTATTTTCTTTCTCTTTCTCCTCCAGTACCTTTTTAAGCTGATATAGGCTCAAAATATCATACTCGAATGTGGGATTTTCCCAGTTTCTTCGGACAGAGTTTGTCTGTACAGCAATGAATTTATGGAGGTCAAATATGTATTGACACGGGCTTAGTCTGATTTCGTTAAATGTGATCTCGTAGTTGTCGAACCACTCCAAAAGTTGTTTTAGTTCCTCGTTCATGGTATTATATAATAAAATTTGTTCCCGCGAATATACCAATAATGCCTATATGACCGGACCTAACTATGTACGAATGATTCGTAGATGATAGAAAACAGTATAGAATAGTTGATTTTTTGGTGTCCGATGGGAGATAATGATCAAAGTAACAAACACGAGTCACTTTATTTATCTCTTTTGCGAGAAAACAGTAGATTATGATCGGAGCGATAGTTGGAGCCGCCAGTTCCTTGGCGAGTGGCATTGCCGGGGGAATAAAGGCAAGGAAGGCGGCTAGAAAAGCGAACGCCGTGTTGGATAAACAGGCAAAGGAGAATGAGGATTGGTTTAACCGTAGGTATAACGAGGATTATACCCAAAGCGCGGAGGCGCAAGCCGCCTTGACCAAGGCTAGGGAATTAGCGGATGAGCAGTACCGTAAGGCCTCCGGTACCGCCGCGGTCGTAGGAGCTACTGATGAGTCCGTAGCGCAGGCCAAGAAAGCGGCGGGCGAGGTGATATCCGATACCGCCAGTGGTATAGCCACTAACGCTACCGCACGGAAGGATGCTGTGGAATCCCAATATCTCAACACCAAGAATAATATCAGTAACCAAAGGCTGTCTATCTATAATCAACAGGCGGCAAACGCCACGCAAGCGGCTAATCAAGGATTACAGGCAGGGATGGGCCTCGTTGGGGCTGATGCGCAAGCCCATCTTGACAAGGGTAAGGGATTATTCGAGTCTATATTCAAAAGTAAACAACAATGACATTAGAGGAAAGATATAATAGGAAAAGGACTCCGGTCGTTCAAAGGCCGGAATTGTCCACTACGCCATTGGTTGAGCCGGAGGTTGCCGGAAGCCAGAACCCTATAGCTCCAACCGTGGATAATACGGATGAGACCGCTCCGCAAGCGAGCGTTGTCGAGCCTCAAATGAACGATTACCAATGGAACCAAAGGTTATATGAGACGCTTTTTCAAAAGCCGATAAGCCAAGAGGAGGAGGAGAGAAGAAAACGGGCCGCTTCCGTAGCTACTGGAATCGGGCATCTAGGCAATGTGTTGTCTTCCTTCTCCAATTTGGCATTCGCGGGAGAGGCACCTTCGCAGAAACTACCCACCGTAGCTGATCCTAAACTACAATCCTATTCTGACAGGTTGGAGGCTATCAGGCAAAGATACGGGGCCGGGTATCTGGCCGCAAGGCAAAACGACATCAATAATTATCAAAGGGCATTGCAGCTTTATAGACAGGATCAAGCGAGAAAAGCCCAGAATGATTTGGCAAAAGCCAAGATCGCGCAAAGTGCCGCTCAATTCGCAATAAAGAATGACAGGGAGGAGCGGAAGATGAAACAGGATGCCGCATATAAAGAGAGAGAGTTGGGTATAAGGCAATCCAATCTCCGTAGTCTTGAGCAATATCGTACCGCTAAAGCTAATGGCTCTGGGGCGGATAAGTCTATTGACATCATCGGCAGAAACGGTAAACGTTTCACTTTGTCCGGTAAGGATAAAGATGGGGTTATCGCTTATATGTATAAGAGGATGTTGGAGTATGCGGAAGATCATCCAAAAGAGAATAAGAGTATATCGGATATATCGTGGCAGTTTGGTGAAGGTGGAGACCAAAAGACCAAACAAGCCGCTATTGTCATGAGTAATATTCAGAATTTCCCGGAATTATACGATGAGTTTGATCAGATAATTGGATCGGGAGGTTCTTCTACTAGTACTAACAAGAAAAGTATAGGTTGGGATAATAATTCGAGTTCTAAAAATGTAGGTTGGTAAAATTATGGAAGTGAACAATACCAGAAAATTATATGACGCTTTAAAAAGCGATGGATATACTGATTTGGGCGATTTTTCCTCTTTTGAGGGGAAATTGAAAGACTCAGGTAAGCGTGAAATGCTTTATGATGTCTTGAAAAAAGATGGATGGCAAGATTTAGGAGATTTCTCCCAATTCGAGAGTAAATTAGGCTATGCTCCAATTAATAACGAGAATATTAAAGAGACAGACTATGTTTCCCAATCAAGTGTTAATCCTCCTCCTATATCCCTAAGACAAGAGGTTGATATTCCCAAATCAGATCAATCCGAGTATGTTAATCCATGGGATAATTCTGCCGATTATAATTTTGAGTCCTTGCGTAAAAAAGGAAAGATTGAGACCGCTACTCCTCCACCTCCTACGGAGTATGAGAAGGATTCTTCTTTCATGAATACTTGGGTAGGAGACGCTATACAGAAACTTAACGCAGGAGGAGCCGATCTTGGTGCCGGTATATTTGGGGTCTTGGATAAGGCGGCTAAAGGGTTGGAATCCGCAACGGGAGGACTGATCCCACGTGGCGGGGCATTCAAGGATATCTCAGATATATTTAAGGCTGATGCGGAGTTTTCCCGGGCAAGGTCAAACAGATACAATGGCAAGGATTTCACCGATCTTTGGAAAGAAGGGAATTATATGGGTGCCATAGGTGATATAGCCTTGCAAGGCGTAGAGTCGCTTCCGATGTCAATCGGGGCCATGGCCGCTACAATGGCCGGAGCTCCAGCGGCCGGACTCGCAGGTATAGGGTCAATAGTGGCTAGCCAGAAATATGATGATCTTGACCAGAATAACCCAAACATGGGAGAGTTCGCAAAGGTATCTAACGCTATTCTTACAGGTACGGCAGAATCCTTGTCTGAGATGCTGGGCGCTGGCGTATCCAAGGCTTGGATGTCAACCTTATTCAAGACGTTAGGAAAGGAAAAGGCGCAAGAGGCTATCAAGCGTGGCATAATGGGTAAGATGCAAGAGTTCTATAAAAAATTCGGTATGTTTTTCGAGCCTGTAAATGAAGGTATCGAAGAGGTATCTTCCACGCTAGCGGAGAATATAACGGATAAGATAACAGGCGCGGATCCGGAAAGGGATTTGACCGATGGTGTATTGCAGAGCTTTGTCTATGGTATGGGAGGCGGCGCTTATTTCACCGGGGCCGGAGCGTTGGCTAAAGGCGCGCAATACGTAGCGGATAAAATAGAAGGCAAACAGGCTCAGCAGCCTATCACCGATTCAAATGTAACAGATCAAGGCGTTGAAACTCCTCCTCTATTAACTAAGTCTAGGTTTGCCGAGGCAGAGGAGCAAGGACGCAATATGACTGATCCGGGCGATATACGGACGGCGAGCAAAAAGATGGAAGAGACAAGGCTTTCCCTATCTGGAATGGTTCCGGGTTTGGTTAGTACGATAGAAAGCTATGTGGATGATGGAGCTAGCGAGGCCCAAGTGATGAGCCTTCTTGATGGGGTTAATGCGGATGCCCGTCCGTTAGCCGAGGATTTCTACGCTGATTATCTCAGGATATCCGGTTTGCAGGATCGTATAGGAGAGGAAATAGACAATGAGGTTGAAACTTACGTTGCCAATAATATTACTCCTTATGTTACCACGAATCCTGATGGTCAGTCTATCGTTACCACGGCTACGCTTAGCGAGGGAAATGAGGAAAGACCTGTGTACGTTAGGAGTATCGAGGGAGATAAAGCCGTTATTTCCGATAACGGACAGGATCGGATGGTCTCGGTGAAAAGGTTGAGCGATATAGTAGAGCAAGATGCCGGTCATATGAGACGAACCTATGAGGATCAATTATTGGCTACCCGCCAGTCCGAGCTTGACATGACCATGCATCATAATCCCAAGACGCAATTACCAAAGCCGGGGTTGATCGTATGGAACGGGGATAATGCGTTTATCCTTCAAGGACAAGATGAGAACGGTGATTGGATCGCTCAACCTGCGGCTTATGATAGAGAAACCGGGCAGGTGACAGCCAAGAATGGCTCTTCTCCAGCAATGCCTATAACAGAGAATGAGATTCTTGATCTTCAAGATGCCATATATGACGCTCAACAAGTTAATGTGGTGTCGCCAGAGGATGATAATGTTGCAAGTGCTGATGCCGAGATAACCTCTGCACCTCCCGTGGAAGATGCGATCAACCAGCCAACGAGTGAGATTGAGACGGAAGGTGCCATTGATCAGATAGCACAACCTAGCAATGTAGAGAATCCTTCCATGGTCATGCGAGAAGATGGTACACCCGATTTCGTATCATCAGGAACGGATATGGCCTTGGATTTCCTCTATGATAAATATGGCGATAAGATGCCAAGGAAGATCGAGGTGACGAGAAAGTCTTTCGATGAAAGCCTTAAAAAAGCGTCTGATGCCTTGGAAAAGGCGCAAGAGGCATACGATGATGCCCCTATCGGAAAAGAGGATAAGCCTGAGGCCGCATTGATAAAAGCCCGACAAGAATATGAGGCGATCAAGGTCGAGGCTGATTTCTGGGCTAATCTTGATGATGATATCAAGGAGGCCAGCAAGAAGCCGGGTGATGTCATAGCGAAGGAGATCTCCGTGATAGGTGATCCTATGAGCGGAGAGGAGCTTGCGGCCATGATGCTGGCTAATGGGGCGATCAAATTGACACGTGACAGTTACAAGAAAGAGACCGGTGCCGGGAATAATGAGACAGCGAGGATGTTCGGACTGTTCGCCTCTCCGGAGAAAGGCGGTGTTAATATAGAGAGGGCGGGTGAGATATTGGAGCTTGCCGATAGGGAGAATGGCACTAACTTCTTCGATGAGAACGATACGAACGCCGGAAGGGACGCTATCATAGAGGTCTTGTCTTCCGCTCATACACGTGGAGACTTGATCGATTATGTCAAGAGGAACCGTGAGGCGATCGCTGAGCGTGAGAGACAGGCCGAGTACAACGCTTACGCTGAGTGGTGCGAGGAGAATTATCATATGTCCCCGGAAGAATACGAGGCGTATGAGGAAAGCATGGTACGTGATTTCTCGGAGAAACAATTGACTGATGAGGAGCGAGGCGAGCTTGATTCGCAAATCGTGGATGAAATACAGGCCATAATTGACGAACAAAATGAAATAGACGCTATCTTAGCGCAAAATAAACCGATAGAAAATGAAAACATTGAAGGAAATGACGAAAGCGGAGGCGATGGCTTACGCGAGGGAGGCGGCGAGGTACTGCCAAGAGAACAACTTGATCAGACCGGGGGAACTGGAGAGGTTGAGGGAAGAGAATCGGCTGGCCCCGACATTGATCGCACGGATGGAGCTACACAAGAAGGCTCATCAAGGGGACTAGTTCCTTTTGTCGCTCCTTCTCCAAAGGAGAATGAGACCCCATTGGACTATGCCGAGCGCATAGTTGAGGCTAAGAGATTGCACGAAGAGGAGCTAAAGGTTGATACCAATCCAACCGAGGCGCAGAAAGAGGCCGGCAATTACAAGAAAGGCCATATAAAGATAAACGGTTTTGATGTCACCATAGAGCAGCCCGCCGGTTCCGTCCGTTCCGGTAAGGACGCTAGCGGAAAGGAGTGGTCG
Source organism: Parabacteroides sp. CH2-D42-20 (assembly GCF_003670185.1). Lineage (NCBI taxonomy): Bacteria > Pseudomonadati > Bacteroidota > Bacteroidia > Bacteroidales > Tannerellaceae > Parabacteroides > Parabacteroides sp. CH2-D42-20. Next base: position 52,983 of record NZ_RAYG01000005.1, on the reverse strand, counting down.
CAGGTCATGAATAACACTTACGGTTACATTCGAGGTACTGAAAGTGTGGATGGTGATCATATAGACGTATTCCTAGGTCCGGATATGAATAGTGACATGGTGTATGTCGTGGATCAGGTGAATACTGATGGCTCATTCGATGAGCATAAGGTTATGATGGGATTCCCTTCCTTGGAAGACGCTAGGTCCGCTTACTTGTCAAACTATGAGGAGGGTTGGCAAGGGTTAGGCAACATTACCGGGGTCACGTTGGATGGGTTCAAGAAATGGATTGATTCCTCGACTCGCAAAACAAAGCCCTTCTATGAGTATAAGGGAATTAAACAGGAGGAAAGCGATATTTCTAAAAATAATGATTCTGATAATTATAGCATTGTTTCCTCCCAATATACTACCAAGAAAGGAAAAGTTCTTGATATGTGGCTATTGAAGTTCGGTAATGAATTATCGAAGGAACAGCAACGTGCCGCCAAAGAGCTAGCCAAGGCTGAAAAGGGTTGGTATGACAGGGAACAGCGAGGTTTCATGATGCGTAGCGATGAAAGCGCAAGGCGGTTGGCTGATACCATTCTTGGCGATACCGATGCCGTAAGCGATGCGCAACCTATTTCTCTTGAAGACACACGCAGGGTCGTAGAGCCTCAAAAGGTAAATGTAGAAAACCTTATTGGTGATATCAACGATAAGGGCAAAGCCAAATTGAGCGATCGTACCGTTACCCCTAGCGGTAACCGCCTTGTTACCGATGAACGGTATGCGGAACTCCGTGAGCGCATGCGCAAGAAACTAGGCGGTCAAATGAATATGGGTGTTGATCCTGAGATATTGGCGATAGGTACTGAAATGGCGGTTTATCATATAGAGAAAGGCTTGCGTAAGTTCTCTGATTACTCAAAGGCTATGATCGATGATCTAGGTGACGCTATACGACCGTATCTTAAATCATTCTACAATGGAGCGAGGGATTTACCGGAAGTAGGAGAGAACGGATGGGATAAGGATATGACCACTTATGAGGATGTCCGTTCGTTTGATGTAGCTAATTTTGATAAGCCAGTCCCGGATATAATGGATGCCGCTGAGACCGTGGTTAAAGAGACTGAGATTGCCGGACAAGCGAGTGCCGCGGAGAAAAAAATAAAAAATAGCCGGAAAAAGCGAACGGACAACAAGGACAAACCATTACCTTTGTATGGTAACGATTTATTCACTCCTAATAATATTAAAGACAATGAGCAAGGAAATTCAAGAGCGGATCAAGGCGTGGGAAGAAAAGCACGGGAAGAGGATCGAGGATCTGAACGCGGAGGAGACCGTGGAGGCGTGCATGGAAGTGATGTGCTTGACACGGAGCGAGGCCGAGGAATACCTATCAGCGACAGCGACAAGCGGCCTGTTGTAAGGAATCAAAACAATTTCAGCTTCCCGGAGAAAGGTATTGAGCTTCCTTCCGGTGATATATCCAAGCTAAAAGCCAATATTGAGGCGATAGAAACGCTGAAAGACGTAGAGGACGGCCAAGGAAAACCTACCCCGGAACAACAAGCCAAGATGTCAAGGTACGTTGGATGGGGAGGTTTGGCCGAAGCCTTGAACGAAGGCAAATACAACGCACGTGACAACAATTGGACTAAGGATCGAAATTGGAATGATAAGTATCTACGTTATTATGAGAAACTAAAATCCTTATTAAGTAAAGAAGAGTTCGACAGTGCCGTCCGTTCCACGACAACCTCTCATTATACCCCGTCCGAGGTCGTGGAAAGCTTATGGGGAATAACGGAGAAACTTGGATTCAAGGGTGGCAATATCAGTGAACCCGCTATGGGTATAGGCAACATAATCGGTATGATGCCTAGGTCTATATCTGAAAACTCAAGTATAAGTGGGTTCGAGATAGATAGTTTATCCGGTCGTATGGCAAAGGCTTTATATCCTGACGCTAATATAAAGGTACAAGGATATGAGAAAGCGTTTTCTCCAAACTCGAAAGACTTAGTTATCACCAACGTCCCATTCGGGAAAAACGCTCCATATGATAAGGTTTTAGATAAGCAATTCAGGAAGAAACTTGGTTCCTCTTATAATCTCCATAATTATTTTATCCTAAAGGGGCTTCTGGAATTGAAAGAAGGTGGTCTCGGCGTATTCGTCACGTCCTCGGCTACGATGGATGGGGCCGATAGTAAGTTCCGTGAGTACGTGAGTGGAAACGGCTATGATCTGGTCGGAGCTATCCGATTGCCTAATGACGCTTTCCAGAAAGGGGCCGGCACGAGTGTCACGGCTGACATCGTTATATTCCGTAAAAGAAAGTATGGGGAACCTTCGAATGGGATAGGGTTCACTACTACAACGCAAATAGGTGAAGGAACTTATATGGAGGACGGGGATAAAAGGAGCAAGCCTATCATGGTTAACGAGTATTTCTCAAATCATCCCGATATGATGTTAGGTGATATGATGACCGCTTATGACGCTGGTAGCGGAGGTCTATATAGTGGAGCGTCCCAGACATTGAAAGCCAAACCCGGGGCCGATTTAAGCAAGGAGCTACTTAACGCTATTGATAACTTACCAAAGAATATCCTATCAGGTGTTGTAGAGACTAAAGGGCCGGAGGTTGTGGATGACTCCACTTTGAAAGATGGTACTATTACCGTCCAGAATGGCAATGTCTTTGTTTTAGATGGGGACTCGTTAAAACCGATTAAGGCAAATCCTACGTTCGTTCATAATGGTAAGACCCGGAAAATAGCGGATGCGGTAAATGATTACAATGATATAAAGAAAAATCTATACGATCTTATCCATGATGAGCAAACAAAGGGTGTGGATCCCGAGCCCGCGAGGAAAAGGCTAAACAAAGTATATGATGCTTTCGTGTCCAAATATGGGACACTTAACAGGAACAAGGCTTTGGACGATATTTTCGCCGAGGATGTTGAGCATGGATTACCCTTCTCTTTGGAGACCGTTAGAAGGGTACCTTCCACGACCGGAAAATCCATGGTCTGGGAAGTCTCGAAAGCGGATGGTATCTTGAATAAGCGTGTAAGTTATCCATTCGAGCTACCGACAAAAGCGGATAATGTCTTGGATGCCGTCAATATAAGCAAGTCATATAAAGGTAATATTGATATACCTTATATCTCGGAGATAACGGGTATGGATGAGGTGAACGTGACAAACGAGATACTAGAGAAGGGAATTGCTTATAGGGATCCTGTTACCGGCAATATAATAGATAAGAGTGAATATCTCTCTGGAAACGTAAAAGATAAGTTGGTAGAGGCTAGGGCGGCCTTGGAAGATCATCCGGAGTTTCAAAAAAACGTGGATGACTTGGAAGCCGTACAGCCTGAACGTATACCCTATGGTGAGATAAGTTATCGACTGGGGACTACATGGATCCCGTCTGAGTTTATAAATAATTTCGCTGATAATGTACTGGGTATATCTTACGCCAACGCTAATTTTATCCCGGAGATCGGTGAGTATATTCTTGATAAGAGGGCGTTCATAACCGATTACGCTAAAGCCGGTCAATTCAAGACTGAGAGAATGGACGCTATAGACGTGTTCAAGGCCGCTCTTAACCAACGTAAACCCAAGGTTTATGACGAGATTAAATATTATGAGGACGGTAAGCAGAAAACGAGAAGGGTCGTAAACGAGCAGGAGACACAGGCCGTTGCCGAGAAAATATCCGACATGTCCGATAAGTTCGTGGAGTATATTGATTCTAAAACGATGTTCCATGGTCGTATTGAGGACGTGTATAATGATAAATATAACAACTATGTACTAAAAAAGTATGACAAACCGGTTTTTGAGCATTATCCTAACGCTAATAAGAATATAACACTTAGGGATCACCAGAGCAAGGCGGTGCAACGTTGTCTATCCGAGAGCACGTTACTCGCTCACCAAGTCGGTACGGGAAAGACCTTTACCATGATTACGTCCGCTATGGAAATGAGACGGCTAGGTATAGCGAAGAAACCCATGATCGTTGTCCAAAACGCTACCCTAGAGGATTTCGTCCGTGACTTTTATAAACTGTATCCTTCCGCTAAGATTCTATCTCCGACAAAGGAGGAGCGTAACGCCGATAATAGGACAAGGCTGTTCAATCTTATAGCTACCGGAGATTTTGACGCTATCGTTGTCCCACAGTCATTCATGGCGTTTATCCCGGATAGCGAGGAAAGGAAAAAGGCATATATCCAAAAGCGTATAGATGATTTTGAGGAGGCTATCGATCGCATAGAAGACAAGGCTTTACAGGAGAGATTAAAAAGGGAGGCCAAGAGTATGCGTGATTCTCTGGAAGGTATAAAGAAAGGGAAAAACGTAAAGGGCAAGGCAAAGACAGCGGAGACTATCACGGCCAAGACTGAGCGTATTCTTGACAGGCGGACTGATAACGTCATGACGTTTGAGCAAATGGGTGTTGACGCTTTGTTCATCGACGAGGCGCATAATTATAAGAAGATCGGGTTCCCAAGTAAGATGTCGAACGTTAAAGGTATCGATACGAGTGCGTCACAAAGGGCTAATAGTATGTTGCTAAAAGCCCAATGGATATCTGAGAATAATGGTGGTCGAAACGTGGTTCTGGCAACCGGTACCCCTATCACTAATACAATGGCAGAGGTCTGGACTATGATGAATTTCGTGGCACCCGATATCCTAGACGCATATAATATCAATAGCTTTGACGAGTTCGCTACCACTTTTGGAACGGTTGAGCCGTCATTGGAGTTTACCGCTACCGGTAACTTTAAGATAGCCGAGAGGTTCAAGAGCTATACGAATGTCCCGGAGCTTATAAAAGCGTTCAGGAGCCATACGGACGTTGTCTTGACCGAGGATGTCAAGGAGTTCAAGGAAGACAAGAATATCCCTAAGTTGAAAGACGATAAGATGACGAATGTCATTGTCGAGAAGAACGAGGACTTGGAGGATGTCATGCAAACCCTTATCAAGGAATTAGAGGATTATAACAAATTGACAGGAAAAGAGAAGAAGGATAAGAGTGCGCTACCCTTGGTCGTGTTCAGCAAGGCTAAGCAGGCGGCGATTGACCTTCGTTTGCTTAATCCGACATTTCCCGACAACCCTGATAGCAAGACAAACAAGGTGGTCGATAACGTATTGAGATTATACAAGGAGAGCGATAAGGATAAAGGCACGCAACTTATATTTTGCGATAGTTATCAATCCCCTTCTGAGACTCCAAAAATGGATTTATTCGATGTCGATTTATCTGTTCCTCAGTTTAATTTGTACAATGATATAAAGGAAAAGCTTATCAAGGGAGGTATTCCGTCTAATCAGATAGCTATCGTTGGCAATTATGAGGGAGAAAGGAGAAACGCCTTGTTCGATAAGGTCCGTAATGGGGATGTGCGCATTCTTATTGGAAGCACGGAGAAAATGGGAGTGGGTGTCAACGTGCAAGATCGTCTATTCGCCCTGCATCATATTGACGCTCCAATCAGGCCTATGGATTTTGAGCAACGCAACGGTCGTATCTTACGACAAGGAAACTTATACGCCACATGGGATAAACCGGTGAACATCGTCACATATGGCGTTAAAGGTACCCTTGACGCTACCGCCTATGACAGGCTTCGTATAAAACAAAACTTCATCAACCAGATGATGAAGGGCGATATATCGTCTCGTGTCATGGAGGAGCAAGACGATAGTGATCCGTCTGGAATGACATTTAGTGAGATGGCGGCGACGTTATCCGGAGATAAGACCGCCCAACTGCTGTTTGTGGCACAGAACAAGTTAAAGAAATTGCAAAACTCCAAGAGGAGCGATCTTAACAGTAAGTCTTCCATGCGTGACTCTATATCTAACTCCAAACTTAGGATACAAGAATACAACAGCCGGAAGGATATCATGGAAAGGAACGCCAATATCGTAAAAGAGAACTTCCCTGATGGGGTTGAGTCCGTGACTGTTAAAGGCAATACTTTCAGCGATGGTATATCGAATGAGCTTACGCCCATTATTGATGATTACTATGATAGATATACGCTTGACAGAAACACCCCTCCTCTGAAAATCAGTCTCAATGGAGGAAAAGGCGAGGCTATCGTGCATTTCAATGAAGGAATGATGGTCTATAGTTTATATTTAGGAAAGGAAAAACTGGTTGAGAATCGTGATTTTAGCGGCGGCAGGGGTTTGATGGCTAGCATTGACAGGCAGTTGGGGATTCCCGCTAAATCCGTCTCAGATATAGCCACTAAAATAAAGGCAGAGGAAAACAAGATAGCGGGATTAGAGGAAGCCGTTAAGAAACCGTGGGGAAAAGAGGATGAACTTAATGCGGCTCAGGCAGAGGTTAATGATCTGCAGAGACAATTAGTTGAAAAAGCTAAAGCTGAGGATATTCAGTTAGAATCAACTCTTGACGTTGATGGTACGTTGGTAAAAGAGGAAGGAGAGACTCGATTTCGATTCATGGGAGTAGATACAACTAATAATCAGGACAATGTAAGTTCTATTGAATCCTCAATCAACGATTGGTCAAACAAGCTTAATACCCCTGTCAGGGTAATCCATGACGTGGACGATATAACCGATACGGATGAGAATATGTTGGCCCGTAAGAGAGATTCCAAAGGCTGGTATGATACTTCTACCGGGGAGATAGTCATAGTATCACCTAATTCCACGTCCGTAGGTGACGCTCAAAGGACTTTCCTCCATGAGGTGGTAGGGCATCATGGGTTACGTGAGCTATTCGGGGATGATTTCGATACTTTCCTTGATAACGTGTATCGGAACGCCAACGAGGATATCCGGAAAAATATCATTGACCGGACTAAAGGCAATCCTCTTAACTTGCGTGAGGCTACAGAGGAATACATCGCTGAATTAGCGGAACGTGGTTTCGATAACAAGGCCGAGCGTTCGTTATGGGAAAAGATCAAGGACGCTTTTCTTGATATGTTGAGAAAGGCCGGTATTAGCCTTGATTTCAAGTTATCGGATAATGACCTCCGTTATATTCTCTGGAGAAGCTATAAGAACTTGGAGCAAGGAAACTTGATGGATGTGGCCGAGGATATCGTGATGAGAAATAGATTAAGTCTTAACAATATAAATTTGAACGAAAATGGATCAATCGCAAGAGATATTGAACCTGAAAAAGGAAAACAACCTTCTGAAACAAAAGGTACTGGAAGGGAACTCGAGACAATCGATGGCGTTGATGAGAACGGAAACGAAAGTGAACGAGACCATATCGACAAACCAAGGGGAGTTGAAAACGCTATTGACGGAACTGAAAACGCAACTGACCGAAATGGAAAAAAGACTGACGGCCAAGTTGACAACGATGGAGACCAACTTGGCGGAGGAGATACGGGCGATAGGAACGGAAGTGTCCGGGATGGAATCGGCGGTGATCGGACTGTCATCGGACGTGCAGGATCTGAAAACAAGGGTAGAGGCGTTGGAAAAAGCGTAAGGGAAAAGACGGATGATTTCGCTTTCGCAGAGAAAACAATCCGTTTTAGGGAGAACGCGCGGAATGAGTCGGTATTGTTCGCTGATAATGATATCCAAGTAGTAGAGAAACAGGTAGGTTCCGCCAAAGATCAATATGAGCGTACCCTATCTACATCATCCTATCAATTTCAGGAGGCGTTTCAGGATTCTATGCTAGGGCTTAAAACATTGCAGGATGCCGTGGCAAAGGCAACGAGGAGTCGTATATTGGATTATGAGAACGCTTATATGGCCGAGAATGCCCTTTCCTCTGTTAATGAAGCGGAGTTCAACGCTTATAGAAAAGCGGCTTTCGAGCCTATCTTAAAAGCGATGTCACGATTGGAAAAGATGGGATCCACCATTGATGAGATAAGGGATTACCTTATAACCAAGCATGGTATTGAGCGTAACAGGGAAATGGCCGTTAAACGAGCGTTGTCACAAAACTCGGAAACATATAAATCCCTGCTTGACGAGTATATCGGGAGAAGGAATGAGATACGTGAGAACGGTAGGTCTTGGGAAGAGCAGCAATCAGAAATGGATAGGCTTGCCGAGGAATACGGAGCTAATCTTTCTGATGATTTCAGCGGATTCACGTCCATGTATCCTAACGAGGATAACACGGGGTATGATCCGGATTCCGCAAGGAGATACGTATTGGATTACGAGTCAAGATATGATACATCGGAATTATCGGCCTCTGTCAAAAGAGCCACTGACGCTATATTGGCAAAGCAACGGGATAGCGGGCTTATGAGCCAAAATACGTTTGATTCGATCAGCGATATGTATCAGTTCTATGTGCCTTTGCGTGGATGGGAGGAGACTACGGCAGATGAGGTTTACGCTTATCTTACATCCGAAAGCCAGACGTTCAACGCCCCTATAAAGACTGTCGTTGGGCGAAAGAGCAAGGCTGACGATCCTATAGCGACGATCGCTAATATGGCAGAGAGCGGAATCATGCAAGGGAATAGGAACTTGATGAAGCAAAAGTTTTTGACAATGGTACAAAACCATAAGACGGATCTCGTGAGCGTAAGCGAAATGTGGGTTCGTCTTGACGAGGCTTCCGGTGAGTGGATCGCCGTTTTCCCGGATATACCATCTAACGCCAATCCGGAACAGGTGGAGTCTATCGTGGAATCTTTCAACAAACGCATGGAGGAGCTATCCAATGAAAAAGGATCTAATGTTAGGCGTTCAAGGGATGCTATAGGGATACCTTACAAGATATTGCCAAAGGACTTGAAGGAGCATCAAGTGATCGTAAAGAGAGCCGGCAAAGAATACGTGCTTACCATAAACGGGAACCCAAGGGCCGCTCAAGCGTTGAACGGGCTTACAAACCCGGATAATACGAAAGGATGGTTCGGTACCGTGGAGAGATACGCCGGATGGCTGAACCGTAACTTGGCCGCTAACTTCACGACACGTAACCCGAATTTCATGGTAAGTAACTTCCTACGTGACGCGCTTTATTCGAATACTACCGTATGGGTCAAGGAAAGTCCTGTTTACGCTTGGAAGTTCAATAAGAATTTCGCTAAGGTAACCCCGATCAATATGTATCGTCTGGTCAAGGGGTATGAGAACGGTACGTTGGATATGAGCGATCCCTTGAATAAGGCATATCATGATTTTGTGATGAGAGGAGGAGAGACTGGATACACCAATTTGAGAGACGTGGAAGCCAAGAAGAAGGCGATCCAAAAAGAGCTTCAATACTCCAAGCAAAAGGTATCTATCGGAAAGGCTTTGAAAATACTAGGTGAATGGATGGACTTGTTCAATAAGAGCGTAGAGAATTGCGCTAGGTTCACCGCGTTCCTTACTTCTAGGGAAATAGGGCGGAGCATGGATAAATCTATTTATGACGCTAAGGAGATATCCGTAAACTTCAATAAGAAAGGGGCGGGTTCAAAATTCTTGAATACTGAGGGGCAGACCAAGATAGGTAACGCTAGCGCTTTCACGTCCGGATTGTCAAGATCCATGTATGTGTTTTGGAACGCTGGTGTACAAGGTATGTATAATTTCGGAAGGCTGGCCAAGGATAATCCCAAGAAATTCTTGGGGTTAGCGTCCTCTTTCTATTTACTTGGCACTATCATGCCTATGATCGCTGCCGCTTTTGGGGATGATGAAGATGATGATTACTACGATCTTCCGGAATACGTGAGACGTAATAATATCTGTTTCCGTAACGGTGGAGGAAATTGGATTACAATTCCTATGCCCATAGAGTTAAGGGCTATATATGGACTAGGAGAAATGTCTTCTGGAATAGTTTCCGGAAAGGAGAAGTATACCGATAAAAAGATGGCCATGAAGATAGCGGAGCAAATGTCACAGGTTCTCCCTTTGAACATGATGGAGGGAGGTGGAGGATTCTCCGCTTTCGTCCCAAGCTCGGTAAAGCCATTGATTGAGGCCGGAGATAACAAGGATTGGACAGGTTTGCCTTTATATAAGGATAACGACTTCAACAAGGGTATGCCGGAATGGACAAAGGCTTTTAAGAGCGTGGATCCCGCTATATTGGCAATGACTAAATATGCCAATGAACTGACCGGAGGAGATAAATACACTACGGGTACCGTTAACCTAAACCCAGCCATTATAGAACATATATTGGACGGCTATTTCGGAGGTATTGAGGCTACACGTTCCCAGATGGTCAAATCCGCTGAAACCGCTTGGGGTAGTCGTGATTTTGACTGGAGGAATATCCCTGTCGGGAACCGTCTTATAAAAAGTGGTGATGAGCGGACTAAAAAGAAAGCCATAGATAACGCTTATTATGAGAATTTGGAAGAAATGGATAAGATCGGACAAAAATTGAGAGGATATCGTAAAGAATTGTCTAATCCACAGAACGATAGTTTTGATATAGCAGAGTATCAGAAAAAATTGAATAATCTTATGATGAGCGATGAATATCGTGGATATGTAGAGTTTAATAATCTTAACAAATTGTATCAATCAATGGGTGAGTATTTGAAGAAGGTAGATGATGAAAGATTGGAAATGGAGTTATACGATTTGAAAGCTATGATGAATGAGATAGCTAATGGTAAATAGGAGAAGTGGCGGGTGACGTTGGTGTCACCCGCTATATGTTATCAAACAGATTGTATAATATACTTCATGTAAAATAATGAAGTACTTTTGTGAAACCTAAATCTATTTTACCATGGAAGAAAATATTGATATGCCTATTGAGCAAGATGTGACTATAGAGCTGATATTGTCTGTATTTAAAAATTATTCAGACTCGAAGCGGATGAAAGAAATAAAAGACATAATAGTTTCATTAATTCATCCTGATGAATTAATAGTTGACTCTGAAGAGAGAAGTCGTATAGAAAATAAAGTGGTTGAACTTATATCCATAGATAAGAGAAGAGGGGACGAATCCGAGCTCAAATATTCTAACGGTAAATATAGTAAGAGAAAAAAAAGATCAGATCCTAAACCTATAGTGGATCTATTGCCCAGCGTGGAGTATACAGGCACCGCCGGAGAATGCGCCGTGATATCAGAGCTGTTGTTTTCCGGTTACAATGCAAATAGGATGATGGTCGATGAGGGCGTAGATATAATAGCGGTAAAGGATAATATCTATTATTATGTACAGGTAAAGACTACGACCATAAAGGATGGGCGTGTTTATGCGCAGATAAAAACAGATAGGTTCAACCAATTTATGTCCGCACAAATAAGATATATTATTGTAGCAAGGTATGATGATCATGGGATTTCCCGTAATATGTTCTTCTCTTTCACTCCACAGCAAATAGATCAGGCGGCTTATGAAGGATGTATAAAGAAGAATGAAAACACGGTAAGTATAAAGATAAAGTTTAATGATAAAACCGGGAAGCCTTATCTTTATGATAACAATGAGTGTAGTTGTGCTTGGAATTGGAACAAGAAGGATCTTTTAGGATAAAATTTTAAGACTATGCCAAATATAAAGAAGAAATATATTCCTTTTTTTGTTCCCGCTTTGCTTTCAGTGATAGCGTTTTTTTATATTCCATCTCCATCCGAATTTAGCGATGAGAATCATGTGTATGTAAAAGCTTTTGATACTTATATGGAAGTTCTTAGCGTATCTACATGGCTTTGGGTCATTATACCGTTCTTTTTGTACTATATAGGAACTGTATATGAATTTTCTAAGAAAAGAGGAGATAGCGCTTTCCGGCTTTCATTATATTCAACATTGGCATTCATATCGCTATGGTTGTTCTGCATTCAATTATCAACGGAATTTCATACACCTTGTTTATTACTCTTGTTCGCTTCGGTTTATACGTTCTTTTTCCCTTGGATAGGTAATAAAGTTAATTTGTTTTAGAACCGTACTTGCTCTGCTAACGAAGTATATTTCCTATGGGATGAAGCTATTGATCGTTTTGAGGTATCTAAAATAGAAAACTCCCCAAATCCTCACGGACAAGGGAGTTTTTATTATTTAACTATAATCTATATGAATGGTTTTCAGCCAACCTTAAACGATCCGATTCTCACGAACGAGAGCGTTTGTAATATCTAAATCCATATCTAAACAAAGACATACTTAATCATCATTGCCGATCCTCCCGGAATAGCAACGGTGGGTATATCCGTCTTAAAATGCTTCCCAATACCACCCAAGGGAAGCGGGAAATATTTATTCAAACTATATTTTATGCCATAAGGAAAGGAGTGTGCCCCCATCCTCCAAAGCTATCCCCTTGACATAAATATACCTCTGGTTCTCACGAAAGAGCGGTATGACATTGATAAAATTATTTTATGAATACAACCTAGTGTAATATCTTTAAGTAATGACTCCGGTCCATCACGGATGAGAGCCATAAGGGGTTATAAATATATAACATACCATATACGCATAAAAAAACGTGGCGCCGTCGCAACTACCAAGACCCGGCGTCCCCACGCCAACATAACAGGTAGTAAGCAACGGCCCACGTCTTATATATAGATTATATATACAAATAACGTGGGCGTATTGTTGCTATCGGCTCCCTGTTATGTTTATAAATTTGGGGAATTTAGGTCTTTATAGGAGACGATATCTTTAACGCCACAATGTGTGTCACGTCTTACATTCTAATCAGTGACTACGCGAATATACTCTATTTATTTTATATTAGTAAAAAATAAGTCGTATTTTATTTATCTAATATTGATTTTTACAGGGGAAACGTTCATGCGCACGCTATAAACTCGACTCATTTTTGGGATATGAATCAAGATATCCCGTTGATTCTTCTTTGATTATAGAAGGCTTAGGCATATCCTCTGATATGAGCGCTCCTATCATGTCTGTCATCAATATATCGTCGTGATTGCCACGACCGGGAATATTACCGTAACTACCGTCCGGACGTTGCTCGTATTTTGACGCTTCCTTGTACATACGCTCATCCGGGTCTATAAACATATCGTCCTCGAACGCCACTATGAAATTATCCACCATGTCCTGCTTGGTCTTCTTGTTGGTCTGGAAGCCTATCTTCTTGTATATGCCGTTCCTTATGTCCTCGGGATCCGTCGCCGCTCGCATGTAAAGATTAGGGTAGATATCCTCTATCTTTTTCAGTATGCCACGAATATGATCGCCTTCCTCCACGAACTCTGACGCCTCTGATTTTTTCTTATCAAACGTATTGCTCTCGAAGGCGAGAAGGGCGTTCTTGTAGTATCTGGCGATCTTGACGGCTTTGTAGGCGAGCCAATCGTATCGTATATGACCGTGCCATCTAGCTACCACCTCCGGCTTTCCTCCGCTAAATCGTAAATTCCATCTGTTTATCACTGTTATACATGAGGGGTCTGAGTTCTTGCTACGTCCACCGACATCGACGATGACAAGATACTCGTTGGATGTCCTTGTATCATCGGGCCTCTTCCAGATTCTCAACAGGCCGTTCGGATTCTTGGTGAGAATTATCCTCTTGGTCTTCTCAGATTGGGATATGTCGCCAATGAACTCCGGTGGTGATACGTATCTTTCCCGCATCACCTCGATCGTATAGATATTGAACACGAGATTACCGGAATACTTAAAGCACTCGACATCGTCGGATGGTGCCTCGGATGCCATCGAGGCGTGATCATGGAACGAGGCCCTTTTCTTGATATACCATTTGATGTGCTCCAGCGTAGCTCCTTTTTCCCATAGAGACCATAGATACTGTCCCGGCTCGCTATTGTCATTAGGGGAGGTCGTGACATCCCTTCCCTCTAATAGATCCAGTATGAAAAGCCGGGTCTCTTTCTTGTCCTTGAATCTTATCATGTCGTTCTCGATAAAGAAGAACGGTATGAATAGTGCCTTACGGGATGACGTGCCCTCCTTGGCCATTTGGTACTCATCATAGAAATAACCGGCCATGCCATTAGCCGTAGACTCGGAGATCTCCATGGTCAACGGTCTCTCCAATATATTCGAGTCTATGTTTGTTATAACCTGCTCCGCCGATTTGCCATCCGTTGTTTTCCAGTAGGCTACCTCCGAGAAGTGGGCCATGGCATAGTCCATACCACGTGTTGACTCGAAATTCTCATAAGATGCCACGGTTATCACGTTATCACGTACCTTGTTCCCGGACGGGTCGGTGATTATGGAGTCGGACGCCGAATGCTCGTAAGGGGCGAATTGTAGCTTGTCAACACCATATATAAATCCCGGGATGTTATCGAGAACCTTTTTATACATGGCCTTGATACGTTTGGCGGTATCTTTCGTCTGGGCTATAATTACGGAATACCATCCTTCCATGACGAATAGCTGTATCCACGCCATATAAAGCTGTACCAAGGTGGAACCTCCCCATTGCCGGGCTTTCAATAATATTATACGGATCGGGACTCCCTTATGCCTCATTTCCTCCAGAACGGATAGCACGTAACGTTGGGCGTAATTAAGCTCGAAGGGGATCATTTCTCCCGCCTCTTTCGACTTGATCTTAAATAACGAGAAAAAGGCGAAGGACGGGTCTCTCGAGCAACGAGCCCAAAATAGCATGTTGGCCACGTCCTCCTCATTTATCCCATCTGAATCCGGGTACAGCTCGTTGAACCTTATCGTGTAGTCCTTTATGGAACCAGCTTTCAGAACATCTTGATACAGATCGTTCTTGAAAACCTCCTCGGTAAGCCACTGCACCCTTATGGGGTAATCATCTATGACAACCCTATGGCTATGCCCCTCCATTCCACGCCCCGTGAATTGGTCGTGCGTGCCGAATATATTTTTCAGCCTCTTGTTATTCTCGGCCAATATAGACTCAACCTCTTCCGTGAACGCTAATTTTCTGTATGACTCCATAGATGATATAGGCTATTAGGAATGACAGCAAGTGTATCCTCCAGTTGAATAAGGGGATAAACGCCATGACGATATTGCTCAATATTATTCTCCAAAGGCTTAGTTTATAGGCGTGATATCTGCGGGCGTAACATCCCATGATAAATCCGGACATGCCGCATGTAGGAACCGGCAATGAGGCTAGTGGTACGAACGAGGCCAAGACGCAAGACACGTAACCGATCAGGCATGTTTTCACACGAGGCTTAAACTGGAATAAGGCGATAAGATTTAATGATAAATGAAAGATGTTTGCGTGGGTGAACGTGTAAAGGAAATGGTCGTATGGTATGGAATTGGTATCGAAATAGAAATGTTTACCTGCGAGTTGGAGTATGACGCTTGTCAAGGCGATTATTAATGAAGGAATCAGTCTTTTTAGCTTACCTTCCATTTTTCCTTTCCCGGTTGATGCGTTGTATTATCGCCAACGCCCGTGAATAGGATATGTAAAAACAGGGGGCCGTTTGATAGACCGCGAAAGAGGTGATGAAATAAACGGAGCTTCCCTTGAATTCTCTCTTTTTCTCCAGCTCTTTGTAAATCTCATAAATGTCATCGATCATCTTGTTCCTGATCGATCGACCCTTTTCCTTGGTCTTCCCTTTCCTGATCAGCAGGATTCCCCTATACGCTTGAAGGGTGGAGATCCAGAACCTAGAGGCATGTGAGGATATAGCCCTCATTACCGCCTCTCGGTGGGATTTCACTTCCCTCATCTTCAAAGCACGTCTATAAGCTTCGTAAAGCTCCATGTCCCGCTCTGGGATGAAATCTACGCCATTAACCATAAAGAACGCTTGTTTTGGTGAACATCACAAAGATAAAAAATAGATTCACATGTTTGATTATTCTTAGGGTTCATGGGTTAAATAAAATAATCAAAATAACAAAACGGATATACCTTATTATTTTCCTTTGCCTAAAACATAATCGATTAAGGTATGGCAGATATATCTAACAAAGAGAGATTCAGACAGAGATACGCCAAACGGAATCCGGATCTTAACATGGATGACGAGGAGGCTTACTACGGCTCGGTCAACCAGTTCATGGACGAGTATGAGGGTTATGAGGGAAACTCTAAGAAAATGCGGGAGAACCTATCGAAGAGTCCAGCTTTCGCCGAGTTGATGGTAGCCGCTAGGGATCAGGATGATTTCGATCCCGTGGTGTGGATGGTACAGAATAAGGGGCTTGACTTAAAAGCCTTGGCCGATGATCCCGATTATTCGCAAAAGCTGGCCGACGCTCATAACGCTTACTTGGAGAAACTGGCGAAACAGGACGAGATCGAGAAACAAATGTCGGAGAATATGCCGGCTAGCGTGGAAGCGATTAGGGCGAAAGCCTCGGAGATGGGCCTTTCCGATGATCAAGCGGAGGAGGTTATAGGCAAGATGTATCAAGTCATGGATGACTTGATCGTCGGTAAATTGGACCCGTCTATTTTCGAGATGATGGCCAAGGGAATGAATTATAACCAAGACGTGGAGGCCACTCGGGAGGAAGGCGTTGCGGAAGGGATCAACAAGAAAGTTACCGACAAGTTAAAGGATCTTAGCGGTAAGCAGGAAAGGCCGAGAGGAAGACAAGGAGCACGGCAGGAGAAGCCGGTTACGCAAGACGTGAACAATCCTTTTTTATAATAAGAATAATAACAATTAATACTTTTGCGATGAATAAATTATTTAAAGACAAGATGTTTTGGGTCAAGGCTTTGTTCTTTGTCTTGGCGGTATTGACTGGTGGAGCGGCTATGGCCGTGGAGATCGGGGAGAATGGAAGTGATACGGATCCCAATGATGGCAAGCCGTTGGAGAACGCGACCCCGGACGCGGCGGGTAAGGGTATTGACCAGCAGGGGCAGGGGGCTACCGGATCCGCGGTCACCGACGCTGATCTGGCCGAGAACAAGGTAGAGGATTACGTCAGTAAATTCCAGGCGTACAAATATCCCATGCACACGGATTTCCTCAAGCTCGCCAAGCAAGTCCATGTCAACACGAAGGAACCGGAGCATTACAATATTGGCGAGGCTATAATGGATTGCGTTACCAAGGCGGCTGTGACCAACACGGACAAGGACGCTGAGGTAAAGCTTAGCTTGTACAAGAATGACGAGAAGTTATTCGCCGAGTGCAACACCGTCTTGGTGGACGGGGTGACCGGATATGATGAGGCGGGCAATTCAGACGGAAGTCCGTTGGTTCTCTATGTCGTATCGGCGGATAAGGCTAACGGTATTATGGTTGCCGCCCTTAACGGCCCGTTGGATGATAGCGGGAACATGTATGTGCCGGACTTGAAAGCGGGCACCGGATTGCATATCATGGCACCGGCAATGAGCGAGAGCGAGGTTGAGATCGCCCCGGATTCCGCTTATCCCAAGAAAGAGATCGCCTACTTGCAGAAGAAGGTATGCCCGATCACGTGGACGGAATTCTTCGAGCGTATCAACAAGAAGGCGAAGTGGAACGTGCAAGACTTGAAGGATTGGACTTTGTCTAATTTCCGCAAGAAATGCACGCGCACGATGTTGATCGGCGTAGGAACTAAGTCCTTGAAGTATGGCTCCAAGAAAACAGGTACAGAATACGTGTATTTCCAAAAAGGAGTGTTGAGACAATTACGGCTGGGTTACCAGATCGGTTCGACATTGGAGTTCGCCGACCTTATCGGTATCACCCGTATGCTTTTCGGGAAGTACTCGAACACGAACGAGATGGACGTGTATTGCGGTACCAAGTTCATCGAGAAGTTGCTGAACATCGATTTCACGAAACATAAGGATATCTCATTCGTCAAGAAACAGAATATCGGTATCGATATCTCCTCTTTCGAGACCACTTTCGGAAAGCTGAACTTCAAGGTCGAGCACGCCCTTGACGATCTTGGATATGAGGAATGCGCCGTCGCTTTCCCGATGTCCGAGGCCAAGCGTTATTACTACCAGAAAGGAAAGACTCTTACCGTGGATCATTCCAAGGGGGAAGGCGGTGAGGTGCGGGAGGCCAAATCCCAATATTATATTCAGGATGACTGCTTGATGCTTACGGGTTATAACTCGATGCTGATCGGTCCGGACGTGACAGTGAGCGGATATAAGCTGTCTATGCTTGACACGGTCGTTTCCAGCGTGGCTTCCCTGAGTTCCGTATCTACACCGAAAAAGGACGATGTGGTTTACTTGACCGTAGCGGACGATACGCACGCCGTCGGATTATATGTATATGACGGTACGGCATGGAAACCATACAAGGGAGAGATCAACGTGTAAACTGTAATATTGTCAAACAAGACCCACCGGAGCAAACGCACGGTGGGTCTAATAAAATCAATCGAATGATCACGAAAACATATGAGTTGGTAGGCAAGGATAATTGCATGCTCCGTACTATATACTGCGGCACAAGGGTCAGCATGGAGTTCAAGGGCGGTAATTTCATCAATGGTAAGAACGCCTTACTACGGACTAGCAACCCTTTCGTACAAGACGCTATCGAGAATGATTGCCGATTTGGTACGTCTATCCGGCTCGTCTCTACGTTAAAAGACGATGATGTGTCTGGTGTCTCGGTCATGAGGAACTCGAGAGGCCGGGAAAAACAAGTGAAAGAGGTCAAGACCGTAAAGAACGTGAATGATGCTATTGACTATTTCGCCAAGATGGGCTATAAAGTGGAGAACGATGATATGCTTGAGGAGTTAAAGGATAAATTAAGTGTCTCGTTCCCGAACATGAAATGATATGGATATTAGCGTGAGCGACATAGTGAGTGAGGTCAAGATCTGCATAGACGAGATCGGGCTTAATGACGCTGAGTTCCTAGGAACGCAGGATAACGAGGAAATGGACTCGATTATCAAGTCCAAGATATCGGAGGCGTTGCGCTTCGTGAACGGTAACGCAGACTGGAGCCTGTTGGAACCGAACAAGATAATAACGGACGGAACCATAGAGGAAGATCTTGTCGCTCATGTAAGCTTGCCGGAGAACTACTCTCGGATTTGTTACGCTAGGCTATCATCATGGCCTTTATTTATTTCAGATCCTATCTGTTGGAACGATAAGGAATACGCCACGCTGTCGGATCCATACGCAACGGGGACATGGGAAAGACCTAAACTGGCGTTGACCATGAGGCCGGGTAAGACATTGGAGCTATATAAGGCGAAGGATAAATCCGACACGTTCGAGATCGGGATCATAACAGACGAGGATATAACGGATAGCTTGGAGGTAAGCCCCAAGCTGAAAAAGGCGCTGATCTATTATATATCCGGTCTCACGTTGCTTACTTACAGGGATCAGCACGCGGACAGTATGTTTAATCAAGCGTTGGTTCTTATGGGTGTCAATCCATCCGGGGCCAACTCCAATCAATAACAAGACTATAGAATCATGGTATACATATTCAAGGACAGGTTAATTCGGGTAGAGTGGACTATTTACAAGGGGATAAGCCCGGTGAAAGAGGATTTCTCCCGATCTAATGTAAAGGTTTTTCTATTAGGCAACCGGGAGAAATATCTACTTCAAGCGAGAGCGGACAAAGGCACGCTTTATGTAGACATTCCTTCAGGGTTGGAAGAAGGAACTTACTCTATCGAGGCGATATGGGTCAAGAATATGGACCATGTCTTTGATACACGAAGCGTATGTCGCTCCAAGAAAGAGGATCTTTTCTCTATTACCGAATTTGAGGACGAGGCTACGAATATCGGAGAAGGCGTCGTCGTGCTGAAAGTAAAGACCTCTACGGCCACTTATGGCTATGATGGCTTGTCCTCATACGAGCTGGCCGTATTACGTGGGGACTGGAGCGGTACGGAAGGAGAGTGGCTGAAGCATGAGCGTTACGTAAGCGTACTCGATTCCCGTGGTGATAGCGAGGTTGATACCATGAGCCAAAAGGCCATTACCGATGAGTTGGAGGCACAAGACAATGCCATAGAGGATATTCGGGAAGATACGGGAAAACTTGGTGAGCGTGTGGAGGAAGCGGAGGAAAAGGTTAATAATATGGGGGATGTCGTTGATGAGATCAAGAGCCACGCCCCGGTATCAGCCCGTCCCGCTGGTTTCAAGCCGGACATAGACCTTACCCCGGAGATCATGGTAGACCGTGCTTGGAGAGACCATGAGGGTAACGTTATCCGTGATACGTATATCACCCGGAGGGGATTGAGGAACGAGATAATCGACATCACCAACCAGCAGGTAACGGACTTGAAGCCCGGCTCTGTCGATCCGGACGATCTTTCCGAGGCTACCAAGCAATTGATCGGTAACAAGAGCATAACCAACCTTCCGGACGAGGAGGATATAACCGTTACGGATAACCAGACCTTAAAATTAAAAGACAAGGAATACGCCCCGAAGGATTACTCCGGCATGGGACGTGTGTACCTTCGGAAGCATTACGTGAACGGCGTGAACACGCTCACGCAACACATGATGAGAAAACCGAACACCATTTATATCATCCAATATGACTACTGTTTAGCCGGGCAGACGATCGAGGTGCCGGAGAATTGCGTGCTGGAGTTCCAAGGGGGGAGTTTTAGAAACGGTAATTTAGTTTTGAATGGAAGCTATATTCGTGGAGCATTTGAATCCTTCAAAAGTTCACTTACTGTAAGTGGTTCTGTAAAGAACGATAAAGTATTTACAGAATGGTGGGAAATGCCAGAAAAGGATTGTTATAGCCAATTTAAAGATATAATTAGAATATCTAACAACTCACTTGTTCCAATATTTTTTAGAAAAGGCAAATATGTATTTAAGAATGACAACAAACACGAAACAATTACTCAGTCAATAGATTTTAATGATTCTACTATTACTCTAGACACTAATGGATTTGAGCATTTTCAGTTGAAAATATCTAATTCAAAATATGAAGATGTAGACAGTGAAGATTTAGAAGAGTTATCAAATGCAATATCTAATTATGACAAATCAAATCCAATATTTCGAAAATACAAAAATTCTTTTTTAGATGTTAAATCAAATGAAGTGGAACTCATGAGATTTCATCCATTGGTATCAGATCCTATACTAAAAGAAGAAATCTTATATATTGATATAAATGGTTTTTTATATAATGAACCTTATAATGATACTTTTACTGCAACTAGCGCAAAGTTTATAAATTGTGATACTTCTTCATATTTTAAGAATCTCTTATTAAAAATAAAAGATACTTTTAATGATAATCAAAGTGGAGGGTATAGATATATAGGTTTTCTTTTTATATACAATGCTAATTTGATTATTGATAATATACAATTATCTGATCCAAATATAGAAAATTACAGATTGTCTATATTTAATATAAGATATGGTTATAATTATCAAATGACAAACTGTAATATTACTAATACAAGAAACAATCAAATCCTTATAAATAATGATAAATCTGCATATTCTATTGATGGTGAAAAAATTATTAAATGGACAATGTCTAATTTGTCAATAGGTAATTTGGATGGTAATGCTTGGGGAGCTACTGGATGTAACTATATTACTGATTGGATCATAAAAAAATCATCATTATCTAGAGTCGATGTTCATCATAGGTTGAATAATTTGTCGATATTTGATTCTGTAATAGGTAACAAGGGAATTACTTACACAGGATTTGGTAAAATTATGGTTGAAAATAGTAAGTTTAATTCTAATATATTGTTTTCTCCAAGAGCTGATTATGGTGGTTATTTTGATGGGGATATAATTATTAAAGATTGTACTTGGGATTATTCTAATACTAATGACATCTTTATGTTATATCTAAGTGTATATAATTTTAATTTTCAACAAGCTAGTAAAAGGACTGATTATTTATTTGCTAGAAATTTTATAGTAGATGGATTACGACTAATAGGAAAGAATGTGAAAGCTATTAATTCTATTAGAACTGTTTATCAAAACAATAATAATGATATTCTTATTATTCGTAAAAGAAATTTCCCTAAGTTGACAATTTCTGACATTAGATCTAATGATACTTGTATTATTAAAATAATTGATGTTTTTTATCATCATTGCGAAGTGTATAAGAAAGACACCGTTACAATAGATGTTTCTAATTGTGATTTTTCAGCAAATAATGATATAACAGGACTTAATGTTTTTTATTTGCAAGGACACACATATGATGAATACCTTGATAGAAAAGACGATATTGGATGTTTTGTAATTAATCTAAGTAATTGTAAAATGACTCCAATGATTAGCTGGACATTAAACACAAAAGTAAATATTAATAGTGGCACAGTTGGTTTAACTGCTGGTAAGGCAAGATTAAATAACAAGTTTTATACAGATAATACTAGATACAATATTAATAATGCTACTATTACTCCAAACCTGTTGCTCTATCCATCAATGTCATCTGCAATATGTGAAAATTTAATTGTTTTTAATAACTGCGTTTTCTCTTTTTTAGAGGGGTCTGATATAAGTACTGTAATCAATTATTATTCATTTTCTAATTATAGAATATTTTCGAATAGAAATAACATAAAATGTATAGAATGTACAATTGATAAAAAACTAAGTGATTTATTAGGTGTAAATAAAAATTTTACACCTAATACAATGTATGATTCTTTACGTAATATCCCATATTATGTGAGACCTATAGAAGATGGAGAAAACTTTTACTTAAAAGAATATCTTGATCAAAATATTAATAAATTTAGAATAAATTGTGTTGGTAAAAGGTTAAATATAATTATTCCAGATAGCACAAAATTAAACAATAATCAAGTATATTTTCAGATTGAAAATGCTAATCCTTCTATTAACTTCATATCAGAAGTAGAAGATCAGGTTTTTGTTGGAATACCTAGATCTATAGGTGTTGATTTTAATGGACAGGAACTAGTATTAAATTTTAATGATTCTGGCGCAGGTATGGTAATAAAGCCACAAATACTTAGCGGATCTTCTGACAATAGAGCTACTTTGTATAATAGTCCATTATTAAATGGTACATTCTATTTTGATACCACATTAAACAAGCCTATCTGGTGGACAGGCACAAACTGGGTCGATGCCACCGGAGCTACCGTATAACCATTAAAACATTATAATCATGAGACAATTCATATACACGATCATCAGAAAGATATTCAAGCTTGTATTCAGTATCTACAAGCCGAAGGTAAGGACATTGTACAAAGGCCGTAAGAACATCGATCTTACGGAGAACGGCGATCAGCGCATAAGGGTAGGTAAGCCTTTCTATCTGGCCGGGAATACCTATAAATTAGATCAGTTGGATAATACGAGCGTATTCAAGCTGGCCCTTTACAAGAAGGAAGGCGAGGATTGGTCAAAGGCTAACGACCTTGATTTGATCTTGAGACTTAACGCCGGCTACAACATATTTTACGTATAACGAATTAAAGCACGATACATCATGGAAGAGCGAAAAGATATTTGTGAGGGTTACGAGAGGGATAGCGTACAGCAGCTAGACAAGCTGGCCAAGGATAAGAACGAGCGTTTTCCTATCTATCCGTTGACATACATTCAGGCCGTATATGACGCTAGGACGAAAGAGAGGCTTGATTCCATATTGTGGAAATGCAACAACGTGTATTTGCCTTGGATGGGATCGGCGGGGGATACCCGTATACAATTGCCTTTCTGGATGAGAAGGAAGGGTATCATAATCACTTACAAGAACCTTGACGATGAGACGATAACGGAGAAACTCACCTATGATCTTTGTATCGCCGATGATTTCTTCCGTCTTGACTCCTCTTGGACTAGGATAACGGACGCCCTCCCGGTCGGAGGTAACATAACCATAGGCTCTAACGGAAATTGGTTTCAGGATGGCGTTGATACCGGCTTCAAGGCACAGGGACCTAAAGGGGACAACGGGCTTACTCCCATGCTTCGCACGGTTAATAACAAGCTTCAATACTCGTATGATGGAGAGGTATGGAATGAGATCTCTGAGTATATCGCCGCTTGGTTCCGCTATCAAGACAATAAGATCCAGATATCACGGGATCAGAAAACATGGTCTGACCTGTCAAAGCCGTTCACTCAAGACCTGTATATAAAGGGGTATGTCGCTACCTCGTCAGCCCTGCCCTCTACGGGCGTGAAACAGGGTGATATCTACATGGTAGGCCCTACGTACGCGGCTGAGGACACGGAACATAAGAATCCTATATACCGGATGTACGTGTATAACGATTCAGGATGGGTAGATAACGGGGTTTTCCAAAGCATAGCCGCCGGGGTGGTTCAGACGATCGGGAATAGCGAGACGGAGGTCATGAGCCAAAAGGCTGTTTCATCCATCGTCGGCCTAGACACGTACCCAGTCTTCTCCGATACCAAGCCCTACGTAAAAGGCGAGATCGTTAATTACGGCGGTCTCTTGTACGAGTTCACGGCTGATCATGAGGCGAGGGAGTGGATTGGCACGGACGCAAGGGAGACTAGCTTGAGGAGGGAAATTGTAAACCTTGGTATTAAACATGATTCTTACTCAGGTTATTTGCCCGTTGATTACGGACATTTATACAGTTATAACGGGGGAAATGGTAGTTATGTTGCAAATAACCTTTGGGATGCCGTAACGTTTAGAATTTATAACCCAACGGGAAGATTGGAAGTTACGGGCGCAAACGTGGCTTTCTTTATATTCTTTGATGAAACCCGAATTAAAGATACATATTTGGATAGTAATACAACCGGAATAATTCCGGCGGGCGCAAAACTTTGTGTTTTGGATATGCGTAAATCCGACAACCCCAACGGATATGCCAATTTAAGAATACGCCAATATGGAAGCGGAGCCGACAAAGGCGAATTATCACTTTTGAATGAAAGTGCATTGCAAGTTTTTAGCGATGTTTACAATATGGCGGTAAAGTTTGACGACGAAGATATTACGCCGGAAGCAATAGCGGGGCAATACTTTAATCCCAACGTTTCGGGTTTGGTCGCAAACGAAAATTTTAAATGCTACAAATTGGACGTTTCCGGCTATGTGGGTAAGGTATTGCACGGATATACATACACGTCCGGGACAATGTGGAGTTGTTCAATGACAGACGAAAATAACGTTGTTTTGGCAAAGTTTAATTATCGCACTAGGGACGACAGACAAAGCAATATAATTGACCGAATGTTTTATATTGGTAGCGGCGTAAAGTATCTGTATATTAATTGTGCGGTTTCTTATATGGGGGCTTTCATAAAAACGACGAAACGGGAATTGAATACGAATAAAGTAGATATTTTCCCCGTTAATATGAAGATGCGGGACGTTGCGACCTATATAGGCGAACCGTTTGTTATACCGAACCATTACGGCGAATTGTCCGGCGATGCATCCGATAACGGAAACATTAAACCGTCGGCAAATTTTGATTTGGTTGTTATTAAATTGTTATCCCGCAAACCAATTATCGTAGAGGGTGCAACGTGTAAGTTTTATTTGTTCTATAATTCCGGCGACCTCAAAAACGAAACGTATTTAGGAAATAATAGGACCGGAGATTATATTGCAGGCGCACAATATGCGGCATTGTTGTTTGAAAAATCGACGGGTTCCAAAGGCTTAAATTACAATCAAATCCGAATTGTACAAGACGGAACCGTTATAAAGCATGATGATGTATTGCGGCAACATAATATTGAAACATTAACCCCGGATGAAGTTGTACACGGTTATTTTATCATGCCGGACGGTTCAACACAGGCAAACGCAAGTTTTAGGTATGAACGTTATAATTTGCCAAACGTTTTTTATGATACGTTGTTGTTTAGCGCACAATATGGCAGTCATACCAATATTGCCGCAATATTTTATTTTGATAAAGACGATAATTTAATTAGTAAAGAATATGACTTTAATACTAGTACAACCGGGGGCATTATATTTAATAATGCGCCTTTGCATATACCCGATAATGCGGCATATATATTATTTAATATAAGAGAGTCTTCCGGCGGTACAATGTATATGAAAACGGTGGGCGAATATTACGATTTGGGACAAATGGAAACCGATATTGAAAATATCAAAGGCGGTAAAAAGTTAATCAAATTGCACGTTTACGACACGGAACCCGGAAGAAATGAAAATGCGTTCTATGTACGTGCGAAATACAACGATACAAAGGATATATTGTTGTTGTATTACATTAACCTCAATACTTTATTGTCGCCTAAAACGGCATATATTGGGGCAAACACTTTGAGCGATGCGGATTTGATGGCGTCGGCAAACATTGTTTCTAATCATTCGGATAGTACCGCCCCGTTGTTCCAAAGTTCATTATATTGGCATTTGTACGCCCAACATGGGTACGTTATCCCGGTCGTGCCAAATACCGTGGGATTGACAACCGCCGATATTGGGGCGTTGTGGAAAGACCAATTAGACCGTCAATATAATATCGGCAACGTTATTGGTTCCTCAATCTATTTGTTGCCCGTTATCACACGGGGAGCCGAGGGCAACGATACAAGGGGATGGAAAACACCAAATAACCCAGCTATTACTGCATTAACGCACGTAAGCGGGGGAACGGTTACGACCCCAATAACCGTGGCGTCGCAATCGACAACGCAATTGCGCCCGATTATGAAGCATGAGAACCGCAAATTTTATATCGACGGGCGGGAATTAACCGAACCCGGAGATTACGAGGGCGACGATTTCACGGTATCAGAAAGCCAAACGGGTTACGACCCCGCAAGTATTGAAACATGGTTCCCGACGCCGGGGGTTATCGGTACGCCCGATTTAACCGGAGCCGTCGAAATGGCACGTTTTACATGGTCGTATAATTTCCGGGGTGCGCAATGTTGTGTTAATACAACGATTGACATACGCCGCAAAGTTGAATGCCAAAGTTACGGGGCAACCCAACAACAAACGTTCGTCGATACGGGCAATTATAAGGCTATGTTTATGATACCTAAAGCCGCACCACAAGGGGGAACAGAATTAGATAAGCCGTTTAATTCCCCGGCGTTGACGTCGGGCGGTTATTCGTTCTTTAGAAATACGACGTATTTAAAAGACGTTGACAAACCGATTGACCGTTTGATTGCCATGTTGCACAACCCGAACGATAACACGTATTTGGTAGGTATGGCGGCGGGGTTATCGCTTGTAAGCGGGGAAACAATCCCGGCAAAGCGTAACGCCAACATTCCAATTGCACCCAACGCCAACGATGTGCATTATAGGTTAGGAAGTTTTAGCCCGTCGAATAACAATAAATTTTATATTGCTGCAATCAATACGTCGCCGTTTGCGGATGATGGGTACAATTTGCCTAATACCTATTTCAAGGAAATAAACTATTATATTTCTTACTTTGACCCGGCAGCAAATCCGGGACAATTGTATTGGTATAAGGACGGCAATAGTTATATTATCTATTCGCATTGCCAAAGTGTACAAAGTCGGGTTCCATTGACGTTGCCCGATTTCATGGAGGGTTTGAACGTGGAAATTGTGGAACAAACAGACAACGCCGTATTGTTGACCGATACCGTACAAAACGGAAAGTTATTTGTAAGTTACAACACGGACGAGTCAAATTACATCGTACTAAAAACAAAATAAAACATATGTACCGTTACCTCTCCTACATATCAGACCTAGCAAATTGGGCCAAGTCCATCGCCATAGCCGCCGTTGTCACGGCGATGGACTTCGTTTCGCCGATCGAGAATTTCTTGGTGGTGATCCTGTCGCTGGCCTTCATCGATACGTTCTGGGGGTTGGCTGCGGATCACGGGGATTTCCGGAAGAGCAAGTTCATCCGTAGCTGGGTGTACATGCTAATCTATTTCCTGATCATAATTATCTCATTCTGGGTAGGTGTGATGATGGATATATCGGAGGATAACGCCAAGGCTTTCGTGTCTTGGATCACGTGGGCGATGATATGGTTTTACGGGACCAATGTCTTGAAGAACATGGGTAAGGTATTCCCGGATAACAAGGTGATAGCCTTCTTGTATTGGGTTGCCGCCGTTAAGTTTATCAGCAAGGTCAACTTCTTGGATGAGTATAACAAGACAAAGAATAAAAAAGGCTCCCCTGATCCAAAAGGATAGGGGAGCTGGATGTAAAAACGCCTCTGTCACGCCTGTCACAGGTTATGATAGAGGAACAAGGTTAACAAAGCGTCACAAATATACGAATAAAATCAAATAACAATGGCAGAGAAAAAAATACCTAGAGGTTTGAGAAACAACAACCCGGGAAACATCCGGATCAACGGAGACTTGTTCCAAGGCGAGATACGACCTAGCAAGGACAAGTCATTTAAACAATTCGAAACGATGGCTTATGGCTATCGTGCCATATTCCGGATTTTGTCAAATTATTACAAGAACTACAAACTGGACACGATCCACAAGATGATCGGTCGCTGGGCACCGGAAAACGAGAACGATACGGACGCTTACGTTAAGGCCGTATCCGATTACGCCGGTATCCCGGCTGATGATCCTATCAACATCAACGATCGTGAGCAGATGATCCGGATCGTGGCCGGGATGAGCAAGGTTGAGAATGGCAGAGAGGCTGATATGTCGGATGTTATAGCTGGGTGGAATTTACTTTAATAATATAAGACCTAACGCTGTAAAGGTAAGCGTAAAATAAGATGAAAAAATATATTGGAACAAAACAGATTGAAGCAGAACCTATGACAATGGGCGAAGCTTTTGAGAAAGGATTGCTTAAAGCGGGAAGAGTACCTAACGAAAGCGAGAAGTCAAATGCTGGATATCATGTGAAGTATCAAGACGGTTACGAGTCATGGAGTCCAGCAGAGCCATTTGAGGAGGCGTATAAACTTACTGAAACTCCTTTGAATAGGATGAAAATTGAATCAGATGAGCTATGCAAGAAATTTAGCGGGCTTGCTTCGTTTATTGAAAGCGATAAATTCAATGAATTTGATAGCGTTATGCAAGGTATGCTTAAAGTCCAATACAGAATGATGTGCAATTATTGGCAGATCCTAAATCAAAGAGCTACAAAGATGGAAACAGGCATCGGAGGAAGTTGTAGCCTTAATTTTGGTCAAGCTATTGAATACCTAAAAGCTGGATTAGCTATTAGGCGTGATGGCTGGAACGGCAAAGGCTTGATGGTATTCAAGCAAGTTCCTGCACATATCGAAAGCGAAATCATTCATAAGATGCAATCGCTTCCACAATCTGCAAAAGACCTTATTCTGAAAGGCAAAGGGTTCATTGACTATACCAATCAATGCCTTATCTATAACGAGAACACTGGATGTGCGGATTCATGGGTTCCGTCTATCAGCGATGTGTTTGCTGAAGATTGGGGGATTGTAGCATGAATTTGTTTCATGATATCCTAGAAAAACTATTCGGGGATTGGGCGGAGTTTAAATTTATAGTAGTCTTGTTTACAATTTTAATGATAATCATTTTAGGAACAGGTTAATAATATAGCTATGAAACCTTGGCAAGTAATATTAATACTAGTGTGCTTGGTAGCCAGTTTCACGGCTGGCTACCATATCCGGGGGGATGTGGCCAGTGATTCGATATCCAAGACCGACACGTTCACCAAGGTGGATACGATACATGACAGCATCCCGTACCCGGTTTATGAGACACTGGTACGAACAATACCTGAGCCGTTCCCTGTTTATATCACGTTGGACGGTGACACGGTAAAGGAACCTGTATATGTTCCGGTACCGATAACTCAAAAGGAGTACAAGACGGATGATTACCGTCTGTCGATATCCGGCTATAAGCCTAATCTTGATTACATCGAGGTTTATAGAAGGACTGAGTATATAACCAAGACGATCACCCCCCGTAGATGGGGAATAGGTGTTAT
The DNA here is from genome assembly GCF_003670185.1 of Parabacteroides sp. CH2-D42-20. NCBI lineage: Bacteria > Pseudomonadati > Bacteroidota > Bacteroidia > Bacteroidales > Tannerellaceae > Parabacteroides > Parabacteroides sp. CH2-D42-20. The sequence continues at coordinate 23,184 of NZ_RAYG01000005.1, read as the reverse complement.
TGCCGGTTATGGGATCGGGAAACATGGACTATCACCTTACGTTGGATTGGGTGGATTCTGCAGGATTTGGTGAGGCCTCCATGACTCACGTCCGGGAAGCCCCTATTAACTAGTAATAATAATTCGTCATATGAATAACAAGGGTTGACGTTTTTTTGTTCATGGTTAATTTAATATTAGTTTGATGGTGACTTCGTGAGAACGAACCGGAAAGGGAAGATGAAGAAAAAAGAATCTTCCCTAAATAATCGGATCGGAAGTTTGATTATTTTTTCATGCCACGCACGACGGGAAGATTCTTATATGTCTTTCTGCCGTGCATTTTTTGTGCCCGGCTTTGATAGTAAAACAAACCACGAAATAAAAAGTTTATGAATAAGGTGGAAATTTTTTACAAAAAAGTGATAGAGGCTGTCTGCAAGGAGTGCGGAACCGATCCGGTAATGATGTTTAGCAACAATAAGGAGAGGAACGTTGACGCTAGGGGAGTGGCTATAACCATACTGGCCGATCGCAAGTTGAGCGACAATATCATATCCGATCTGACGGGGATGACGAGGCAGGCGGTCAACAGGATGCGTAACTTGTACCCGGACAGAATAAGGAGAAGTTACTACCTGAGGAGGACGGTGGAGAGCGTTAAAGATAACATAAATGAATAGTTATGATTATATTACAACTTTTTCAAAGTTCAAATGTTATACTAATGATAGAAAAAAAGTTACCGAAAACATTGTAGGTGATAGAAAAATAGTTATCTTTGTGCGTTCATTCATCCAAGATGATGATTTTATTAACCAAAAGGATTAGCACATGGTAAGAAAGATCAAGGCTGTTATGGCCTTATTGGAAGCGAATGGATGGGCGCACATAAGAACTAGAGGAGATCACAGGATATTCAGGAAAGACGGAGAACCCCGTTCTATTCCTATTCCGGGGAGTCCTAGTGACGATCTAGCAATCGGTACGCTAAAATCAATATTAAAACAAGCCGGGCTAAGCGAGTCTGACTTTGATAAAATTTGATTAACATCCAATGGATAGCAGGACATATAGCCAGTCCTGCTTTCATTTTGGATGAGTGATAAATTTGCAAACATGAACCTAAAAAAAATATCAAGATGAAAACGTTGACTGTTATAATCGAGAGAACCGAGAATAATTACTCGGCATATCTGCAAGAAGTGGATGGCATCGTGGCAACAGGTAAAAGCGTGGAAGAAATAAAAAAATGTATAATTGATTCTATTAACGTGCTAATAGATGAATGTAATGAGTTTGGCGATACCATTCCAGAGGCGCTTAAGGGTGAGTATTGTTTGGCGTTTAAAATGGATGTTAAATCTCTTTTGGATTTCTATTCAAAGATATTCACCAAAGCAGGATTAGAGCGTATTACGGGCATAAACCAAAAACAATTATGGCATTATGCGTCAGGTTTGCGTAACCCACGCCCAGAACAAACCGTTAAATTAGAAAATGCCCTTCATAAACTAGGAGAAGAATTATTGGCTATAAATTTATAATTAACCGCTATCCTTATGCTTCCTATGGCCCCCAAAAATCTGGGGGCTTTTTTTGTCTCATTCCCTTCCGCAAAGAACTAGCAACAACCTCGCAACAAGCTAGCAAGGAGATATTTATTTAGCAAGGCACTTCTCTGGATTTTTGTGGTGTCCGGGATAACCCGGAATAACCATAAAATTCATGATATATGGAAGCAGAGAAAATTATTAAGGAGAAAGAGATCGTCCATGAGGATGAGCACAAGGATTACGCAAGCAAGGGCGTGGGTAACGCCGGCTTGACATTGGGTATCATTGGTACGGCTCTTGGAGCTTGGGCGGTGTCACGTAACCGTGGCGGCTTGTTCGGCGGTGGCTGGGGAGCCGGTATGCCAGAGAACGTTAACATCAACACGACCACAGGAGGCGGTGGTGGTTCCGGGGTAGGCGCTCCGACTGCGTTCATGGCTTGGGAAAAGGGCTGTGAGGAGGCGTTATCGCTTACAAACGCAATGTGGGGATTGAAAGTCTCAGGTATGCAAGCCGATTACGATCACCGCCAGACGGATATCGCCGAGAAATTCGCCTTGTGGAAGTCACAGGTAGACGCTGATTTCGGATTGTACAAGTCACAGGTAGACGCTGATTTTGGTCTATACAAGAACCAAAGAGACCAGTTCGATGTCTTGAAGGCTCAGATCGATGAATTGAGGTGTCAGGTGGCTGTAGGTTCGGCGATTCGTCCTTACCAAGACAAGTTGCTTCAATGCGAGATCGAGAAGGCGTTCACGGCTAGTGTCAATTACACCGATCGTAGAACCAGCCGTATGATCACGGGAGAATTGGTATTGCCAAATACCCCTACGGTAACAGGCTATCCTAGCTACAATCCGTGCTCATGCCCGGCATCCGCTCCGGCACCTACGGCTTAAGGTAAAGTTAGTGGCTTGTGCTCCCTAGGGGGCGCTTGCCGCTTTCCTTTTTTTAACCACTAACAGTATTATCATGCAGACAAATGTTTTTTTAGGGGGGAGTGACCCTGTATTAGGTAGCAACCCTTATAATCCGAATATAAGCGAGATAGAAGCAAACATTCAGCGTCTCCAGCAAGCGCAGCAACAGATGGAGATTCAGAAGCAACGTATGCTTAACCCTTCTGCGCAACAGGCCCAAAGCCGTAATCCGGTGTGGGACGAGATAGATAAGCTCGTTAGCGAGATGTCGGATAGCGAGTTCGAAATGGTCAATAACAATCCTGAGTATCAACAGTCCTACCAGAAGGTAATGGCTATCCTTAACCGTGAATACATGCGCGTCATGCGTCCGTTGGTGGAGGAGAGCAAGGATGGCAAGGCCGCCTTGGAGGAATTGTTGGGAATGGCCAAGAAGATAAAGAAATCGGCCTCAGAGGAGGTTAACAAGAACATGGCGTTGTTCGCTGAGTACACGGCCAAATACGCCGATATGCCATACGCCGACTTCCTTAAATTGAAGAATAGCGGAAAAGGAGGTAAGAAATGACACGTGAGGAAGGTATGCTTATCGAATTGATCGATAAGGTCAAGAGACAAGGGTATGCTATCAATACCTTGAGAGAGGAAGTGGAACAATTAAAGAAAGAGTCATATGGAACTAAAGCAACAAGCTCTAGAGCTAAAAAGCAGGCTAATTAACTCGGTTGAGATATGGGCGGAGGAAAGGGTTGACTCTTTCGTCTCCGGGAACACGGCATTCAAGCCCCTTGGCAAGTATCTGAAAAGGGGTGTCCATAACATCATTGTACAAAAGGACAAGGAGATCACGGAGAAGGTGGAGGGATTCATGTTGTTCGTGGCCGACGAGAACGGAAACTACGATAAGGAAGAGCTATTCGATGACGCCATGAACGTATTCAAGAGCATGAAGCCGTATAAGTTTGAGCAAGGATTTATCAAGGGTACGATCGGGGAAGGCTCCATCTTGATAGAGCTTCCAGATAACGGACTCATGAATTTTATCCTTGGTGACACTAACGCTATCCGTATAACGGAAGCGGATTTTTTGGAGTTGAAATCAATATTTACCGAATAATAATATGAGATATGAGATACAAGGAACAGATAAGGGAGTACCAAGCCAAGGGACTAGGCTCCGAGAAGAAGATGTGGGCCTCCATAGACGTGATGGAGGAGGCTATGGAAAAGTTAAGGGAGAAAGACCCGGAAGCGTATGACGAGGCTATGCGTGATTTACATGAGGTTTTTTGTGGGCCTCATTATAATGAGTGCTTTGCTAGGATGGACGTGGCGGCAATGCGTCATAAAGGCAAGGCGGGAGAACATAAAGGTGAGCACTGGAATATGGAGCAGGTGGCTACCGCTATAAAAGGCATGAGCATACCGGGAAATACCAACATATGGGACGTGTACGTTGCTCTTAACGCGAACTGGCATGACAAGGAGATTAAATTCACGGAATGGTTTGACCATGACGCTGAAAAGAAAATCATCGAGGACGCTATAAATTTCTATTTCCTTGACGATGACGCTCCTGAAGGCAAGGTTTGGATTTATATGTGTGCCATGGATGACTAAGACACGATCACATAACAAGAAAAGAAACGATTCTGTAAGACGGGAGATAGACCGCCTTATAGAATCGTTGTCGTTCGAGCCTATAAACTTTCATGAGATTAAGGCTAGGATAAGGCACCTAATGAGCATAGAAGGGAAAAGAAAGTGATATTACACTTTATCCTCTATGCTGACATCAAGGCTTGTCGTGCCTTATTGAGCGCATCTTGATTAACCTGTCCGTTGATTGCGTTCATTTGATCAGCTGGGACACCTTGGATATTACCACCTTGCTCAACCACTTGTTTGTTGGATTGAATGGACTGAAGTATCTGGTCTGATCCGGGGTAATATGATAGTGATAACATTTGCTCCGCAGAAATGGCTCCGGCCATCCATAATTCCTTCACCAAGTCGTTTAACATCATTCTCGCTACCGGAGATTCAGCGGATTCCTTGATATTGACCTTGAAATCTATATCTTGGACTGTCTTCGGGTCATACTCATTATAAGTGGCATAACCCGCTGATCTCTCCATCGATATGTTCCTTGGGGATTGATAATATTGATGGATCGTTTTCATCTTTTTACGAGCGATCTCGGCCTCGAACGTGGAGAACTTGGTTAGTAACGTAGCGATAGATGTAGTGGAGTTCTGTGTTTCCATGGCATATCTGCTTGCCGCTGTTGATCCCGACGGGGTTTTCCCTTGCAAGGCTTCCGACACGGACGTTATATCGTTTATGAAACTCAATTGTAATTGCAATAGCTCCGTGGTACCGATATTGGTAGAGTTCGATGTTATGACTTCCGGTTTGTTCCCGCTCTTGGACGGCTCATAAAAAATAAATGATCCGATCTCAACGAATTGCTCGGCGAACTCACGATTGGACATCCCGTCCGGAACGGAGTCTTTAGGGATCATCTTTACTCCCTTTACCGCTGATTGGATAGCCAAGTCGTTAAGCATGATCAGCCGGTTGATGTATCGTTGCTGATCTATGATAACGGAAATAAAAGGAACTGTCCGTCCATTCACCAAATAGTGTAGCTTGTAAATATAGGGGTGAGACTTATATTCATAAGGCGTGTCATACTCGGTAAGTACACGTCCGTCCGGTGATAGCATTTGGAAATGCCAATATTGATCTATTATATAGGTGTATTCTATCAATGGGATCTCCTCCGGAGGTAATCCCTGTGACATTCCCATACGCATACGATCCTCGTTCTCTCTCTTGATGACAGGAAGATCGCTAAGCTCTATCCTGTATATAGGATCATCGGTGTCCATGATATCCACGCAACGGTATCTAGGCTTGTTCTCCAGTGTCCAAACATGGTAGGTCCGGCACAGGTCGGCGGCGGGAGGCGTGTCGAAAGACTCGTCCATGAAACGATCCGTCTGCTGGGTTCCCAGATTTTCCATACGATTGAGCCAAGGTGAGTAAATCTCCTCCAATTGCCTGTAATCATACTCGGACTCCGCTAATACCGAGGCCAGCTCGCCTAATGTATAGTCACGGATCTCCCCGATCAAGGAATCATCCCAGTGCCTTGGATCATTGGCTTTCGACTCATAGAAGAAATAGGAAGGGTTGACCACGTAGGTGTAGCTGTCCTCTATATCGTCATGGCTAGACCATTCTTCCGTTACCACGGCGCATCCACCGCAAATAAACTCTATCATCTCAGAGGTGAGGACATCTTTCATAAGGTTATTTTCCCAGTTGGTCTGTAAAGCGTCCGTCATCATCTGTGACTTGGTATCCGCGTCTTTCTGCCGGGCGAAACATACGGGAAGGGTAGCGGTCTTTGCGTATAACCCCGCCAAAGTATTTACGATCTTGAAAAGATGATTGTTCTGCAAAGCGACCCCTCCCGTACGCCTCGCTATCCTATCGCGTTCCTTCACCCTTTCCCCGTCCTTGTCCACCACGATATCACCCCATTGGTCACCGAACACGTAACGGAAATTACGAAGACGGGTGGCCCTGAAATCGCTAAGGTTTTCCCAAGCGTTTTGGCACCTAGACAGTAAAGGTATGTTGGTCTTGTCCGTGCCTGATATCTTGATGCGGTGTTTGACGCTGTCAACCGTCGTGGGGCGTCGGGAAAACCGAGATTTAGGAATAAGTCGTTTCATGATTGGTCTTTTTAATCGCAAATAAATCGAATAAAAGGACTTGGTTTTGTCAGAATAACCAAAATAACAAAATAATCATACCTAAAGCCCTATTTTTGCCAGAAAAGGATCACAAATGACATATGAGTTTGAATATATAAAGGCGATAGATAAATGCGAGATGCTATCCAGCTTCGAGGGACGTGATCTCGTCGGGGATAGCGGGGAAAGCCTATATCTAAAGATAAAGATAACGGAACAGGACAGGCCTCTTATAAGGACATATATGGAACAGGCGGCGAGGTCGCTGGAGGAAGGTATGTCCAAAATCATAACCTCTTCCGCTTATTCGGAAAAAGGGTTCGTATGGGAGGTCAGGACGGAGGATACACGTTGGAATGTCAACAGGAAATTGGACGAGAACCTGTTGGACGCTCTGGTAGGTTATTCCATGATGAGTTGGCTTTCCGATCGGAAGCCTGATAGGATAGGGGTTTATAAATCTTTGTGGGAGGATATGTCCGTTATGTGCGTGAAGAATATATACAGGAAGAATCCCCCGCTATTAAAAAAAGCATGATATGGACATAAATCTAGGTTGGACATATTTAAAGCATGACATAGACCAGTGGACGTGGAGGCTGGGAGATATGAGAAAGGAGGATCCCGGTAAAAGATTCTCCTCGCAGTCCGATGATAACGAGGCCGATGATACTTTTATAAGACGCAAGATAGAGGAGGCGGTGGCGACCTTAAAGGTTTCCTTGTCCGGTATCTTGGAGGATATGCCCGGCGATTCGGAAGACTCATTGGATACCGATGCCGTGAATTGGGTGTTGCGCATGAAGGATCGTCGTGGAGGATATGATGGCGAGTCGTTGGCGACCTTGGCCCATAAATACGTGGTGTGGTTCGTCCTTTGGAATTGGTGCCTGATTTACTTTGAGGAACTAGCCGGAAAGCTAGAGGAGGAGTTAAAGGGAATAGCGTCCATGATAGAGGAAACCGCCTATTCAAGGAAAGCCCCGCGAAAGTGCAAGAGGAAGCCGTTTAAGGATATCGATGATGTCATTGTTGATGATGTCATTATAGAAACAGGAGAAATATGAGAGACAGGAAAATCATACAGCCACGTGTCGATATGCGTGGATTTGAGTTAACGATAACGCTATTGAGGTGCGAGATTGAGTATGACGTGGATTTCGAGACATGGAAGGTAGGGGATGTATCGGGCCTTCCCGGAAAGGAAAGAGCTGGGCTGGAGACCTCAGAGGAAACGGCGGATTGGATGTTTCGTCAAGTGAATGACGCGTTGTCGGAGGCTACCGGCCATTTACGGGCGTTTTCACCTTGGGTTCAGAGCCGTGCCGTAACGGACGAGGTGAAGGATGATAGGGAATGGATCATAAACTTGGTGATGGAAAGAGGATGGCGTGGGGATCCGAGGAGATTGGCCGTTTATATCCACCGTTTCGTGGTTGATAGCGTATTGTCTTTTTGGTATAGGATGGTAGATCCATCTAGGGTACAGATGTACGCCTCTCAAAAGGAGGTGGATAGAAGAAATATCATAAACGAGGCAAGGGAGACACAGGTTAAGGATGTTTATTTCAGATTATAGATCATGAGAAAAGGTTTTGAGAATGGTCACATGAAGATGGGAGGAAGGGAGAAGGGAACCCGGAATAAGAACACGGAGATAAAGAATTTTTTCCGTGATTTCGTAATCGACAATCAGGAAGAGTTCAAGAAAGCTTTCCTCAAGCTAAAGGATAAGGATAAATGCGCTGTTTATTTAAAGGCTAGTGAGTTCGTGGTACCAAAGGTATCCTCTATAAAGTTCGAGGACGCTAAAAACACTAATTCCGCTATTGAGTTGTTGAAGGTAGCGGCCAGTTACAAGCAAAAAAAATGACATATACCCTCGGCTAGGCCGAGGGGTACTTTAACGCATCCTCCAATCCCTTCTAGTCTCGAATCTTACTCTGGTTCCTGATAATGTATCTAAATCATATAGGTTTGAGAAATAAACGAGCCGATAGTATTTAAAAGCCCTTTGCCTAAGAGATTTAAGCCGAGACCAATTTTTCCTATCCGCGCTTACGAATACCGCTATCTTGATTTTTGAGGACTCATCCTTTCGTAAACCCAACGTCCTAAGATCGACTAGTACCTTCAAAGAGAAAGGATCTCCTAACGTCAAGGCACGTGTGATCGCTATGCCTTTTCTGGTCTCTTCCGAGACATATTTTTCCAGTGAGTACAAGGCGTTACCTATTTGCACTACCGAGCTTGGATAATCTTGAGCCATGGCCTTGACCTCTTCCCCTACGAAAGTGGAGAATTCCCCGGTGTCCAAAGAATATACATAATGCTTTCTAGTCCCTTTGGGATAAATATGCAATAGGGAATTCGTATAATCATAGGCAATCTTACAAGCTCGCAATGTCTCTACGAAAGTTCCCGTGTCCGGGATGAACAGATCGCTAAAATCCGGGTTGACATTAAAGAATGTCTCATCAATATTTGCTCCTTCCAAGGATGACGATAAAAGGCTGATATCGGAGCCTTGCAATAATTTAAGGCCACGCTCGGTACTGAATACTATCGAGGAATCCAGTTGCGTGATACTATCCGGATTATTGCAAACATCCCTGCTTATAGGTTGGATGGAGGAATACAATCCCGCGTCCGATAATTGCAAGGCCCATATCCCATCGGAAGAGAAAGCGTATAAGGGAAACTGCCCGAATTGCCCTTGGGACAGCGCTTTCGTGGTGGATCGGATACCTACGATCTCACCGGTTCCCACCGTGTTTATTCCCGCCAACGGGAAATAAAACGGGTTATTGACCTCGGACGTATATATCTTGTTTGGCATATTGACCGACTTGTCCGTTGATATTGGTGTGCTATCGCTGCCCGGTTTAAATATGATCGGGGCGTATGAGTCGAAATAGTAAGCCCCGTTCAGCGTGTTATGCGGAGAGAGGGTAACGATCGCTTGGTATCCGTCCGAATTCCGTGTTATCACCATCTTGTATGCGTTAGCGTTGGGGTAATATAGGTAATGCAAATTGATACCAAGGTTATATGAGGAGGATGTTTGAACGACGATATCTTTTTCTCCTTCTCTTATGAAAACCTTTATGCTCAACGTGCTGCTACCGTCGTTGTACGTTACCATGGACTCCGGAGGATAACCATCAAATAGTATCCTTTTTATATTAGCTATATTTAACCGCTGGTTATAAGTATAGGAATAATCAGGTATTAGCCAATCTAAATTCTGGTACCCGTCCGCGTCAACAAGTTGCTCTCGATTTTGCAACGATCCCAGCACATTATCCTCTAACGTGAGAGAACGTCTTTCACCCCCGTTATAACCGCACAAGTCCTCATACGTTATGCTTGCTACTTTGTAAAACAATGAATTATCCGGCACCTTATTATCCATGGACTTTCCGGGTAAGACGAATTGATCGGTATAACCTGATCCCGGCAGGGCTATGGACAAGGCTTCCTCGAATGTATGCCTGTTGTAATATCCTCCACCTATAGAGTACACCCCGAAACCGTTATCGTCTGATATCTTTTGCGCCCCATTAATCTCCCCATAATAATCAAAGGTGTATATTGGCGGCGTTATGAATATATCAAGGCTTTTAACTATGTCCTTCCACCATTCCCTTTGATTCCCCATTCCGCTGACTTTGTAATTAATGGAGCATACCACTGAGGATATAATGAAGTTTACAATGATCTTTGCGTCAAAATCTTCTGTGTCCACGTCAATAGTAAACGGAACGTGAGGGGTTACTCCGGACGATGGTATCATCAGTATCGGGGCTGATTGCATGTAAGACGTTCCGTCATATAGTCTATAAGCGTAACGAATAAAGAACGGATATATAAACATGCCTCTATCCACGCTTCTCTCCCTGATAAATTTTGAGACATATCCCATCACGGAATTACTGATAGTTGATAGTTGATCTTCCGTAAAGGCTCCATCATAGGGAGGATCAACGGATACGGACAATTGTTCGGTCTTATCCAATGATCCTACCAATCCGAATGACAGGATAGGGAAGGGGGGCTTATCTCCTAATTCCTTATAAAACTCTCCATCCCAAAGTAAATATCTTGTAGGATCTTCGCTTATTACAATCAAGGTGTTTCCTATGGACGTGATAGCTTTGGGAATTTTGTCATATTGGTTCGCTCCAATAAGATGGGTCGTTCCGTCCGTATCCGCATAACGTAAAACATTCGTCTGGAAAAAGATATAGTGAAGGAAATCCTTTGTCCGATGCACGTACATAAGTATCGATCCTTCCGGAAGGGTTATGCCTAATTCTTTCGGAGGCTGTATATTCACCAACTCACCATTCTTGGGTATCAAATTTACGCATTCTGATAATTCCCCCTCGTTTCCGATAGATGGAGAACGGTGTATCCCGTAGGATAATGAAATATCTTGCTGTTCCATTTTTTGCGATAAAATTAAAGGATATAAGTAATAGGTTTTGACATATTGATCAAAACCTATTGCTTTTAGGTAGCCTTGATGTGTTTTATTCCTTAGCTATTAAGAAATGTCTCTATCTTATAGGCCAAGGTTATGAGTATATCTGATTGAAGCTCATTGAACTCCTTGCAGAATCTCATGTCATCTTTATGCTTCTCTTCCGGAGACCGATCATCGCCTACGCTGCAATATCCGGCGAAAGAGTTTACCGGTAAGGGCCTCATAGCCTCTATAGCTAGTTTTATCGATTTCTCTTTGATGTTTTCTTCCATGATTTCTAATTGTTTATTTTAAATACTTATCTATATAATATTCACGAGGTTTGCATTTTACAATGTGATAATCTATCTGATATGTATTACACGCTAAAGAGTTATTGAAAGCAATTTCTTTGTTTTGATACACCATATCAATACATGTTTTGGGGAATGGATGTCCTTTTATCCACTCTTCAATGTCATCATACCAAATTGGTATGAGGGCATGAGGATCAAAGATGTTCTTGCTTATTCCTATGAGTTTATTTCTCCTCTTATCGAGGATGTCAATTCTATGATGGTAACAACTAATTTGCAGGTCAATATCTCTCCTAATACGTTCTATTCGATCTGTTTTATTCATATTCTTCTTAGTTGACAATTAAAAAGGTTCGTCACCAGTCCTAAATTCACGACATTGTGAGTGTAATCGCCCTGTCTGATATAAAGGGTCATATCTAACCCCTATTTCCTTAGCAACCCAAAGCGGGATAGTTCCTAACACGAACCCATAATCAATATGATATGCCAGTTTGCATTTTGCTTTTTCCTCTGATTCGGATTGGTTCTCATACTTGATACACTTATCACAATTACATTCGTGCCACGATTGCGCTTCCGTCCCATTCGAGAACGGAGTGACGGGCGTGTCTTTGGCAAATGGATTATCGTTAAATACGTCCATGATTTTCAACTGTATTTACATTATAATGTTATTACTTGCTCGTAGGTGAGCGTCCCCTTATAACCTCTAGATTTCAACTCTTCAATGAGTTCCCTCGGCTTGATCGTGGCCAGATCCGGGTTCGTGAACACCCGGGTCATTTTACCCCCCCTATATTGTTCTTCTTAAAGGCATTATAGGCTTTTATACAAGCCTTGCAGTAGCAGCGAAGCCCATCCTCCGCTGATCTGTCCTTATAAAAGTTATCTATCGACAATTCCTTGCCACATTTTCTACATATCTTAGTCTCCATGATTAGATGTTTTAATTTGAAATTAAATGCGTTGTTTTCTCGTATGCGGCTTTAACCGCTTCTTTAGAGACCTTTTCAAAAAGACTGTCAGCCTTTTGAAAAGAGGAAGTATATCTATTTGCAAGAGGCTTTACCGGAGCGGAATAAACCGGTACCGAATTTGTATCTATAAGATATACATTGTACGTTCTACAACTACAGAACATTAACAGAAACATGATGAGCAATACAACTTTCTTTGCTTTAACTATATAATCATACATTTCCTTCGCTGTCCAAAACCTGTAATCATCAGATATATCCATGATATGTTTATCCTTTCCTTTGCATATACGGATTATCTTTCGAGCTAATTCTTTACGCTTTCGACTATTCTTAGCACGTCCTAATAACGTACGATACGCAAGCATGAGCCAGTAATCACAGGCATGCTCCTTTTCTTTTTGTCTTATGTATCCTATATTCATATCTTTTTAATTATGAGCCTTCCCATGAAGGCTCGGTTAATACTATTCCTCAAGATCGGGTATAGGCATCCAATGGGTAATCTCCCCGAATACCTTATAAGCGTCCTCCCCGTAAACGATAAAGCCGCTATACTCACCATGTAAATAAGCGGTGGCTTTGCCTCCGTACTCACCTCTAACCAAGACTATGTCTTGATTTTCAGGCAATCGTTCCTTCACGCTTACCCACGGGGATTGATTTGCCTGCCATTCGGCACCGGCTTTAAATCCAGCTTTAAAATCAAACTCGCATATATGGTAGGCTAGTTTATCACCTTCCTCCCATGGGAACTGGCTTAAATATTCTTTTGCCGCTTCCTCTATCGTCTGTCTCATATCAATATCTCTTTCCATTGTTAATACTTACTGTTTAAATTCCCAAAACGAAAGCTTGCCTTTCACACCTGTTATCGGCTTGTCAAACATTACAGGGTTTGCAAGTACCCAATTCCAAACATCCTTTTCAGCCCATGGCGATGGGTGGTTCTGGACACAATCCACAATCTCAACGCTACCAATGATTGCGCTAAAAGTATAATTGCTCCAATCTGTACCACTTTTTGAAATTTCTCTAAGAAACTCATCTACCTTATTACATATGGTCATAGATGCAGACCAATGATTATCAGCTTTCATTCCAGCGTGTATTAGGACACGCCCTCGGTAGCTTGTTTTCCAATTCCTATTTTCTATGTCTTTCAGTCCATAAACGATAAGGCTTGCCCAAGGCTGTTTAATAGTTATTGCTTTCATTTTTTTCACCTCCTTTCAGCAGTTCGGGATTGTCATAAACATTTCCAATAACACATCCTTGGCACACCTCAAAGTCCAGCAGTTCACATGGATTAACCCCATCTAGGGATATGCACCATCCTGTATGTTCGTATATGTCAATTACTTTGAAAAATTCTCTTTTCTCTTCATATTTCCATGTTGAGAAAATAACGGCATAAATACGTCCGCTTGGAGCTTTTATTAAATCCCCCTCGTAAATCTCCTTTCCGCTCTTGTCTTTTAAGCCTGTGAACTGGCCTACGGTGTCTTTATGAATGTAATCCCATTCCATAAAAAACGGAGAGGCAGAGCCTTCATTGAATACTCCTTCCTTTTTTATGATTATCATATCTTGCTTTTCTGCCCCTAAATCCTTTAGTGTCGTAAGCATACCATGTACCCATTTCCCGCTTGTCGTACTTTTTCCTCTGAATTTAATCTCACGCATTTGACTCTCCTTTCTCTAAAATATCCTTACAAGCCTTGCTATCGCACCTTACCGGTTTTTGATGGAAAGCGCACCAAGCGTTTCCGTTAGCGTCTTCATCCTCGATAAGTCGGCAATCGCCGCATTTATCTGTTAGGAATTTCTTGTCAAGGTGTCCTTCCTTGATGAGCCATTCGATGCAATCAATTATACCATCAAATAGGTTTTCGTAACCTTTAATGTAAAGATAGTCAAGTCTATCGCAAAAATTAGTCATTGAATATTCTACCCCTTTATTTTCGAAGTCTACACTCAAAATATATCCATTAATATTTGTAGGTAACATCTCTATCATCTTAGATAGAGACCAAGCCGGGAATGCCATATCTTGACCCACATGCTTTTCAACCCTGCCATATTCAAATGCGACCGGCAATTCAAACTCATCCAAATACATGTCTGCTGTCTCCGGTCTTATCCCGGCCTCTAATAGCCGGGATGATTGTTCTTTATTCGTACAAATTTGATTCATATTATAATTCGTTGTTAAAATATTTCTTATTATCTATATCTTCCCTCAATTTTTCGATGTAAGAAAAATACCATTCACGTGTTTTCTCCTTGTCATTCCCTACGTATAATAAACCAAAAGGGTCGTACTCTATAAACTCCTCGGTCTTGCAGAAAGGGCAGGGGACATCCCCGCCTATGGTCAATCCCCCAACCTCGCTATCATATGAGTCAAGATCCCATAGATAGCCGTCACAGCATATTGCGTCTGGATAAGATGCGCCGAAAAAGGGGAACTCGGGACATTGTTTTATTTTCTCTTCCATATTTACCCCTCCTGAATAATTACACATTCTATCTCTTCGTCCCATGTGACATCCACCGGATCGTACTCATACTCTCCATCGGACGTGCGGATCATTACCTCCGCTTCCGGGTCTTGCTCTTGGAGAAGAGCTATTAGTTCTTTATTTCTCATGACTTATTTATCGAATTTGATTTGGTACAGGTGGAAACAATTCTCATGTAGGTTGACAAATTCATTACGTGGAGGGAATATCTGCGCCACCTGCATGTTGTCCGGCATGAACTTGTATCGTATCTCTTTCAGCTCGTAATATCCGAGCGTGTGATTGGCGGATACGGACAGATGCCATTCACCCATTTCCTTATTTATGAGGATGTCCTTTCCTTTGTAGGTGAACATACCCGTCTCGTAAACTCCGTGCTCATCCTCGATATGCTCATATATGAAATCGATCGGAAGCATCGTAAATGCCATTGGTAATGGCCGTTTATATTTCTTCAATTCCTCATTTGTCATTTTCTCTGTTTTTTTATTTATCTCATCATAGATGAATGCATCTTTCAACTATGATGAATGTCTTTCTTTAGAAAACTAAGTATATGTCGTATAACCTTGATAGTCCATCCATTGCCTAACAAACGGTATATCTGCGTATCAGAGCAATCCCATTTGTACCAATCAGGAACGGTTTGTAGCCTAGAGCACTCGATCGGGGTCAATCTCCGGATAGATGATGTCTCTACTAGGGTCATCCCGTTGGCTTGCGATCCCTTATATGAGGTTGCCAATAACGAGTTCGCCTTCTCCCCTTGATCTTTCAGGTTTCGTTCTTGCCGCTCACTCATTATGGATCTCCCGGTCGAACTTCTTTGGCATGGTGCCTTCCCGTTTACCGAGATAAAGGTTCCGGTGTTATTGCATGTGCCAACGGCCATCAAGGAGACCGCTTTATCCCCGTCGATCTGGGTGAATCGTTTCTCCATACGTTTATCGTTTGAGATATACCTGATGGCCTTCTCGCTCAAGTAATATTTCTCGTCAACCTCTTCCTCCAAGATATCCCTTAACAATATACCCTCGTCCTTTGGCTGCGGTATGTCGGAGTGGATCTCCCCGAACAGTCCGACCTTCTTTGTCCTTATGTTCGTCCAATACCACCGGTTCCGGTTCTGGGCCGACACCAAATTTGAGTTTATGTTGACTGGATGAACACCGCAATACTCAGTAATTACCCGCATGTGCTCTTTCTTCATGTTTACGTTCTCAAGCAAGAAGAACACATCCGGGTTCAATGCCTTCACGTGGCTCAGTATGTCCACGAATACGAAGAAGAGCTTGCTTCTAGGATCATCGAAAGCCAGTTGTTTGCCGGCGAAAGAGAATCCTTGGCAAGGACTTCCTGCCAGTATGAGATCTATCGTTCCCCAATCTATCTCCCATTCCCTCCACTTAGTCACGTCCCCTAAATGTATCGTGTCCGGGAAGTTCAGCCTCGTTTGGGATATGGCGAACTTGTCGATCTCGCTCGCATAATAATGCTCCGGTTCAATCCCGAGTTCTCTTAATGCGATCCTACCACAAGACATTCCGTCAAATAAGGATAAAACATTCATGTCTCTCTCGTTTTAGCAAAAACTACGCTCTCGTGATCCGGCCTCAGATGGGCCATGCAAGCAGATGAGTATTCGCAGAATCTCGCTCCCTCGTCCCGAAAGACGCATCCCCTGCACGGGATCTTGTTCTGCCCGTTGTAGTAAGGCCTGTACTTTTCCACGACAATTTTCATGTCTCCTACCAACACGATCAACCCGGTAGGGGTGTTTCTCAATCTCTCTGTTATTTCCATGTTATCTTCTCCTGCTTTCTCCGTTTAGGATTATCACGTTAAAACTCTTGAACCTGTCCACCAGTCTAGTTCCGAACCGATTCTTGAAATCCGTGACGGACAGGTTGGAAGTGATATGATACTTCTTCTGATGGGACTGGTATATCTCGTACCTCGCGTATAGGAACTCGTCTATTACGCTGTTAAGGCTGGTGCCGTAGCTTTTCTGGTTCTCCGTCTCAAGACCGATATCGTTAAGGCAGATATCGAACGGGTTCCCTTCCATGCTCCCTTTCCCGGCCTCCTCGTTGTACGTGAACCTGTCTATGTGACCATGGATCTTGTAATAGTTCATCATCTGGGTCACGGATAGGTTCACGAAGCGTTTGGGGTTATCCGTCAATTTCAGGTAATCGGCGAATATCTGCATCATGAGCGTTTTGCCCGTTCCCGGATCTCCCACGATAAGGAGGTTCTTGTGCAGCTTATAGTTCTCCTCCGGGAATACGGACTCGGCCAACGGGCAATCGTTGAAATAATACAACAGGAATCTCAAAACCTTGTCATTCCCCCTGTCTGTCTCGAATTGCCGCCTCTCGATCCCTAGGTAATTACAACCGAGCGCCTTTATCATCCGGGCGTGGCTGATGTACTCCGTATCGTCCGAGAGATCGTACCTAGAAACGTTCTGTATAGTCCTTGCGTGCTTCTTCACTAGGTTGAACACCTGTTTTTGCTGGAGCCTCTCTTTTTCCGTAGGCCCCCGCATGGCTTGTATAGCCTCCGAAAGTTTCTTTTCTTGTTCCTCCATTATGTCTTTGATTATAAGCCCTTAGTCCTGTTCCTTGCCACCAATAGGTGAATCGTCTCTTAACGTCATCTATCGTTTTTAGCGTATCGCCCTCCCCGGTGGATACCATCCAAGCTAGGAAGTTATCCAGCTCGCCGGGAATGAGGTCATTGAAAGCGACGCTCAATCCCGATATCTGGCAAGCGTATCTGCGCCATTCCTCGTTCCCCAATAACTCATTCTTGAAATTCTCGAAAAGCGTCTCACGCGTATTAAGACTCTCTCTATTTTTATTTCCTTTCCTTTCCTTTCCTTTTCTTGTTACAATTTCATCCGTTTTTGTTATAACATTGTTATCGTTGCTTTGCGGATTTGTTATAACATTGTTATTTCCCCATCTTTTAGCCATGCCTAACTTCCCGGCTTCTGATCGTTTTCTTGATTTATCGTCCTTGAATCCCATCCTTTGCTTGAAACTCTCGGAGTAGAAGTACTTACCGTCCTCGGTAAAGACAAATAACCCGAAATCCTCAATGACGGATTTTATTAAGGATGCGTCCTCACGAAGGTCAAAGGCTATCATGTTATAATCTTTGACACTCATATAGTTTGGCTCCTCTCTAAGACGTTCTAATATCATGAAGAAAACACCATATCCGGCGGCTTTATGCCTCATTCGTAAACGAATCAGCTTATCTGAGTTTCTGGCATTGCTATCGTGCGGAAAATAGCTTGTCAGCTCTTTCCTTGTATCCATACGCTAATTCTCCATAAGCATGTTTTTTATATCATGTAATCATAATTTCCTTTTGAATACATCGCAAAACCTAAGACTATTAGCTACTCTTCCGGTATTTAGCACTATGCACCATACAGCTAGTCCCTTGTGAGGCTTACCGTTCACGCAATCGACGCATCTGATACGCTCGGGTTGCTTGGTAGGTTTCTTCGCCATTTCAATCCTTTATGCCTTTCTGATCCCTCAAATCCTTTATTCGTTTCTTGTAATCTTCGATCATCAATTGGTAATCGAATGCCGAGAGTTTGGAGATAGAGTGCTTTTTCACCTCAAGCTCGTTAATTACTTTTACGCCATACTTATTTATCAAGCCCTTGGCATAACCGATGTTGTTGCCCTCGTCGAAACGGTTGCAAGACCTGCATTGAGCGTTGCAGTTTCTCTCGCAGTATCTGGTACCCATATGTGACCGGTTGACGAAATGTCCGCAATCTGCCTCTTTCCAATGCACGATCTTCCCACAGCTTATGCAACGGCAATAACCGTTGCCGTCAGCATCCCTTATTCTTATAAATACAGAGAATATACGGTCTAGTCTGCTCTTTAAAGAGGTTATGTTCTTTACTTTTCCCATGGATGTTTTCTTTTTTCGTTTATTAATAAGAATCCTGCCAAGATCACTGCTATAAGTCCTAGTATCGCGGTGATGAGGTATATAGCCATTACCAAATGATCTAAATTCTGTATTGTTTCCATAATTAGATTTGTTATTTGTGGTGGTAGCGGGACTCGAACCCGCACGAGCTACATTTTAGATAGTCTAGCTATCCTATTCCATTAATGGAATAATATCCGTTCATTACAACCCAGTACCTTACGGCATACGACACTACTTAGCTGGTATTGATCTAGTTCTTATAACGGTTTGCTATCAAACTTGCGTCTACCAATTTCGCCATACCACCGTGTTTGCCCCGCATATCCTCACGGACGGCGGGGATAATCATTAACTAACCTAAATCAAATACTATGGAAAACACACTCTAATATTAATTAGCTTCTTGATTTAATGACTCATTGTATAAAGGCATGATTAATCCGATACTGCTTACGTTTTCTACCATGCTGTCAAAAATGATGGCATCGTTAACGCCCTTGAAAGTAGCCGTGCATCGATCGCATTCATATAAAGCTTTCCTCATTATGTCGAACAAGCCCATGTTAAAGGATATTTGAGGAAGCGGAACACTGGGTTTTGCCAGATAATTTTGTATCACTTTCTCTGCGTCTGGATATTTTAAGTTCTCATCCGCGAAATAGAAGAATGCCTTATCATTTTTCTTATGACACTCTATCCCGTCACCAGAGATAAGGATGTCATCATATTTCAACATGTCCTTAAAAAATAGACTATGCAGTAATTTGCCGTCTAACGCCTGTATCATGGCTTCGTCAAGGTTTGAGCATTCGGATATCCTGTTTTTAACGATAATATATCCGTCACTGGCGTAGGCCCAATCTCCCTTGAAATATACGCATTCCATAGCGGGTCGGTTATCGTCTTTTGCGCAAGCCAAAAACATTTGTACGTTCTTGTCAAAGTTGTAAGAACCTTCTTTTCTCTTTCCCATATCATTAATATTTAATGTTGTATTTTCTTCTCTCGTATTGTGGGACATACCCTTTGCAAGGAGTATTCCCGTCAAGTAAGGCCGATTCCGGCCTCACAGTTTCCCCTTCTTTTTTAGAC
Source organism: Parabacteroides sp. CH2-D42-20 (assembly GCF_003670185.1). Taxonomy (NCBI): domain Bacteria; kingdom Pseudomonadati; phylum Bacteroidota; class Bacteroidia; order Bacteroidales; family Tannerellaceae; genus Parabacteroides; species Parabacteroides sp. CH2-D42-20. The sequence goes on along the minus strand of NZ_RAYG01000005.1, from coordinate 3,608 downwards.
GGGTCTGTCCAATGCCTCTGCCGTTGATGGCAAAGGCAATGTCTTTTAGAACATGCCTCATTGAGGCATAATATCAGTTCTTTCATCTTGGATTATTTTCTCGAGTTTCTTTAGATCCTTTTTGGCTAATCTTACGGTATCAGCTATCCTTGGTCTTCCCTTGGAATCCACGTGTTCTAGGATAACTGATAGATGGCGGGACAGTGTTTTAATGAAAGACTCGGATAGCTGGTACCTTTTAACCATGGCCGTTATTTTTTATAAAAACCTTGGAACCTCACGATACCTAGATACTCGGGAGATTTCATTAGTCCGTCCCCCATGCCGCCCAACGTCTCGGCTCCCGGCTCGTCAAGGACAACCTTGGAATCAATCTCCTTGGGTACACGGAAGCAAATCTGTACGGGGAAATTCACCTTAGCGTCTCCCGTGATCACGTTAACCGACGCTCTTTGCGTAGCCGCCATGATCCGGAACCCAAGCGATCGTCCCTTTTGTAGCAACATCTTCAGATTCTCCTCCAATGACTTCTCACGGCCAACCGTACGTAGTTCCATTTTAGGCTCGAGGAAACCGAAAGCGTTCTTTCGCTGGCCAACCTCGACCATTTCCTTTATGTCAAGTTCCGTTCCCGAACGGGAGGACGCTACTGCGTCGGCGAACTCATCGAACACCACCAGCGTTTTCCATGATGCCCTCGATTTAGCCCTTTCCTGCATATCCTGTACGAGCTCTTTCATCTTGGCCTCTATTTCTTCTATATCATTATAGACCTTTATGTATTTCTCGGAGGAATAATTACAGAACTCGTATTTCGGATCGAAAATTACGATGTCCCGGATACCGGCTAAGCGGGCATATTCTATCGTGGATATGATACACACGGATTTACCGCTACCGGTAGCTCCGCAAATCAAGGCGTGAGGCGTGGAGTTGTTATCGAGATCCCACACCACGAGCCTTCCGAAGTTATCCGTTCCTATGGGAATCCTCATGCCGTCGATATACTTCTTGTCCCAGTACAAGGACTTGGTTCTTTTCTTCGGTGATTCTATGGAGAGGTAGGATTTTCCCTCATACACCATAAGCTCGTTACCCATCCTTATGGATGGCACGTCCAGAGCGTTCGCTATGTCTAGCTTGTATTTCATCACTGTCGTGATCTTTGTCCCAGCGGATACCTCTAGCAGATACGTGTCTGACGAGTACCCGTTAATCTCCTTGGACACGTTCACGATCACCCCGAATGTCCGTAGGATATGCTCTATTTTCTCGCTGTTTGTCATATTACTATTGGATAAATCATATTGAATGAATGAGGAAGCGTTCCTCTTGAACTCGGATATTACCTTGGGGTTTACCGATCCAAGGGAAGCGTCCCGTATTTTTTTCTGTCTCTTCGATATCAATTCCTTCTTTGACTCGGGCACGTTGAAATCATCGACCTCCGCTATCAGCGTCTTGGCCCAGAAATTATAAAGCTCGGCCCTGTCCACGAAGTTGTCGCTATCGTTGATCATGTACACGTAATCCGGATCGGACACGGCCTCTATCATCCTTTTTAGCGGCTCGTACAATATGGCCTCGTAAAGCTTCCTCGTGTCGTTATCGAGATTGATCACGAATTTCTTCAACTGGGAGGAGCCGTCCTTGTTTTTCGAGATCTTGTTCTCCACGAACCATACCTCGTCAACATTCTCCCCGAAGCGGGACTCATAGCACTTGACGTAGGTCATTGCCTGTTTCCCGCAGGTAAACGTTAGCTCCTCGTCATCGGTGAACTTGGCCCTTGACTTATGGTCTATGATGACCGTACGACCGCTTTCCGTCCTTATCGCCAAGTCTAGCCTAGCGTGGCAGGGCAGGGGGATGTCCACCCCGTTTATCGTTACCCATTCCTCGCACCTTGATTCCACGGCGATTATCTCCTTGATACCGGAAAGATAGATATCCTTCTCCCCGTAGAAGTTATTGATAAGCCTCGTGGCGCTCTTGGTGGCCTCGATCTTGCATTCCTCTACGGTAGGTGTCGTTTTCTGTATCTTCCAATCATTCGGGTGTACCTCCTCTATGTATGAGAACGCTACCCTCTCCATTTCCGTGATCGGTATTATCTGCCCCTTGCGCTGTAGCTCCATGAAGAAATACTCCAAGGCCGAATGATAGGCGTTACCCGCTACCGTGCTGGAGGATGATCTGGATCTTTCCCGGTAAATCTCCCGTTTCTCGAACTCCTTCTCGTTCCGGGAGAAAGAGGCTACCTTGCTGTAACTCCAAGAGTCAATAAGGTAGTTTGATAAATGCTCCTCCAGCTCGGCGTTGGTATAGGATGAGTACTTGTTCATGGCATGTCCTCTTTGTTTTTGCCTTTAGACTGTCTCATCGTCTCCTTTTTTTGATCGACATCTTTCTTTGTCTCGCGAATTGGAAGGATTAGATCGTTTACCGTGGTATCCCCGTCCTTTAACGCTTGTATGATCCCGATCAGCATGGCGATCTCGTCGGGGCCTATCTGATTGCTGGTCTGTTTGCCGCATAGTTTAATGACCTCCTCTTCCGTTATGGCGTACTCGTTCTTGAACTTGTTGATGATATTAGTTCTCGTTTTTAATATCTTGTCAGCGTCGGACAGATCCCCCGTGATGAATTTCTGGGCGGCTTGGTAGACCCTGTCCACTATGGCCTTGGGGATAACGGCGAATACCGAATTGCGATAAGCTATGGAGTTGGCGGCGTTACCGGTGACGGTAATCATGTCGTCTGAGTAACGTTTCCCCTTGCTATCCACTATGCTCCTACGAACCTCGAACGCGGACGCTACGTTTGTCTCCAGATCCCAGCATGTACCCCTGCTGATGATCTGCTTGTCCGTTATTTGGATAACTTTGGCCTCCGTCCTGATATTACCCCAATTAGATACGATTATCTTGGCGAGGTGTACGGATGGGCCAGTAATAGGTTTCCCTCCTCTTGGCAAGGCGTAACTGCATGACCTTGCCGTGTCTTGATTCATCGTGGCCATTACCACGGAATTATCAATACTCCTTCTGATATCCCTAGGATATCTTTTTGCGGTCGCAACTTGTGAGTCCACGTTTGCTCTCTCAACCGCATCTGCCTGTAAAATTTGTACTTCATGGCTTTCTACTGGAAGTACCTCGTAACTGCTTGATTCCATGATTATTTATTTTGAATGATTTTCTTTACCAATATAAAGTGCTGGTTTCCCAATCTTGTTGATACCGATCGTCCTCGGATTCTGTTTCCTCCTCCCCGTCGTACTCCGGTTCGCCGTCGGGGTCTTTGATGTAGATGTCTCTCATGCGATCCTCCGATAAGCAATGCCTTGGGACTATTGTATTTCTTTAAATACCCCTCCATCTAATTTGTAATATGTATCCGCCTTTATCTTCTCCCCATCAACAAATTCCGTTTTTACGCAAACGGGGATATATCTTTGCTTTTTATCAGAATAAGACCATTCGGATAGTGTTATCCATGATCCTTTTGAGGCTTTTGCTACTGAGTTAATACCTGCGCACATGATGACACAGTCTTCGCCAGTGCTGTCAATCTGGGCACCGTTGCCGGACGAACCAATCTGGGCA
>NZ_RAYG01000056.1:0-10228 GCF_003670185.1 Parabacteroides sp. CH2-D42-20 | reverse complement strand
CAATACGAATTAGGTATGGACTACCTGCAACTGCTATACATGCAACCGATTCAGAAGTTGCCTATCCTGCTGTTGGTATCGGAAGAACGCAACACGGGTAAAAGCACGTTTCTGAACTTCATGAAAGCCCTGTTTCAGAACAATGTCACATTCAACACCAACGAGGACTTCCGCAGCCAGTTCAATTCCGACTGGGCAGGGAAACTCCTTATCGTGGTGGACGAAGTACTGCTGAGCCGCAGGGAGGACAGCGAGCGGTTGAAGAACCTCAGCACCACACTCTCCTACAAAGTGGAAGCCAAAGGGAAAGACCGTGACGAAATTGGCTTCTTCGCCAAGTTCGTGCTATGCTCTAACAACGAATATTTGCCAGTCATCATAGACGCAGGGGAAACACGCTATTGGGTACGCAAGATAAACCGCCTGCAGTCCGATGATACCGACTTCCTGCAAAAACTGAAAGCGGAGATACCTGCTTTCCTCTATCATTTGCAGCACAGGAAACTATCCACCGAAAAAGAGAGCCGTATGTGGTTTGCCCCGTCACTTCTGCACACAGAAGCCTTGCAGAAGATTATACGCAGCAACCGTAACCGGTTGGAGATTGAAATGTATGAACTGCTTCTCGATATTATGACAACGATGAATGTGGACAGTGTTTCATTCTGTCCGCATGATATACTCGTTCTATTGGCAAGTACATATGTCAAAGCGGAGAAACATCAAGTACGGAAGGTGTTGCAGGAGTGTTGGAAACTGACACCAGCCCACAATACCCTCACATATACCACCTACCAAGTGGACTACAACCGTGAATGCCGTTACTCCCCGCTTCGCAGGACAGGAAGGTATTACACCGTGGCAAAAGTTTTTTTAGAAACACTATGATTATTTTGATGAAATGATGAATAAGTATATAAAATATTGGAATACAGACTACTACGCTCTCATCAACCTTACATCAAAGACATTTTGCTGATGAAAAGAGAAAGAAACTACCGACATACTTTCTCTTTCGGTGAATGTTTTGATGAAGGCGTGATGAGAGGCTATCGTGTTGATATACAATAAGAATATAGCACCATTCATCAAATCATCGTTTTATCAGCCATCATCAAATCCATAGGAATATACATTATGAACATTCAAGAAGCAAAAACAATCAGGCTGGCGGACTATCTGCAAAGTTTGGGCTACTCGCCCGTGAAGCAGCAAGGAAACAACCTTTGGTACAAATCCCCATTCCGGCAGGAAACAGAAGCCTCGTTCAAGGTGAGCATGGAACACAATCTGTGGTTCGATTACGGATTGGGCAGAGGCGGCAACATCATCGCATTGGCGCAGGAACTTTACTGTTCGGACTATGTACCCTATCTGCTTGGTAAGATAGCGGAGCAAATGCCACACGTCCGACCTGTATCTTTCTCTTTTCACCGGCAGGCATCCGAACCGAGTTTCCAACATCTGGAAGTGAAAGAACTTTCCCATCCGGCATTGCTCCGCTACTTGCAGGAACGGGGTATAGATACCGCCTTGGCAAAGCCGGAATGTAAGGAACTGCACTTCTCCCATAACGGCAAGCCCTATTTCGCTATCGGTTTCCCGAACGTGGCGGGAGGATATGAAGTGCGCAACCGTTTCTTCAAGGGCTGCATCGCACCGAAGGACATCAGCCATATCCGGCAGGCGGGTGAGCCGAGAGAGAAATGCCTCGTGTTCGAGGGCATGACGGACTACCTTTCATTCCTCACCTTGCGGATGAAGAATTGTCCGACCATGCCCAACCTTGACAGGCAGGATTACGTCATTCTCAATTCGGTTGCCAATGTTTCCAAAGCCATTGACGTGCTGCACGGCTATGGGCATATCCACTGTCTGCTTGACAATGATGTGGCAGGACGGAAAGCATATTGGGAACTGGAAAAAGAGTTTGCCGGACGTATCCGCGACTTTTCCAACAACTACAACGGACACAAAGACCTGAACGATTACTTGTGTGGAAAACGTCAGGAATTAGCCGTTAATCCATCGCCAAGAACCATAGTAAAACCCAAGAAAAAAGGATTTGGATTATGACATCCCAGAAGAGAAAAACGGGAGCTGCCCGAAATTCATCCGATGGAATTGGGGAGGTAGCAAGTTTGTGTTTCGGGTGTACCGAAACCGCTTGCTATTCACTTTCCAAATCTCGGAAAGTGGCATCCCGTTGGTCTATACAGTATAAACAGTAACAGCATTGAAAACAGGAATATGGAACATAAGGGACGTAACAAGGGCGGTCGCCCGAAAAAGGAAACGGCAGAAAAACTGAGCTATCGCATCGGTGTGAAGATAGCGGCAGCCGACTACTTCCGTCTGCTGACACGGGCGTATGAGGCGGGCATATCGCCAAGCGAGTACATGAGGGAATGTTTCCGAAACGGATACGTGCAAGAGCGGTTGTCGAAAGAGCATTCCGATTATGTGCGCCAGCTTTGCGGCATGGCGAACAATCTCAACCAGCTTGCGCATAAGGCGAACGCCGGAGGATTTTCGGAAGTCCGTTGGGATTGCAAAGTGGCGGTAGCAAGGATTCATGAACTTCTGAACAAGATAGGGATATGATGGCGAAAATCGTAAAGGGAAGCGACTTCAAGGGTGTGGTGGATTACATCCTTGACAAAGGCAAGGGGACGCAGGTGGTGGCATACGACGGCTTGTTCATGGAAAACAAGGAAACCATCGCCAAGAGTTTCAATGCGCAGTCACGGATGAACAACAAGGTTACGAAACCTGTCGGACATATTGCATTGAGTTTCTCTAAAAAGGATGAGCCACGACTGCCCAATCGTGTAATGGCTGGTATCGCACTTGAATATATGGAGAAGATGGGCATACGGGACACGCAGTTCTTCATTGCCCGACATTTCGACAAGGAGCATCCGCATGTGCATATCGCCTTCAACCGCATCGACAACAACGGCAATACCATTTCGGACAGGCACGAGCGTTTACGCAGCACCCGTATCTGTAAGGAACTTACTTTGAAATACGGTTTGCACATGGCGAATGGAAAAGATGATGTCAAGCGCAACCGCCTGAAAGAACCGGATAAAACGAAGTACGAATTATACGACATTCTCAAAAAGGAAGTCGGCAGGTGCGGCAACTGGAACGTGTTTGTCGCCAACCTGCATCGTTTGGGCGTGGAGGTCAGTTTCAAGCACAAGGAGCAAACGGACGAGGTACAGGGAATTGTATTCACAAAGAACGGCTACCGTTTCAACGGCTCCAAAGTGGACAGACGGTTCAGCTATACCAAGATTGACGCAGCCTTGCAGCACAATAGATATAATGAACGTATGGGCATGACAGCCAAAGTACATGATGTTGCCACGCCAAACGCACCGTCCGGTTCAGCACGCAATGAGTTATTCAGTGGTTCGTTGGGATTACTGAATGGCAACGGCTTGTCTTACAACGCCGCTGATGCGGAAGCCAATCAGGAAATGGCAGAGATGCTTCGCAGGAAAAAGAAACGCAAACGGGGAATGAGGTTGTAACAGCCACAGATTTGCAATCTGACGAATGAACGAAGTTCGTCAGGCAATTTAATTGTCGACCATATCATCATCAGACGACCGGGTTTTCAGATCAAAGATGAAAACCGTCTGGAAGGATTGAAAATATAAAAAGATGCAACTGGGGCTTTAGACAGCCCCTTCATATAATTTATTATTTCACACTGTTTTGCCCATGTTTTCATTGATAAATTTGGTCTTATCAATAAAAACGTGTAAAATTGCAATATGGAAAATATAATCAATAAAATAAAAAGCTACTATCCTGTTTCAGATGAATCGATTCGTCTGATTACTTCTTGTTTTAAAAAACATCTTTTCCCTGCAAAAACAATTCTGATAAGAGCCGGCAAATTTGACCGGCATGTTTATTTTATAGAACGAGGTATTACACGTACGTATATTCTACATGAAGGAAAAGAAATTACTACTTGGTTTTCTTTGGAAGGGGACGCTGTATGTGGTTCTTGGGATTTATATAGAAATAAGTCAGGTTTTGAATATGTAGAAACATTGGAACCGACAGTAGTTTATTCTATTAGCATTGAAAGTCTAAATAATCTTTATATTCGGAACATTGATATCGCTAACTGGATGCGGGTATTACAGCAAGAAAATTTTCTATGGCTTCAAGATATGCACATAAATAGATTGATTCTTCCAGTCAAGGAACGTTATATAGAATTACTTCAGAGATTTCCATCCCTTTTTCAAAGGATAAATCTGGGCTATATAGCATCTTATTTAGGTACAACGCTTCCGACACTTAGTAAAATTCGTTCGGAAACAAAGTCATAATCCTATATTATCCCTAAATACTGTAAGGCATATTTTATGCCGTCATCATCAACAGTGCCGGTTATAAAATCCGCATGATCTTTAACATTATCACAAGCATTTCCCATAGCAACTCCAATTCCAGCCCTACGAAGCATGGGAATGTCATTACCTCCATCACCAAATGCGACCGTAAACGAGGGATTAAGACCATAAAAATTAGTCATTTCATACAAACCAGTCCCTTTATCAACCCCTGCGACATTTATATCTGCAAATACATCACACCATCTTGATGATGATAAGAGTGGTAATTGTGAGATTATTTCTATTTCAGTCTGGTTATCTGCAAACAGGCATAACTGTGAAGTTTCTCCCGGAATAAATATTTGTGTTAAATCCCGAATTTGCGGCAAAGGTTGAGCAATCATACGTGACATTTCTTCAACTCTTGCAGTTACTTGATTAACAAAAACTCCAGCATTCCCTTCTACTGATACTGCGACATTGTATCTCTTTGCAAGTTCCATGAAACGAATGAAGACTTCATGTGGAATAGCATGATGTGAAACAGTAGTGCCATCCCTAAGGACACAGCTTGTCCCATTTAAACCAATTATTCCATCATAAGGTAACATCGAAATCTCATTCAGATTCATTGCAGACCTTCCTGTTGCAATAATAATCTTAATTCCCTTCCGATGTAATTCCGCAAGGGAATCTTGTGTTGAGTTAGGCACAATATGCTTCTCAAAACTCAATAAAGTGCCGTCCACATCAAAAAAGGCGGCTTGTATATCTTGTTTTATTATCATAAATGCAAAATTACTTCAAACCATTGAATACGATTTTAAGATAGAACAAAAAACAGCCGGATTCCATTCGCTAATTTTACATTTTAATCAAAATTAGTAATATGACAAATCATAATCAGTATAAAGAAAAATGGCTTCATTGGGCTAAAGAGCTACAATTCTTATCTCAGTCTGCGTTGGCATATTGTAAAGACAGCTTTGATATTGAGCGATTTGAACGTATCAGAGACATATCCGCAGAAATCATAAGTTTATATAGTGGGCTACCGTTTCAGGAAGTAAAAGGGTTGTTCTGCAATGAAACAGGTTTTCAGACCCCGAAATTAGACACGCGTGCAGCAATCTTCAAAGAGGGTAAAATCCTGCTCGTTCACGAAAACAATGGTACATGGTCGCTTCCGGGAGGATGGGTCGATGTTTTAGAAACAGTTAGGTCAAATACAATAAAAGAGGTTAAAGAAGAAGCCGGACTTGACGTAGAAGCGCGGAGAATCATAGCTGTTCAAGACCGCAACAGGCATAATCTGCCGCTATATGCATATAACGTATGTAAGATATTCGTCCTTTGCGACATTATGGGCGGAATCTTCACTCAGAATAAAGAAACAACTGAAAGCAATTTTTTCAGTCTTGATGAACTTCCTGAACTCGCACAGGAAAAGGTTACAGAAGCGCAAATAAAACTTTGCTTCGATGCGTATGAAAATTCAGATTGGCAAGTAACATTTGATTAAAGACAGTATGGGAAAAACCGAATTGGAGAAATGTCTGTCAGGTGAATTATTCAACGGTAGTGATAAAACATTGTCAAATATGGCATTGCAAGCAAAAAGAACCATCAAGATACTGAATAATACTGATTATGGCGACTATCAAAAAAGGTATGGTTTGTTGACGCAATTGTTCGGACGTATCGGTGAGAATGTATGTGTGGATATTGATTTTCATTGTGAATATGGCAAACATATATTATGTGGAAATCGAGTAATAATCAACATGAACTGCACATTTGTTGATAATAATATAATAGAAATAGGTGATGATGTCCTTATTGCTTCAAATGTCCAGATATATACCGCAACCCATTCCACACGACTTAGGGAACGAATTGTAACAGACTGGAAGCCGGGTAAAGAAATATGCCATACTTTTGCAAAACCTGTAAAAATATGCAATGGAGCATGGCTTGGTGGAGGCGTAATCATACTACCGGATGTAACCATTGGTGAAAATAGCGTTATCGGGGCTGGAAGTGTAGTCACACGTTCAATCCCAGCAAATTGTGTGGCTGTCGGCAATCCTTGTAGGGTGATTAAAGAAATAGACAATAGCAATACTTAATGTTATGAATATTTCATGTCAGACAACGAGAAAATCCGGTTAAAACTTCATTAAAATAATCAATTATAATGATTGAAGTGCTGAAATACTATGCAGGAATTTCTTCGATTAGTAGGTTGTGGTTATACGCTAATTTTAATACTCATAAGTTGCATTATTGGCATTTGGCATAACGAATGGCAAGAAGTAGAGGCATTGGAATCCGACAACCGACAGATTGACGATTTCCGAAAAGACATAAACAACATCCACATTCAACTGATAGAGTTTTTCCTATTGGGTGAAACAATATTGGAATGGAATGATGAAGATTTGGAACATTACCATACTCAGCGTATGTCAATAGACAGTATGCTCTGCCGTTTCAAAGCTACCTATCCGGCAGAGCGTATCGACAGTGTACGCCATCTTCTCGAAGATAAGGAACGGCAAATGTGCCAAATCGTTCAGATACTTGAGCAGCAACAAGCCATCAACGATAAGATAACCAGTCAAGTACCTGTAATCGTGCAGAAGAGTGTGCAGGAACAGCCCAAGAAGTCCAAGCGCAAGGGTTTCTTGGGCATCTTTGGCAAAAAGGAAGAAACGAAACCAACTGCGACTACTACGATGCTCCGTTCCCTTAATCGGAATATGATAGCTGAACAACAGGCACAAAGCCGCCGTTTGTCGGAACACGCCGATAGTCTTGCTGCACGAAATGCGGAACTCAACAGACAACTGCAAGGACTGGTAGTTCAAATAGACGAGAAAGTTCAAGCAGACTTACAGAAACGGGAAGCGGAAATAGCCGCCATGCGTGAAAGTTCTTTTATTCAGATAGGTGGCTTGACAGGATTCGTTGTGTTGTTATTGATAATCTCTTACATAATTATCCACCGAAATATCACCCGTATCAAACGATACAAACGAGAAACTGCGGATTTAATAGAACAGTTGAAACAGTCTGTTGAACAGAACGAGGCACTGATAGCCTCCCGTAAGAAAGCCGTGCATACCATCACCCATGAGTTGCGCACACCTTTAACCGCAATAATCGGTTATACCGCGTTGATGGAAAAAGGAAATGATGAGGATAAAAAAGAGCGATATGTCCGTAATATCCGGCAATCTTCCGACCGTATGCGTGAAATGCTCAATACCCTGCTGAGTTTCTTCCGTCTGGATAACGGCAAGGATCAGCCGAACATTTCTCCTTGCCGGATTTCGGCAATTACGCACATTTTTGAAATGGAGTTTACGCCAATCGCTATGAACAAGGGGCTGGCTTTTACTGTGATGAACCGCACGGACGAAGTTATAGTGACCGATAAGGAACGTATCCTGCAAATCGGTAACAACCTGCTGTCAAACGCCATCAAGTTCACGGAGAACGGTGGAGTTTCCATGACAACGGAGTATGCCGACGGTGTGCTGACACTTGTGGTTGAAGATACCGGCACGGGTATGACCGAGGAGGAACAGCGATGCGTGTTCGATGCGTTTGAACGTCTGTCAAACGCCGCCACAAAGGACGGCTTCGGACTGGGACTGTCCATCGTGCAACGTATTGTGTCAATGTTTGGCGGCACAATACGGCTGGACAGCGAGAAAGGCAGGGGCAGCCGCTTCACGGTGGAGATACCCATGCAGACAGCCGGGGAACAGCCAGCACAATCCTGTCAAGGCTATGCCTGCCGCAATGAGGCATACCATGAGGTCATTGCCATCGACAATGACGAAGTGCTGCTCCTGATGCTAAAAGAAATGTATGCACAGGAAGGGATACACTGCGATACCTGCACCGATGCTGCGGTGCTGATGGAAATGATACGCCGGAAAGAATATGCCCTACTGCTTACCGATCTGAACATGCCGGAGATAAACGGCTTCGAGGTGCTGGAACTGCTGCGAACCTCCAATGTGGGCAATTCAAGGAACATCCCGGTAGTCGTAACAACCGCTTCGGGCAGTTGCAGCAAAGAGGAACTTATAGGATGTGGATTTGCCGATTGCCTGCTCAAACCGTTCTCCATATCGGAACTGATGGAGGTTTCCGACAAATGCGCCATGAAAATGGAGCAAATCGAAAAACCGGATTTCACCTCCCTATTATCCTACGGCAATGAATCTGTCATGCTGGATAAACTGATAACGGAAACCGAAAAGGAAATGCAGGCAATCAGGGATGCGGAACGGCGGAAAGACCTTCAAGAACTGGATGCCCTTACACACCACCTACGTAGTTCGTGGGAGATACTTCGCGCCGACCTGCCATTAAGGGAACTTTATAAACAGCTTCATGGAAGTGCCGCTCCCGACTATGAAGCATTGAACAAAGCCGTGACTGCCGTATTGGATAAGGGTTCGGAGATAATCCAACAGGCAAAAGAAGAAAGAAGAAAATACAACAATGGATAAAACAAAAATCATCGTGGTGGAAGATAATATCGTGTATTGCGAATTTGTCTGCAACCTGCTGGCACGTGAGAAATTCCGTACAGTGCAGGCTTTCCACCTCTTGACAGCGAAGAAACATCTGCAACAAGCCGCTGACGGTGACATAGTGGTTTCAGACCTTCGCTTACCTGACGGCAACGGTATCGACCTGCTGCGTTGGATGCGCAAGGAAGGCATGACGCAGCCGTTCATCATCATGACCGACTATGCCGAAGTACATACAGCGGTGGAAAGCATGAAGCTCGGCTCGCTGGACTACATACCCAAACAGCTGGTCGAGGACAGGCTCGTCCCCATGCTCCGCGCCATACTGAAAGAACGGAATATCGGGCGAAGCCGTATGCCCGTCTTTGCCCGTGACGGTTCCGCCTTTCAGAAAATCATGCACCGGATAAGGCTGGTAGCCCCTACCGATATGAGTGTGCTGATCTTCGGAGAGAACGGCACGGGCAAGGAGCATATCGCCCACCATCTGCATGACAAAAGCAAGCGTTCTGGCAAACCGTTTGTGCCTGTGGACTGCGGATCGTTAAACAAAGAGCTTGCTCCATCGGCATTTTTCGGACACGTCAAAGGCGCATTCACCGGTGCGGACAGTGCCAAGAAAGGATATTTCCATGAAGCGGAAGGCGGCACGCTGTTCTTGGACGAGGTGGGCAACCTTGCACCGGAAACACAGCAGATGCTACTTCGAGCCATACAGGAGAGGAGATACCGCCCGGTGGGTGACAGAACGGATAAGAGTTTCAACGTCCGTATTATCGCCGCCACCAACGAGAATCTGGAAAAGGCGGTCAATGAAAAGCGTTTCCGTCAGGACTTGTTGTACCGGCTACACGATTTCGAGATAACCGTTCCGCCGTTGCGTGACTGTCAGGAGGACATCATGCCATTGGCGGAGTTCTTCCGCGAGATTGCCAATAATGAATTGGAGTGCAAGGTTCGCGGTTTCAGTTCCGAAGCACGGAAAGCGTTACTGACCCATTCATGGCCGGGCAACGTGCGCGAGCTTCGGCAGAAAATCATGGGTGCGGTGTTGCAGGCTCAGACGGGACTTGTCACGAAAGAGCATCTGGAACTTGGGATAACCGAAATAACCTCTGTTACCGGCTTCTCCCTACGCAACGATGAGGAAGATAAAGAGCGGATTCTGCGTGCTTTGAAGCAGGCTGACGGGAACCGGAAGGTCGCCGCCGAACTGCTTGGAATAGGCAGAACAACACTCTATAACAAGCTGGAAGAATATGGATTGAAGTATAAATTTCAGCAATCATAGTCCATAATTCGCTGAATTTA
>NZ_RAYG01000055.1:0-10885 GCF_003670185.1 Parabacteroides sp. CH2-D42-20 | reverse complement strand
CTCTCCCTTGTCGTCTTTGTCAGGAACAGGTAGCAGTAATGGTTCAGGAACGGGCGTTCATTGAAATGCCGTTCAAAACTCCGGGACAGGAAACTAAGCTCGTCCCTTTCCGTGTCGGGCTGGTAGTTCTCCTTGATGAAGAAGTCCTGCTTGTGTACTATGGAGTAGTCGGGCAGCACCTTGATTGCCTTGTACCACGCCGAATGTATGGCTTCGTACTCGGCACTGGTGACGGTGAACAGTTCGGGCAGTTCCACCCTGAAAGCCACCGTTATGTCCGCATCCTTTGAGATGATGCAGCCGTTCTCCACCGCCAAAAGTGGAAATTTCCTTTCCAGTGTGGTAGCCTTTAATGTATTCCTCATGTTCTTTCTTCCTTTCTTCTTTTGTAGTTGAACAGCCGGGGTATCGCCTTTCGGCTGATAATGAAGCGTGGGTGTCTTTTGCGTGCGGCTGCTTTCATCAGCCCGTGCGTGCCGTACCGTGCGTTGAGCCGGAACGTCTGCCACACGAGCAGCAGCGAAGCCGACACGATGAAACCGATACATATCCACTGGTTCACGCCTGCCATGAACAGGACGATGAACACCACGAAGACGGCGAGCAAGCCGCCGCAAAAGATAAAGAGGTACTGGCTTTTCAGCCCCTTGAACTCCACCGGCTTCCCGATACCCCTGTTTACCGGATATTCAGACATTGCCGCTTTTTTAGAGGAAGAACGAACGCAGGATAGTGGCGGCGACAATCAGGAAGATGCACGCCCCGAACCAACTGGCGGCGGTCTTTGAGGTGTCGGGGTCGCCGCTCGAAAACTTGTTATATACTTTTATCCCGCCAATCAAGCCGCAGACCGCCCCGATTGCGTACACCAGTTTTGTTCCGGGGTCGAAATACCCTGTGATTAGGTTCGTGGCTTCGGTGATGCCCGCCTGCCCGTTGCCCTGTGCGTAGGCACTTACCGCAGCGGCAAGTATAGCCGCCGACAAAAAGATTCTCTTTCTCATTGTGATTTGTTTTTAATGCCGGGCGGCGGGTGGGAAGTCCGCCTTTCCCGGCTGGTGAATAATTTGAAATTTTAGTGGTCGGGGATAGTCCCGTTTGTCTGTTTGGTTTTCAGGTTGCCAATCAACCGTAATCACGTTGCTTCATATTGTTACACATTATTATATTATAGGAAATCGTTCATGTCGAACGCTTCGTGTTCCTTGCTTGTACCGCCAGCTTCGGCAGGGACGGCAGCCGTAGCCAGTTCCGCTTCGTTGCGTCCCAGCAGTTCCGCCACCTTTGCCAGCCCGCCGTTGATGTTCTCCACCACCGCATCGTAGAGGTTCGTCCCCTCAATGCTTGCCAGCGTCCCGGCGGCTTGCCGTTTCTCCGTTTCGGTGGGGTTGTCGGCGTTCGCCGTGCGTACCGCTTCGCCCAGTTCGTCAAAGCTCACGCCCGTAGCCCGCCCGGTATCATCGTCACCGTCCATGTACCCGGCTATTTCCTCGTCCTCGTAGTCGGGTTCGTCATTCTCGTAACCGGGCGTTTCTTCCGGCTGTCCGTCAGCTTGCGGCGCAAAAATAGTATCATTTTCAACCGCTTGCGGGAGGTGTCCCGATTTGTCCTGCGCTGTCCCGATTAGTCCGCCCTTGTATCGGCTTTCACCTATCAGCGTGTAGCCTGAAACCCCGTTTCGTGGAAGCGGTGCATCATCCGTTCTGCCCGGTGATGTCCGGCTGTCCGTGTAGCGATACCACAGCCATAGGGCGATATAGTACACCAAAAGCCCGGTAAGTATGCAATAGATTACCATAGTCAGACAGGCTTTTGGAAGTGGCTTTCGTACAGGGTGTTTATCTCGTCTTGGTACTGCTCGAAGTGGCGCAGCAGAATGTTTTCCACGTAGCTGCTTACCGTCACCTTGCGACCGCCTATCACCGTCACGATACGCATCAGCTTCTCGTGCGTGGTGCGGCTTACATACAAGGGCTGTCGGTCTGCCAGTTCTACTTTCTGAAAGTAGGTTTCCCGGTAGTCACCCGAACCGCCCTTGCGCTTGCGGGGTGTCGGTTTCTCTACTTGCACCGTTTCAGTCTGCCGTCCCTCGTGGGCGGTTTCCGTTTCGCCGCCGGGCTGCGGTGCATCATCCGGCTGGCTCTCCCGCTTGGCGGGTACGCCCTGCGAGATAAGTTCTTTCATGAAATCCTCGTCTATCTTCGGCATCCCGCCGCTTTGCTTTGCCATATCATTGTAATTTGATGTAGTACACTATTTCGGTTATCAGTTCTTCCAAGTTGCTTCCCCTCACCAGCGGGCGGCTGGCGGGAAAGAGCGTGGAGCGGAACACCGCCTTTCTATCCGCCACCAGTTCCTTTTTGTAGCGTTTGGTATCGGGGATAAAGGTTTTCATCAGCGGCAGTTCCAGTTCCTTAATGGTTTTGTCATAGGCGGTGTAAAGGTCTGTTTTCTCCCGCCCGTCCACCATGTTCCAAAAGAGGTACAGCTCGGCAAGTCGGCAGGCTTCATTCCTCACCAATAGCTTTTGGATAGCCATTGCGAACGACAGGCTGCTTTCCAACACTACCTTGTCGGCTGAAATCGGGGTGAAAATATAATCCATGCCCGCAAGAGAGTTTATCACGCCCTCGCTGTTCACCGTGCCGGGCAGGTCGAAAAAGACAATATCCGGCACGTGTCCGGCGGCTATATATTCGTCAGCCGTTGCAATCGCCTTCTCGGGCGAACTGCACAGTACCGGGTAGGCTTTCTTCCCCAGCCGGGTAAACTGTTCATACGCCATTCGCTTGTAATCTTCATCCGCCCCGACCTGCTCGGCATCCCGCTTTCGCATCCCGGCAATGGAGTGTTGCGGGTAGTCGCAATCGACCACCGCCACATCGTAGCCTTTGAGATAGTAGAGGTAACTCGCCGCCAGCACGGTAAAGGTTGTTTTGCCGACCCCGCCCTTTTGGGTGGAAAAGGCGACATAAAGGGGTGTTTTCTCGTTTTCCATATTGCTTTCGTTCATTATTGGTTGATTTATTTATTGCTTTCAATCATTCATTCTTTCCATGTTGCAATCTTGAAATATTGAAAGACTGTTTTATTTCAATCTTGCTTTCCTGCTTTCATTCTTTCTTGAAATATTGAAATCCTGCAATCATGCTTTCTTGAAATCATGCTTTCAATCATTCTTTCCTGATTGGAATATTTCTTTCAATCTTGAAATCCGATGCAAAAAAAGGGAGAAAAAACGTCCCCTGAAAACCTTGTCCCGATTTGTCCTGTGCTGTCCCGATTTGTCCACCAACTGCCTATTTTACAGCATTATAAATCGCCGTTACTTTGCAGCGGAGTAACGAACCGCCGGGGGCGCAGGTGTAAAACCGGGCTGGTGAACGGCAGGGTTTACCGCTTCACGCTAACCCCAATCCGTCCGTGACGGATTTCGATTTTCGTCAGAAAATAGCAAGGTGTGTTTTGTATGCTACAAAACCGTTTTCCGTGCCTGAAAACGCCTTGCCCCTTGCGGGGGTAAAAATCACTCCGAAGTCGTAATTTTTTAATCCAAAGAAGTATGGAAACAAGAAGAACCAACAAGGGCGGTCGCCCCGCCCTCGCAGACCCGGCGAAGCATCGCCATGTCCTTTACCTGAACGACCGGGAGAACGCACGCTTCCTCTCGCAGTGGGAGCAGTCGGGTGTCACGAGCAAGTCCCGTTTCATCGCCGCCCGGCTGTTCGGCGAGCCGTTCCGGGTGGTGAAAGTGGACAAATCGGCAGTAGAATATTGCGCCCGGCTGACCGAATTTTATGCCCAGTTCCGGGCGGTAGCGGTCAATTACAATCAAGTTGTAAAGGCGTTGCACAGCAATTTTTCGGAGAAAAAGGCACTGGCTTTTCTCTATAAACTGGAGAAAGCGACCACCGAACTGGCGGCACTGAACCGCCAAGTTATTACATTAACCAATGAATGCAAGGAACTATGGTTGCCAAAATAAGCACGGGCGGCAATATGTTCGGCGCACTGGCTTATAACCAAAACAAGGTGGATAGTGAAGAAGCAAAGGTGCTTTTCTCCAACCGGATGCTGTTAAGCGAGGACGGGAATTTCTCTATCGGCGAGTGTATGCGCAGCTTTGAAATGCAGATGCCCGTCCAGCTATCCACCAAGAAGCCGATACTTCATATTTCCATAAACCCGCACCCGGAAGACGTGCTGACAGACCAGCAGCTTTCCGACATTGCCAAAGAGTATATGCGGAAGTTGGGCTATGGCGACCAGCCTTATTTGGTGTACAAGCATACCGACATCGACCGCCACCATATCCATATCGTGGGGTTGCGGGTGGACGAGAACGGCAAGCCGCTGAATGACAGGTTCGAGCATCGGCGCAGCAAGCAAATCACCCGTGAACTGGAAAAGAAATACGGGCTGCACCCGGCAGAGCGAAAGGAACGTGCCGAACGTCCGGAACTTAAAAAGGTGGACTATGCAGCCGGGGACGTGAAGCACCAAATCGGCAATACCGTGAAAGCGGCTTGCTACGGCTACCGCTTCCAGTCGTTCGGGGAGTACAAGGCTTTGCTTGCCGCTTACAACGTGTGCGCCGAGGAAGTCAAGGGTGAAGTGAACGGCAAGCCCTATCAGGGCATTGTCTATTCCGCCATGAACGACAAGGGAGAAAAGGCGGGCAACCCGGTAAAGGCTTCCCGCATCGGCAAGTCGGTGGGTTATGAAGCGGTGCAGCGCAGAATGGAGAAATCGGGCGAAGCAATCAGGAACGGGAAACTGAAAGAGCGCACCCGGAAGATTGTAGCCACTGCCATGCAGACCACCCGCAGCCGCAAGGAACTGGAACAACAGCTAAAGAAGCAGGGCATTGACGTGGTATTCCGTCAGAATGACAGCGGGCGCATCTATGGCGTTACGTTCATCGACCACGACAGCCGGGTGGTGCTGAACGGTTCACGCTTGGGCAAGGAGTATTCGGCGAACGTGTTCAACGAACGTTTTTCGGGCGAAACCGGAAAGATGCACCAGCCCGAAGTGTCAGCACCGCAGCAAGACCAGCCCACGCATCAGGAACAGCCGGGCTTCACGCCGAAATCCGACATCATTCCGGGCGTGGCTTCCGTGCTGGGAGCTTTCGGCGGATTGCTGGGCGGCGGTGCATCAGGCGGTGACGAGCCGCAAGACACCGCCCGCCAAAAGAGAAAGAAGAAGAAAAAGAAGCGCACAAGGCGCATCGACTAACTTAAAAAACATTACAATCATGCAACAGGAAGATGATTTGAGAGGGCTTGCACGGGTCATGGACTTTATGCGGGCTATCAGTATTCTATTCGTGGGAATAAACGTGTACTGGTTCTGCTACTCCACCCTGAAAGAATGGGGAGTGACCTTTGAGGTGATAGATAAGATACTGTGGAACTTCCAGCGTACCACCGGGCTGTTCTCGTCCGCCCTTTGGACGAAACTTTTTTCGGTGGTGTTCCTCGCCCTGTCGTGCATCGGCACTAAGGGCGTGAAAGAGGAAAAGATAACGTGGACGAAGATACATTGCAGCCTTGCGGCTGGTGTCGTGTTGTTTTTCCTGAACTGGTGGATGCTGGAACTGCCGTTGCCACATACGGCGGATGCCGTGTTTTATATCGTTACGCTATCGGCGGGCTATATCTGTATGCTCATGGCGGGTACGTGGATGTCCCGGTTGTTGAAAAACAACCTCATGGATGATGTCTTTAATACCGAGAACGAAAGTTTCCAGCAGGAAACAAGGCTTATCGAGAACGAGTATTCCGTAAATCTGCCTACCCGGTTCTACTATAAGAAGAAATGGAATAATGGCTGGATAAATGTCGTGAACCCGTTCCGTGCCAGCCTTGTACTGGGAACACCGGGTAGCGGGAAGTCGTATGCGGTGGTAAACAGTTACATCAAACAGCAAATCGAGAAAGGTTTTGCACTCTATTGTTATGATTACAAGTTTCCTGACCTTTCGGAAATCGCTTACAATCATTTGCTTAACCACTTAGACGGCTACAAGGTAAAGCCTAAGTTTTACGTTATCAACTTTGACGACCCACGCAAGAGCCACCGATGCAACCCGATAAACGCCAGCTTCATGTCGGATATTGCGGATGCCTACGAAGCCAGCTACACGATAATGCTTAACCTCAATCGCTCTTGGATAAGCAAGCAGGGCGATTTCTTCGTGGAAAGCCCGATTATTCTACTTGCAGCCATTATTTGGTACTTGCGTATCTATCAGGGCGGGAAGTATTGCACGTTCCCCCATGCTATTGAACTGTTGAACAAGAAATACGCCGATGTATTCACTATTTTGCGCAGTTATCCCGAACTGGAAAACTACCTTTCCCCGTTCGTGGATGCTTGGGAAAGTTCGGCAGTTGAACAGTTGCAGGGGCAGATAGCCAGTGCGAAAATCCCGCTTTCAAGGATGATTTCACCCGCCCTTTACTGGGTAATGACGGGCGATGATTTTTCACTGGACATCAACAACCCGAAAGAGCCTAAAATACTGGTTGTCGGCAACAATCCTGACCGCCAAAATATCTACTCGGCAGCACTGGGATTATATAACAGTAGAATAGTGAAGCTGATAAACAAGAAAGGTCAGCTTAAAAGTTCGGTGATAATAGATGAATTACCGACCATATATTTTCGGGGGTTGGATAATTTGATTGCCACCGCCCGAAGCAACAAGGTTGCGGTTCTGTTGGGCTTTCAGGATTACAGCCAGCTTACCCGTGATTACGGGGACAAGGAAAGCCGGGTAATCCAAAATACTGTGGGCAACGTGTTCAGCGGTCAGGTGGTCGGTGAAACGGCAAAAATACTGTCGGAGCGTTTCGGAAAGGTGTTGCAGAAACGGCAGAGCATGACAATCAACCAGCGGGAGAAGTCCACCTCGATAAGCACCCAAATGGACAGCCTGATACCCGCCAGCAAAATATCCAACCTCACGCAAGGCATGTTCGTGGGTGCTGTGGCGGACAATTTCGATGAACGGATAGAGCAGAAGATTTTCCACTGTGAAATCGTGGTGGACAATGAAAAGGTGAAGAGGGAAACCGCCCGTTACGTGAAGCTGCCGCAGATAATCGACTTCGCCGACAAGGACAGCAACGACCGGATGCAGGAGGAGATACAAGCCAATTATGACCGCATCCGTCAGGAAGTCCGGCAGATTGTCGAGGACGAGATAACCCGGATTAAGAACGACCCGGAGCTATGCCACCTTATAAAAGAGGAAGAATAACCGATATTCTTTCCTGACAGACAGTATTTTTACTAATTTTGCAGACAAAGAAATGATTATGAACGAAAACCAAAATACGGAATGGAAAGAAAGCTGGCGTGACGAGTATCTGAAATGGATATGCGGCTTTGCCAACGCCACAGGCGGCAAGATATATATAGGTATGAATGACAACGGCAAAGTAGTCGGCGTTGCCGATGCCGACAAACTGCTGGAGGACATACCGAACAAAGTGCGTGACGTGCTGGGTATCATCGTGGACGTGAACCTGTTGGAAGAAAACGGGCTGAAATATATCGAGATTGACGTGCCGCCTTATTCCAATCCTATCAATTACAAAGGTCAGTACCACTATCGCAGCGGCAGCACGAAACAGGAGTTGAAAGGTGCGGCGTTGAACCGTTTTATCCTGCAACGTACTGGCAGGCATTGGGACGAGTTTCCCATAGAGTGGGCAGGCATAGAGGAACTTTCCACCAGCGCATTAGACCGTTTTCGCAAGGAAGCGGCGAGAAGCGGTCGTGTGGACGAAGATGTGTTGAAAGATACTACCGAAAATTTGCTGCACGATTTGCGGCTGATTGACACCCAAACCAACCGCCCGACCCGTGCCGCCTTGCTGTTGTTCCACCCCGACCCGGAACGGTTTGTAACCGGGGCTTATATCAAGATAGGTTTCTTCCGGGATGATAAGGGTAACTTGGAGTTTCAGGACGAGGTTCACGGCTCTTTAATGGAGCAGGTGGATAAGGCAATGGATTTGATAAAGACCAAATACCTGACTTACCGCATTTCATACGAGGGCATTTCCCGGCGTGAAACACCGCAGTTCCCGGTGGAAGCTATTAGGGAATCACTGATGAATTGTGTGGCACATAAAGACTATGCCAGTGCCGTACCCATTCAGATTAGCGTGTTTCCCGACCATATCACCTTTTGGAACGCCGGGCAGTTGCCGGAAAGCTGGACGACCGAAAAACTTTTTGAAAGCCACCCGTCCTCTCCCTATAACCCGCTAATCGCCAACGCCTTTTTCAGAAGTGGGGATATTGAAAGCTGGGGACGTGGCTACAAGCGCATCTTGGAAGCTGTCAGCGCATACAAGTTGTTGCCGCCCAAACTTGAAATGTTAAGCGGTCTGATGATTACCTATTATACCGATATACGTTCGCAGCTATTGGCGCAGCGAGTGGATGAAAGGTTTATACCCATTATTGAGTATGCCGCCCAAAATGGGAGTATAAATAATTCAGATGTGCAGAATTTGTTAAATACCAGTAAAACTACTGCTTATCGAATTTTGTCGCAACTGGATAACTGGCTGGAAATACAAGGAACAACAGGAAAAGGCACTCATTATACACTTAAAGGGTTCACAAAGGGTTCATAATTGAATGTTTTTGCTTTTATAAAATGCAGAACTTCCTGTTTAACAAGTATTTGAAAAACCATTAAAAGGGTTCACAAAGGGTTCATCGAAAGAGAGTGAAATCATTCACTCTCTTTTTTTATGCCCTTTTCAATTCCGCAACCAATGGTTGCGGAATTTCATCCCACCCGGACAAATCGGGACACCGCAGGACAAATTCGGACAGCCCTTGCCGCCCTTCCAAATATAGCATATTTAGTCGCTACCTTTGGGCGGGACTATTCCCGTAACCACTAAAATTCCAATTATTTATGGCAAACAGAATGACCCCGCCCGCAGAGGGGCAGGAAAAAGACGTGCTGCTGGTCTTGGATAAACAGCAGGGCAAGGTGAGTGCCGTTAAGGGTATCGACAAGGAGGGTAATTTGCAGACCGTGCCGCCGAAACACGGCGGCGAGTTCATGCAGGTGGACAAGAACAGCGATGTGTTCAGCAATTTCATTTCCAATTTCTTCCGCAAGTTCCAGGACACTTCCGGGCTGGAACTGTTCAGTGTCAAGGCTTCCGAAGCGGAGCAGAACGCAAAGGCAATCGAGGACAACCACCGCAACCCGACACCGGAGGGTGACAAGCGGGCTGAAATGCTTCGAGTTCCGAAGCCCGACTTCCACGAGTTCAAGCAGGGCTACCGCTTCGACCCGGCAAAAATCGACTGGGAGAACCTGAAAAAAGTCGGCATCACCGCCGACACCCTGAAAAACACGAGGGACTTCGACCGGGTGATGCGTGGCTACAAGTCCCGCAACACCTACACCGTTTCGGGAACGGTGGGCGGCTTCTACCTCAAACCTACCGATGTCAAGCTGTCTTTCTATCAGGCTAAGGACGGCACGGTAGTACCCAAGCTGCACGGCGTGCAGCAGGACGAGAAACTGTTGCAACGCCCGTTCCATGAACACGGGTTCACCAAGCAGGAACAGGGCAACTTGCAAGGCACTGGCAACTTGGGCGGCATCGCTGAAATCAAAGACCCGAAAAGCGGCGAGCAAATCCCCGTGTTCGTCAGCCGGGACAGGTACACGCACGAACTGGAGTATATGCGGGCTGACAAGTGGAAATGCCCCGACACCATTTGCGGCGTGAAAGTCAGCCCGGAGCAGAAAGCCGCCTTTGAAGCCGGGCAAGCGGTGAAAATGGAAAACCTGCAATTCAGGGACGGCACGAAGCGCAGTGCCTATTTGCAGGTCAGCGCGGTGGAGCGTGGCTTGGAGTTCCTGCCGAGGTCTGCCGTCCAGTTCTTGCAGCAGGGACAGCAGCCCGCAGAGCAGCAGGTAGCCGGGTTAAAGGACGGCAAGGGCGTTGAGTTCAACGGTCATGTGCAGCCCGGCGCACAGGGCAAATCTCCCGACAAGGTGCAGCCGAAAGACGTTACCCCCGCCACCGAGAGCCGGACGCAGGTAGCGGTCAATTCGGAGGGCAAGACCAACGAAGCCACCAAACAGGGCAAAGAGCCGCTGAAACAGGGTCAGGACAAACCCACCGCCAAGCAGAAAGAGAAGCAGGACAAGAGCCTGAAAGCGGACAAAACCAAGAAGTCCAGAGGAATGAAAATGTAGTACCCACCTTAAAAAGTAAAGAATTATGATTGCATTGATAGCAGAGAAGCCCAGCATGGCAAAGGACATCGCCCGCATCGTCGGTGCGACCCAGCGTAATGACGGTTATCTTTCCGGCAACGGGTATATGGTGACATGGGCGTTCGGCCACTTAATCCAGCTTGCCATGCCGGAAGCCTACGGCGTGGCGAACTTCCGCCGGGAGAGCCTGCCCATACTGCCGCCCGATTTCCAGCTAATCCCCCGTCAGGTGAAAGCGGAGAAAGGCTACAAGGCAGACCCCGGCGTTCTGAAACAGTTGAAAGTGATAAAGGAAGTGTTCGACCAGTGCGACAAGATTATTGTCGCCACCGATGCCGGGCGTGAGGGCGAATTGATACACCGTTACATCTATAACTATTTGGGCTGTACCAAGCCCTTTGTGCGCCTGTGGATAAGCAGCCTTACCGACAAGGCAATCCGTGAGGGGCTGGAAAACCTGCAACCGGGAGAGCGTTACGATAACCTCTACCTCTCTGCCAAGTCCCGCAGCGAAGCGGACTGGCTGATAGGAATAAACGCCACCCAAGCGTTGAGCGTAGCCGCCGGGCAGGGGGTGTTCTCGCTGGGCAGGGTGCAGACACCCACGCT
>NZ_RAYG01000054.1:0-11036 GCF_003670185.1 Parabacteroides sp. CH2-D42-20 | reverse complement strand
TATTGGACGATGTGCAAACAACTGAAAAAGGTAATGGCGGAATGCGGAATAGAGAAGCAAATCTCCTACCATTGCGCTAGGCATTGTGGATTGCCTTTATCGTTGAAATTGAATAGTTTGCAACGATTTGTTTCTTGATTGGTAACGATTTAGAAACGAGCGAAGTTCCATATTCTGTCTTTTTTTGCATTAAATCAAAAGAACACTATTCTGATGGCAAAGATAATATTTTTTAATATAATCCCAATGTGTTCGAATCTTTTTTGTAGAATAAAAGTCTATATATCCTCTTTATAACTATATAGCATTTATACATAATACAATAATTAGCTACGAGAGGTATTCTCTGTTGACAAATATACAGCATTTAAGAAATGCTATTAAACCATTCATTGTCATTATCACATATTTCTTATCTACTATATAACGTTGATATTTTAAAGATTAGTATTTTTCTGCTTTTTGTATTTTACGAGTTCTCTATCTCATCAAAATGAACAAAAAATTTCAACTTTTCATCAACATTAAGATTGAAATAAGTATAAAGCTCAGGTACAATTGGAACAAAAATCTTATCTTTTGTTAAAATCGTGGCAGAGCGTATACTTTTCCCGCCTGTAGAATCAGGAATCTTACGTGTCAATTCTAAATCATAATAAAGAGTATTTTTCCCCATTGCATCTGTGAAAATGTAAATAAGGCGGTGCATACTCCAAAGTATCCTTGTTGTATGAGGGTTAGAAAAGAATATTCTTTTCTGGTTTACCATCTTATCTGTCAATGCCATAAACATTTTATTATTCTGTAGAACTGGCGTTATAACATCTGTTTTAAGAATACGAAGTTTTGTTTCTACATCTAGGCACAAAATAGATGGCATTGGCATTATATCTTCATTGTTTACATTTTTAATAGCATCCTCCGATACATTCAATGTATTATTACTAATATTTGTAATGACCTCTGACACATCACCAACTTGAGATTGATTGATTGTTTGCTGATGCTTATTCCGTTCAGCTTTAGCAAACTTCACAAATTCTTCTGGCGTAATCTCATCAGCTCTTAATTTCCCAATCATCTCATCCATTGTACCTGTCATTTCATAAGGAATAATATACTCATCTTTTGTGTTATGAAGAACCCGAGAAATATAATCTGTACGTTCTTTTACTCCCTTGGGTATAAAAGCTGAAAATTGCTGATAAAGTACAACTCGCACAAAATCTTTTGCTAATGGAGTAAATAAACGATAATTGTCATTCCTTATTGATATAAGCCTTTGAATATCACTATTATTTGGAGAAATGTATATGCAAAAAATCCCCTTGTTAAGATCATGAGTAACAAAGACATTAAGCATATGGGAGATATCAGCAAACTTCACATCAAAATCCTTAACATAGTAATCTTCTTCAATAATACTTCGTAATTCGTTAACAATAAAGAATTGATCAATTGTTAGTTCTTTGCTTTCATACTCCCTAATTACTTGGATGTTGTTTGGTATTGATTTTACACCTATTTTCTCTAAATAGTTTCGCTGTATTCTTTTTCTGTAGGTACTATCAGAAATGGACAAAACATTATTTTCCGAGTTTTTAAACTTAGCAAGTACCGTAGAATCTACACCGTCTGCATATTTGAATTCAGATGCATTTAGGCTTGTTATATTACCAAGTCTAATGTATTTATCTTCATTCGCATATTTTATATTAATGTGCGAAGCTTGCGCTATATTAAAATGACTATATAGATATTGCAAAAAATTACGATAGTTATCACAAATTGGATCTTCCGCAATAACAGATGTCCATGAACTTTCTACAGACTGAACTATCGAAGTGACGAGACTTACTGATTCACGGCTAACAGCCTCACGCCCTGCTGTAGGGACAAGATTATCCAAATTAACAATACCTCCGAATTCATAAATAGATGGTACGTTTATACTCGCTAGTCCAAAACCGTTTCTAAGACCTAAAATTCCCTTATCCCGTGTATTTAGATACAAATAGCCATTTATTGGACTACCTTGTATTGCTATGTCATAAATTACAATATCTACAGATAAAGGAAATTGATTATTATATCCTATATCTAACTTATATGATAACCGAGAATCTGTCACCTCCTTTGCTATGATTTTTTTTACAAAATCAATCTTTTTTTGAGGGAATTTTTGTCCGTTAATGGTTACAGGTATTTCTATGTATTCGATATATTGGCGCAAGTAATTAATTGCGTTAATAACGCTAATTGAACCAGGCTGATCAAGTGTCACTGTTATACAAGTACCATAAGGAATCGACTGATTTTCTATTGGAGTTACTGGTATGGAATTTTTAATGTTAATTTTTTCTCTTTGAGCTTCTGATGTATAGGCAGTTTTTTCTCCGTATCTATGTGTTTGAATTTCAAGCTTAGTACACACTCCAAAATTTGCTAATGCACCTATTCCAAAATGCCCTACTACACCTGCAGCTATAGACTGGGGATTATTTTTCCCACTATTACCCGCTTTCCAATAGTTATTTGCTAATATGTCCTTATTCATACCTATACCATTATCCTCAATAACTATTTGCTCGTTGGTAATATTTATTTTTATATACGGTTCAAAGTCAGAATCTATCAATTTCCTTTCCAAAATAGCATCGTATGCATTCTGCACATTTTCTCTTAACATTGCTAAAGGGGAATCATATAAATCATTACCAAGCAAACGAATCATCTGCTTAGCATCGAATTCCATAGAAACATACATCGTATCGCTCATATATTACTATTTTTTAAGGTAGTTAGAAGAGAATTGACATTCGAGTCATTTAATTTATAAATATCTCTATCAGCTATAATTTCCTGAATATAATTAGAATTACCGGCTTGTTGTGCTGCGACTATTTTCAAAACAGCATCTTCTATACTTGTGACTTTACCTACGTTCTTAAAAACGTAGTCATAGTCTTTTACTTCCTTTAAATATAATTTAAAAATGGGCGTAAAATCCTTACCAGTTTTCTGTTGTAACAGTTTAATGGCTTCACATGCTTGATGAAAATCACCACTAATTTTACATTCTCTATCTATTTTTAATAGAATGTCGTTAATTGACAGTTCCCTAAGCCTGATATCATAATGTATCTTATTGGTAGAATTAGAAAGGGGTTTCAAACGCCAATGAGGAATCTTGTTATTACGATTGGGATTAAAATCTTCACGTATGTTTATGTCAACAGCTGCATACCCATTTCCCTTTTCTATTTCTATGATATTGTATTGTCTGCGACAATTAGGAGAAAGGACTTTTTCACCCCCAAATAATGTGCCTGAACTGATTAATAATAATCTTTGGGTTAATTTATCTTTTTGTAAAAGCAAATCTGAGTATTCTTCAGCAACTTGTGTGTAATGTTGATGCCCATATAACCCCATTTGGATATTACAACTAAGCAGGTTGTTCAAAAAGGCACGATCTATATAATTTGTTTCCATAGGTCTACCATAGAAATGATGATGCCATACAGCAATATTTAAATACCCTGCATTGTAACAATCTGTCAGTTCTTTACACACGGAATTTAAAGCTTCTTCTGTTATACTTCCCGTGTCGCAAAGATGGTCAAGACGATGGCAACTATTGAAACAAGAAAAACAAATTTCATAAATATTATCAATAACAACAAATGCCTTTTCTTCTGGATTGTTAGGATATTGTCTAATCCCATCATAGAATTTATTGTAGAATTCAACAAATTGGCTAAAACGACTATTATAGATAGCGGGATCCATAATTTCATAGAATTGGCAGTCTTTCCAATTCCAACGTAAGTCCGTTGCTCCAGAAAAGAATGAATGTAGACAACATTCATACTTTTGGGTTGCTGGTATCATACTTGCCATAGTTGCATTTCGGTTCACATCGTGATTACCAGGAACTATAATAAGCCTCTTTCTATCTCCTTTCAAAAAGAAATGACAAATGTCTGATAGGAATAATGCCACATTATCATATTGTTGTCGAATTTCATCATCGGTATATGCCCCTTGAATAAGATCACCACTTACAACCACAAAAGAAGGTGCTAAAATACACTCGTTTTCAGTATAGTATTCAAAATCTCTTCTCATAGATTGAAATAGAGAGGCATACTCAACCCCGGGGGCTTTATGAATATCCGAAATATGAAGTATGCTGTATTTCATATAATCTCATTTAATTCATCTATTTTAATTGCAAAGATAGCAATTTTTAATGAATTACCGGCTATAATTGCCTGAATTTGTATTTCAAGCCATACTCTTCCAGCTTGCTGTACAGCGTCGTACGTCCTATTCCGAGCAGTTCAGCGGCAACCTTACGGTTTCCGTTCGCCTGTTTCAACGCACGCAAAATCCGTTCCTTGTCTTCTGCGTCATTGCGCAGGGCGAAGCTGACGGGTGAGGTCGGTTTCGTCACGGCAAGTTCCAGATGCTCTTTTGTAACAAGACCCGTCTGTGCCTGTAACACCGCACCCATGATTTTTTGCCGAAGTTCACGGACATTGCCCGGCCACGCATGGGTCAGCAATGTCTTGCGGGCTTCTCCGTCAAAGCCGATGACATCGCATTTCAGTTCCCGGTTCGCAATTTCACGGAAGAACTCAGCCAGCGGCATGACGTCCTCCTGACAGTCGCGCAACGGCGGAACGGTTATCTCGAAATCGTGCAGACGGTACAACAAGTCCTGCCGGAAACGCTTTTCATTGACCGCTTTTTCCAAATCCTCGTTGGTGGCGGCGATGATGCGGACATTGAAACTACGGTCAGACTTGTCGCCAACGGGACGGAACCGCCGTTCCTGTATGGCTCGCAGAAGCATCTGCTGGGTTTCCGGTGCGAGGTTGCCCACCTCGTCTAAGAACAGCGTACCGCCTTCCGCCTCGTGGAAATAACCTTTCTTGGTGCTGTCCGCACCCGTGAATGCCCCTCTGACGTGTCCGAAGAAAGCCGACGGCGCAAGTTCTTTGGTAAGCGAACCGCAGTCCACAGCCACAAACGGCTTTCCTGCCCGCTTGCCCTTATCGTGCAGCAGGTGGGCGATATGCTCCTTACCAGTGCCGTTCTCCCCGAAAATCAGTACACTCATGTCAGTAGGAGCCACCAGCCTTATCCGCTTCATGATGGCTTGGAACGCCGAGCCGTCACGCGAGAACAGGGGCATACGGCTTCGTCCGATATTCCGTTCTTTTAATATGTTCCGTAGCAAAGGGACGAGCTTGTCTTCCACAAGCTGCTTGGGTATGTAGTCCAGTGAGCCGAGTTTCATGCTTTCAACCGCCGTATGCACTTCGGCATAGTCGGTCATGATAATGAACGGCTGCATCCTGCCCTCCTTGCGCATCCAGCGCAAAAGGTCGATACCGTTGCCGTCGGGCAGGCGCAGGTCGGAAACCACGATGTCCCCGTCTGCGGCCTGTTGCAGATATTTCTTCGCAGTCGAGAGGTGGAATGCTTGCACGGTGCGGAATCCCTCACGTGCCAGCAGGTTGCAGACAAACTCACAATATACGATGTTATCCTCCACCACGATAATTTTTGTTTTATCCATTTTCGTATTTTCTCCTTTCTTCTTTTGCCAGCTGGATAATCTCCGAACCCTTATCCAGCACAGCTTTTACAGCATTGCCAATTGTTTTATCGTCAGGTGTGCCATCGCAATGAAGCAATTTGTATAGTTCCCTTAACGGCTGGTCGGCACGGAGTATCTCCCATGAACTTCGCAGGTGGTGTGTCAGGGCGTCCAGTTCCTGAAGGTCTTTCTTTAGACCCGCTTCCCTGATTGCCTGCATTTCCTTTTCGGTTTCCGTTATCAGTTTCTCCAACATGACGGCTTCATTCCCGTAGGACAGCAGGGAGGTGAAGTCCGGCTTTTCATTCCGGTTGCCTTTCATGGCGCATTTGTCTGACACCTCCATCAGTTCTGATATGGAGAACGGTTTGAGCAGACATCCTGCAAATCCACGTTTTATAAGTTCCTCCTTGCTACAACTGCCCGAAGCGGTGGTCACGACTACCGGGATAGTCTTTGAATTGCCAACGTTGGAAGTGCGCAACAGTTCCAGCAGCTCGAAGCCGTTTATCTCCGGCATGTTCAGATCCGTCAGAAGCAGGCTGTATTCTTTCCGGCGTATCATTTCCATCAGTTCCGCAGCATCGGTGCAGGTGTCGCAGTGTATCCCTTCCTGTGCATACATTTCTTTCAGCATCAGGAGAAGAACCTCGTCATTGTCGATGGCAATGACATCATGGAATGCACGGTCATGATGAATCCTTGTCTGATTTATCCTTTCCGGCAGTTCCCCGGCTGTCTGCATGGGTATTTTCACCGTGAAACGGCTGCCTTTGCCTTTCTCGCTTTCCAGCCGGATTATGCCGCCGAGCATTGTCACGATACGTTGCACGATGGACAATCCCAGTCCGAAGCCGTCTTTTGCGGCGGCGTTTGACAGACGTTCAAACGCGCCAAACACGCGTTGCTGTTCCTCGTTGGTCATTCCTGTGCCCGTATCTTCGACGATAAGTTTCAGGATGCTGTTATCGTAGTCCGTTCTCAGGGAAACGCCACCGTTCTCCGTGAACTTGATGGCGTTGGACAGCAGGTTGTTGCCGATTTGCAGGATACGTTCCTTGTCGGTCAGGACGACTGTATCCGTTTGATTGGTTATGGTCAGAGCCAGCCCCTTGTTCATGGCGATGGGTGTAAACTCCGTTTCAAGAATGTGCGTGATTGCCGAAATCCGGCAAGGAGAGAAATTCGGCTGTTCCTTGCCGTTATCCAGACGGAAGAAACTCAGCAGGGTGTTGAGCATTTCACGCATACGTTCCGAAGATTGCCGGATATTACGGACATATTGCTCTTTTTTATCTGCATCATTGCCTTTTTCCATCAACGAGGTATAACCGATTATTGCGGTTAAAGGTGTGCGCAGTTCATGGGTGATGGTATGCACGGCTTTCTTGCGAGAGGCTATCAGAGCCTCGTTTTGCTCTACCGACTGTTGCAACTGTCCTATTAAATCAGTCGTTTTCTGTTTGTACCGTTTGATTCGGTTGGCATTACGGTGTATGATGATATATGAGATTACCAGCAGGAGGAGGACGAATCCTGTCAGGCTACCTATCTGCATAAACGACTGTTCCCCCATGGCGGTTATCCCGGCTTCCCGTTTTTGCAGATCGGCTTGCACCTTTTTATCCATCTGGTGTATAAATCCGTGCAGTTGCCGGTTAAGTTCCGCATTTCGTACCGCAAGGCTGTCGGTGTGTTCCGACAGACGGCGGCTTTGTGCCCGTTGCTCGGTTATCATGTCCCGGTCGAGGGAACGGAGCATTGTTGTGGTCACGGTTGGCTTTGGCTTTTCTTTCTTGCCGAATATGCCGAGAAATCCTTTCCGCTTCGGTTTTTGCGGTTGTTCCTGCACACTTTTCTGTACGATTACGGGTATTTGACGAGTGATCTTATCGTTGATGGCTTGTTGCTGCTCAAGTACCTGCACGATTTGGCGCATCTGTCGTTCCTTATCTTCAAGAAGATGGCGTACACTGTCTATGCGCTCTGTCGGATAAATCGTTTTGAAACGGCATAGCATACTGTCCATTGCCATGCGTTGATAATGGTAATGTTCCAAATCTGCATCTTCCCACTCCAATACAGTCTCGCCCGATAAAGATAGCTCAATAAGAAAAACAAATATTTCGTGCGATTCTTGGCGAAAAGTATCTATATGACGATTTTGAACTTCCAATTTCTCTAAATCGCACCACTCTTTATACCAAATATACATTATGCCGATAACCAATAATGCCATCAGCAAATAGCCGAGCGAAATTAGATTCTTGATTGATTTCATATTGCCTGTAATTTATCCCAACGTCCATCTTTCAGATAAGGCAAAAATTCCCGTATCTTATCTACCGACCAGTCCCACCATTTCAAAGCCTGCATCTGTTCTATCCTATCAGGACTGAACCGCTTTCGTATCTCCTTTGCGGGGATACCACCCACAATGGTATAGGGCGGCACATCTTTCGTCACAACCGCCCTTGTACCAACAATAGCACCGTCACCGATATGGACACCAGCCATAATAACGGCTTCATAGCCTATCCATACGTCATTGCCTATTACGATGTCGCCTTTGTTGTCCCAAGCAGAAGCCACATTTGCCTTATCCAATTCCCAATCTTCATAAAATAGCGGGAACGTGTAAGTCGATAGTGATTTCAGGGTATGATTGGCGCAGTTGAACAGAAATTTTGCACCGCAAGCAATAGAACAGAACTTTCCAATTATCAGCCGTTCATGGTTAATGGGATAGTGATACAACACATTGTTTTGCTCAAACAGACACGGGTCTGAAACAAAAGCATTGTAAATGGTATAGTCGCCTATTTCGATAGACGGGTCTTTTACGACAGCATTCAAATAAACGGTTTGCGTGTCACCTTTACGGGGATATATCTTGTTCATCATAACTTTCAGTTCTTAGTATTGTTTATATTTAAGATAAATGACGGATTGTGTACCAAGCAGCATTACATATAAGTATTCCACTGCCCAATATGCCGCTAACGGAACATCACAAAAATCTAATCCCCATAAGCAGAACAGATAAGCAATAGTAGTTATCACCTGAAAAATGAATACCGTCCGTGTAGCTCCCGTTCCGGTTGTAGCATTCAGATAGACGTAACCGGGTAGTGCAAAGAAGTAATTCAATAGCATGACAAGAAAAGGTGGCCATGCAAGCTGTACGATAGCGGTATTTTCCGTATAAGCCCCTATAATGTGCTGGTGAAAGAACAACGCAAAAGCAATCAGTGGAATGCCTGTCGCATATCCTAAACGGATAATCTTATGGCAAAGCGGAAATACTTTTTTCTTTTCACCTGCTCCAATCAGGTTACTCACCAAAGAACCGGTGACACCTGCCAATGCATTGACGATAACGGAAAACAGTGCGGAAACACTTCTTACAATGTTTGATACTGCCAATTCCGTTTCTCCCAAACGTTCGATAGCTACGAAGAACAGAAACCAAATGGCTACACTTGTAAAGAACTGGAGCATACTCCATACCGAGATAGAAAATACCTCTTTCAATACCGTTATATCAATACGCCAGTATAAGCCATACGCTTTTTTATCAATGTGCCGAAACATATATGCAACCAATACAGCCAGCGAACACATTTCGGCAAATGAAGAAGCGATAGCCGCTCCCGATATACCCATATCGAAGCCGAATATCAGGAGCCAGTTCAGCGGAATGTTTACCAGTACGGCAGTGAAAGCTGCCATGTTCAGAGCTTTTGTCTGTGTAATGCCTACCAAAAACGAGCGTAACGCAAGGAACGGGAAAGAGAACAACAATCCCCAAATACGCCAATCCAAATAGCAGATAACCGCATTATAAACATCATCCGAAGTTATCAGATGTTTCAACAGAACGGGAGAAAATATCTTGGATAGCAGACAGAGGAGTACCGCCAGTATTAGCAAGAAAAACAATCCCTGAAAGAACGTTTTTCCCGTTTCTGCATACCGCTGTTCTCCGTTACGGCGGGCAATTACCACTTGCAACCCCAAACTGAACCCGAAGCCGAGCATATAAATTGCCAAGAACCATATTCCGGCAAGGGCAGATGCGCCCAGTTCTACATCACCCACATGCCCCAAAAACAAAGCATCGGTAATATTTATCAGTTGTTCAATCAGGATGCTCATCATTACAGGAAAAGCGATGAGCCAGATTTTCTTATAGGTATAATTCATTTGTTCAAACCAATATGATACAATACATCCTGCCGCTTTAAGCAGCACGACAATCTTATAGATTTATAATAAGGGATAATGACAAAACAATAACAGGCAAACTTAAAACATAAGCCTGTCTATTGCTGAATAGCAATAATTTGAAGTGCTATTCGTTGAGCGTAGCTATATGCACAACTACCATTTCATATTGTTGAACAACTATTTATTTTTCTGTTAGTTCTGCAAAGATAGCGTTTTTCCCTGAACTTATATTCTCAATTTATCAATTTCTTTCTGAACCCCATCTAAAAAGCGGGAAGCGTGCGCCCCGTCCATTTGCGTGTGGTGGAACTGGAAAGAAACGGTAAGCGTCGTTTTCAGCAGGCGGCGTTTGTATTTGCCCCAAATAAGAAACGGATTATTAAAAATGCCGCTATACATCCCGACAGCACCGTCTATTTCATATTGTGCCAATGCGGAAGTTCCGATAACCATGCTTTCCGTCAAGTCGTGATTAACGCAACTTTCAGCCACTTGTTTGGTAAGTTGCAGATAGTGTTGGTTAAACAAAGATAAATCATCGCAGAAAGGAATATCACACGAACTTACCTCGCCCTCTCTGTTGGCGACAATGGTGTTTACTGCAATGGTATCGTACTGCATCAGTTTACCGCCAACGGGCAGCAGATAAAATTCTTTCACGTTTCTTGCGGCTTTGCCGATGCACCAGCACATCAACATATTAAACTTCATGCCCGATTTCCGGCTGATTTTCACAAGGCGTGACACGTTGAGTGTCTTAAAGAACGTCACCATTGGCATAGGTGCGTTCATCCACATTTCAAAGGCGTATGCCCGGCTGGTTTCTTGGGGATTTACTACTTTCATACTTAATGCTATTTTCATTTAATGAATCAGGTCGCAAAAGTAGGAGAAACGTTTGACCCCGGATAGAACAAACGGGACATTTATATGGGATTGGTGAACAAATCGGAATATGGATTTGATACTTTCAGCAAAGACATGGGCGTATATCCGCAGAATTTCTTGAACTCCCGGATAAAGTGCGACTGGTCGGCATAACCACTGGCATATGCTATTTGTGCCTGATTAATTTCTTTGCCCGCTTGATGCTGCATCTGCGCCAAAGCCTTTTGGAAGCGGACAATACGGGTATATTCTTTGGGATTGATGCCTACAAATGAATGAAACAACCGCTCAAACTGTTTTTTACTTA
>NZ_RAYG01000053.1:0-13924 GCF_003670185.1 Parabacteroides sp. CH2-D42-20 | reverse complement strand
CTCTCCCTTGTCGTCTTTGTCAGGAACAGGTAGCAGTAATGGTTCAGGAACGGGCGTTCATTGAAATGCCGTTCAAAGGAGCGGCTTAAAAAGCTAAGTTCGTCCCTTTCGGTGTCGGGCTGGTAGTTCTCCTTGATGAAGAAGTCCTGCTTATGTACTATGGAGTAGTCGGGCAGTACCTTGATTGCCTTGTACCACGCCGAATGTATGGCTTCGTACTCGGCACTGGTGACGGTGAACAGTTCGGGCAGTTCCACCCTGAAAGCCACCGTTATGTCCGCATCCTTTGAAATGATGCAGCCGTTCTCCACCGCCAAAAGTGGAAATTTCCTTTCCAGCGTGGTAGCCTTTAATGTATTCCTCATGTTCTTTCTTCCTTTCTTCTTTTGTAATTGAACAGCCGGGGTATCGCCTTTCGGCTGATAATGAAGCGTGGGTGTCTTTTGCGTGCGGCTGCTTTCATCAGCCCGTGCGTGCCGTACCGTGCGTTGAGCCGGAACGTCTGCCACACGAGCAGCAGCGAAGCCGACACGATGAAACCGATACATAGCCACTGGTTCACGCCTGCCATGAACAGGACGATGAACACCACGAAGACGGCAAGCAAGCCGCCGCAAAAGATAAAGAGGTACTGGCTTTTCAGCCCCTTGAACTCCACCGGCTTCCCGATACCCCTGTTTACCGGATATTCAGACATAGCCGCCGTTTTATAGGAAGAACGAACGCAGGATAGTGGCGGCGACAATTAAAAAGATACACGCCCCGAACCAACTGGCGGCGGTCTTTGAGGTGTCGGGGTCACCGCTTGAAAATTTGTTATATACTTTTACCCCGCCAATCAAGCCGCAGACCGCCCCGATTGCGTACACTAATTTTGTTCCGGGGTCGAAATACCCGGTGATTAGGTTCGTGGCTTCGGTGATGCCCGCCTGCCCGTTGCCTTGTGCGTAGGCACTTACCGCAGCGGCAAGGATAGCCGCCGACAAAAAGATTTTCTTTCTCATTGTGATTTGTTTTTAATGCCGGGCGGCGGGTGGGAAGTCCGCCTTTCCCGGCTGGTGAATAATTTGAAATTTTAGTGGTTCGGCACGGATGCCGTCTGTTGGTTTTCAGGTTGCCAATCAACCGTAGTCACGTTGCTTCATATTGTTACACATTATTATATTATAGGAAATCGTTCATGTCGAACGCTTCATGTTCCTTGCTTGTACCGCCAGCTTCGGCAGGAGCAGCAATAGCCAGTTCCGCTTCGTTGCGTCCCAGCAGTTCCGCCACCTTTGCCAGCCCGCCGTTGATGTTCTCCACCACCGCATCGTAGAGGTTCGTCCCCTCAATGCTTGCCAGTGTCCCGGCAGCTTGCCGCTGTTCCGCTTCGGTGGAGTTGTCGGCGTTCGCCGTGCGTACCGCTTCGCCCAGTTCGTCAAAGCTCATGCCCGTAGCCCGCCCGGTATCATCGTCACCGTCCATGTACCCGGCTATTTCCTCGTCCTCGTAGTCGGGTTCGTCATTCTCGTAACCGGGCGTTTTTTCCGCTTCGGCTGCTGCTTCCGAAATGTTTTCTTCCGGCTGTCCGTCAGCTTGCGGCGCAAAAATAGTATCATTTTCAGCCGCTTGCGGGAGATGTCCCGATTTGTCCTGCGCTGTCCCGATTAGTCCACCCTTGTATCGGCTTTCACCTATCAGCGTGTAGCCTGAAACTTCGTTTCGTGGAAGCGGCGCATCATCCGTTCTGCCCGGTGATGTCCGGCTGTCCGTGTAGCGATACCACAGCCACAGGGCGATATAGTACACCAAAAGCCCGGTTAATATGCAATAGGCTACCATAGCTAAAAGGGCTTTTGGAAGTGGCTTTCGTACAGTGTGTTTATCTCGTCTTGGTACTGCTCGAAGTGGCGCAGCAGAATGTTTTCCACGTAGCTGCTTACCGTCACCTTTCGCCCGCCTATCACCGTCACGATACGCATCAGCTTCTCGTGCGTGGTACGGCTCACGTACAAGGGCTGTCGGTCTGCCAGTTCCACTTTCTGAAAGTAGGTTTCCCGGTAGTCACCCGAACCGCCCTTGCGCTTGCGGGGTGTCGGTTTCTCCACCCGCACCGTTTCAGTCTGCCGTCCCTCGTGGGCGGTTTCCGTTTCGCCGCCGGGCTGCGGTACATCATCCGGCTGGCTCTCCCGCTTGGCGGGTACGCCCTGCGAGATAAGTTCTTTCATGAAATCCTCGTCTATCTTCGGCATCCCGCCGCTTTGCTTTGCCATATCATTTTAATTTGATGTAGTACACTATTTCGGTTATCAGTTCTTCCAAGTTGCTTCCCCTTACCAGCGGGCGGCTGGCGGGAAAGAGCGTGGAGCGGAACACCACCTTTTTATCCGCCACCAGTTCCTTTTTGTAGCGTTTGGTGTCGGGGATAAAGGTTTTCATCAGTGGCAGTTCCAGTTCCTTAATCGTCTTGTCGTAGGCGGTGTAAAGGTCTGTTTTCTCCCGACCGTCCACCATGTTCCAAAAGAGGTACAGCCCGGCAAGTCGGCAGGTTTCATTTTTTACCAGCAACTTGTGGATAGCCACTGCAAACGATAGGCTGCTTTCCAGCACCACCTTGTCGGCTGAAATGGGGGTGAAGATATAATCCATGCCTGCAAGGGAGTTTATCACGCCCTCGCTGTTCACCGTGCCGGGCAGGTCGAAAAAGACAATATCCGGCACGTGTCCGGCGGCTATATGTTCGTCAGCTGTTGCAATCGCCTTTTCGGGCGAACTGCACAGCACCGGGTAGGCTTTCTTCCCCAGCCGGGTAAACTGTTCATACGCCATTCGCTTGTAATCTTCATCCGCCCCGACCTGCTCGGCATCCCGCTTGCGCATCCCGGCAATGGAGTGTTGGGGGTAGTCGCAATCGACCACCGCCACATCGTAGCCTTTGAGGTAATAGAGGTAACTTGCCGCCAGCACGGTAAAGGTGGTTTTGCCGACCCCGCCCTTTTGGGTGGAAAAGGCGACATAAAGGGGTGTTTTCTCGTTTTCCATATTGCTTTCGTTCATTATTGGTTGATAGATTTATTTATTGCTTTCAATCAATCCAGCCATATAGCTTCCATTCTTTCCATATTGCAATCTTGAAAGACTTTTTTATTTCAATCTTGTTTTCCAGTTTTCATTCTTTCTTGAAATCTTGAAATCCTGCAATCATGCTTTCTTGAAATCATGCTTTCAATCATTCTTTCCTGATTGGAATATTTCTTTCAATCTTGTTTTCAATCTTGAAATCCGATGCAAAAAAAGGGAGAAAAAACGTCCCCTGAAAACCTTGTCCCAATTTGTCCTGTGCTGTCCCGATTTGTCCACCAACCGCCTATTTTACAGCATTATAAATCACCGTTACTTTGCAGCGGAGTAACGAACCGCAGGGGGCGGAGGTGTAAAACCGGGATGGTGAAAGGCTGGGCTTGCCGCTTCACGCTAACCCCAATCCGTCCGGGACGGATTTCGATTTTCGTCAGAAAATAGCAAGGTGTGTTTTGTAGCATACAAAACCGTTTTCCGTGCCTGAAAACGCCTTGCCCCTTGCGGGGGTAAAAATCACTCCGAAGTCGTAATTTTTTTAATCCAAAGAAGCATGGAAACAAGAAGAACCAACAAGGGCGGTCGCCCCGCCCTCGCAGACCCGGCGAAGCATCGCCATGTCCTTTACCTGAACGACCGGGAGAACGCCCGCTTCCTCTCGCAATGGGAGCAGTCGGGCGTTACGAGCAAGTCCCGTTTCATCGCCGCCCGGCTGTTCGGCGATCCGTTCCGGG
Source organism: Parabacteroides sp. CH2-D42-20 (assembly GCF_003670185.1). Taxonomy (NCBI): domain Bacteria; kingdom Pseudomonadati; phylum Bacteroidota; class Bacteroidia; order Bacteroidales; family Tannerellaceae; genus Parabacteroides; species Parabacteroides sp. CH2-D42-20. Next base: position 10,130 of record NZ_RAYG01000053.1, on the reverse strand, counting down.
TGGTGAAAGTGGACAAGTCGGCAGTCGACTATTGCGCCCGGCTGACCGAATTTTATGCACAATTCAGAGCCGTGGCAGTCAATTACAACCAAGTGGTAAAGGCGTTGCACAGCAATTTTTCGGAGAAAAAGGCACTGGCTTTTCTCTATAAATTGGAGAAAGCGACCACTGAACTGGCGATGTTGAACCGTCAGGTTATCGACCTGACAAACGAGTGCAAGGAACTATGGTTGCCAAAATAAGCACGGGCGGCAATATGTTCGGCGCACTGGCGTACAACCAAAACAAGGTGGACAGCGAGGAAGCAAAGGTGCTTTTCTCCAACCGGATGCTGTTGGGCGAGGACGGGAATTTCTCTATCGGCGAGTGTATGCGCAGCTTTGAAATGCAGATGCCCGTCCAGCTATCCACCAAGAAGCCGATACTTCATATTTCCATAAACCCGCACCCGGAAGACGTGCTGACAGACCAGCAGCTTTCCGACATTGCCAAAGAGTATATGCGGAAGTTGGGCTATGGCGACCAGCCTTATTTAGTGTACAAGCATACCGACATCGACCGCCACCATATCCACATCGTGGGGTTGCGGGTGGACGAGAACGGCAGACCGCTGAATGACAGGTTCGAGCATCGGCGCAGCAAGCAAATCACCCGTGAACTGGAAAAGAAATACGGGCTGCACCCGGCAGAGCGAAAGGAACGTGCCGAACGCCCGGAACTTAAAAAGGTGGACTATGCCGCCGGGGACGTGAAGCACCAAATCGGCAATACCGTGAAAGCGGCTTGTTACGGCTACCGTTTCCAGTCGTTCGGGGAATACAAGGCTTTGCTTGCCGCTTACAACGTGTGCGTCGAGGAAGTCAAAGGGGAGATAAACGGCAAGCCCTATCAGGGCATAGTCTATTCCGCCATGAATGACAAGAGCGAAAAGACAGGCAACCCGGTAAAGGCTTCCCGTATTGGCAAGTCGGTGGGCTATGAAGCGGTGCAGCGCAGAATGGAGAAATCGGGCGAAGCAATCAAGAACGGGAAACTGAAAGAACGCACCCGGAGGATTGTAGCCACTGCCATGCAGACCACACGCAACCGCAAGGAACTGGAACAACAACTAAGGAAGCAGGGCATTGACGTGGTATTTCGTCAGAACGACAGCGGGCGCATCTATGGCATTACGTTCATCGACCACGACAGCCGGGTGGTGCTGAACGGTTCACGCTTGGGCAAGGAGTATTCGGCGAACGTGTTCAACGAACGCTTTTCGGGCGAAACCGAAAAAATGCACCAGCCCGAAGTGGAAATACCGCAACGGGAACAATCCACGCATCAGGAACAGCCGGAGTTCACGCCGAAATCCGATATCGTTCCGGGTGTGGCTTCCGTGCTGGGTGCTTTCGGCGGTTTGCTGGGCGGCGGTGCATCAGGCGGTGACGAGCCGCAGGACACCGCCCGCCAAAAAAGAAAGAAGAAAAAGAAGCGCACAAGGCGCATCGACTAACTAAAAAACATTACAATCATGCAACAGGAAGATGATTTGAGAGGGCTTGCAAGGGTCATGGACTTTATGCGGGCTGTCAGTATTCTATTTGTGGGAATAAACGTGTACTGGTTCTGTTACTCCACCCTGAAAGAGTGGGGAGTAACGTTTGAAGTGATAGACAAGATACTGTGGAACTTCCAGCGCACCACCGGGCTGTTCTCGTCCGTCCTTTGGACGAAACTTTTTGCGGTGGTGTTCCTCGCCCTGTCGTGTATCGGCACTAAGGGTGTGAAAGAGGAAAAGATAACGTGGACGAAGATACATTGCAGCCTTGCGGCGGGTGTCGTGTTGTTTTTCCTGAACTGGTGGCTACTGGAACTTCCGCTGCCACACACGGCGGACACGGCATTTTACATAGCCACGCTGTCGGCTGGCTATATCTGTATGCTCATGGCGGGTACATGGATGTCCCGGCTGTTGAGGAACAACCTAATGGATGATGTCTTTAATACGGAGAACGAGAGTTTCATGCAGGAAATAAGGCTTATCGAGAACGAGTATTCGGTAAATCTGCCTACCCGGTTCTACTATAAAAAGAAATGGAATAACGGCTGGATAAATATCGTGAACCCGTTCCGTGCCAGCCTTGTGTTGGGAACACCGGGCAGCGGTAAGTCGTATGCGGTGGTAAACAGTTACATAAAACAGCTAATCGAGAAAGGTTTTGCGCTTTACTGCTATGATTATAAGTTTCCTGACCTTTCGGAAATCACTTACAATCATTTACTTAACCACTTGGACGGCTACAAGGTCAAGCCGAAATTTTACGTTATCAACTTTGACGACCCACGCAAGAGCCACCGATGCAACCCGATAAACGCCAGCTTCATGTCGGACATTGCGGATGCCTATGAAGCCAGCTACACGATAATGCTTAACCTAAATCGCTCTTGGATAAGCAAGCAGGGCGACTTCTTCGTGGAAAGCCCGATTATTCTTTTGGCGGCTATAATTTGGTATCTCCGTATCTATCAGGACGGTAAGTATTGTACGTTCCCCCACGCCATTGAACTGCTAAATAAGAAATACGCCGATGTGTTCACCATTTTGCGCAGCTATCCCGGACTGGAAAACTACCTTTCTCCGTTCGTAGATGCTTGGGAATCAGATGCTCAAGAGCAGTTGCAGGTGCGCCCGTAAGGGCATATAATAAATATAGCTTTGGCAAGCTATTAGGTTTGTGTTCTTTGAAATAATAACCTATCACCAGCCGACTTATCCATTCAACGAAAGACGATGGGGAGTGTAGCATGTCGGTAAAGCCACGAGTGAACTAACTGTCAAGTTCTGACCGTGTGGCGAGGTGAAACGATAGATATGAGGATAAAGCCTATACTGGTTGAACGATAGTCTAAGCGGCTCGATGGTTAAGCCTTGACGGAAGACAGTTACAAACGTCAAGCCGTGATACCCAGCTTCGCCTTGTAGGTTGCATGGGCAAAAGAACTTATCACGGAGCAACTACATACATAGTAAAAGACGAAAGTCGTATCCGACAATCTATCATGCCAATAGTTATTATATGTCTAAACGGGGATTGCCTAAGTGGGGCAACCCATATGGCAACAGAGCTTCCGTAGTAGTCCGAGCAAGGGAAAGCCTTGTACATGGCGAAGGGAAGCAGCCAATATCGTTTAATGTCAAATTTTGGAAAATGTGAGAGACATGAAAAGAAATCCAGAAAAGATATTAAACAGTCTAACACAACATAGTTCCGACTTGGCTTACAAGTTTGAACGTTTGTATCGGTTACTGTTTAATGAGGAGATGTACTACATTGCCTACCAACGTATTTATACGAAACAGGGCAATATGACGAAAGGTGTCGATGGAAAAAACATTGACGGTTTCTGTATATCCCATATTGAACGGTTGATAGGTACACTCAAAGATGAGACGTACCAGCCAAATCCCTCTCAGCGGGTGTACATTCCCAAGAAAAACGGGAAAATGCGACCGCTGGGTATTCCGTCATTCATTGACAAACTTCTGCAAGAAGTTATCCGAATGATTTTGGAAGCAATCTACGAGGGCAGTTTTGAAAATTCTTCTCACGGTTTCAGACCACAGAGAAGTCCGCAGACTGCACTTTGGAGCATACAAAAGACATTCAACAATACAAAATGGTTCATCGAGGGAGACATTAAAGGTTTCTTTGACAATATAGACCACGAAGTATTGATAGCTATTCTTTCAGAACGTATTTCAGATATGCGTTTTCTACGCCTTATCCGAAAGTTTCTGAATGCCGGATATGTGGAAGATTGGGTATTTCACAAATCGTATAGCGGAACACCACAAGGTGGGATAATAAGTCCTATACTGGCAAATATCTATCTTGACAAGTTCGACAAATACATCAAAGAATACACTCAAAAATTCAATAAGGGAAAAAGGCGCAAAGAAAATCCGATAGCAAAACAACTTGGGCAGAAAAAATACTACTTGACAACAAAGCTGAAACAAGCAAAGAATGAAACGGAACGGCGACTACTGTTGAAACAAATTGGAGAAGTTGTCAAAGAACGTCTGAAATATCCGGCAAGTGATGAAATGGATGCGGACATGAAACGTCTAAAATATGTGAGATATGCGGATGATTTTCTCATTGGTGTTATTGGCAGCAAAGAGGATTGTATCAAAATCAAAGAGGACATAAAGCAATTTATGGCAGACAAATTGAAATTGGAACTATCTGATGAAAAAACGCTGATAACCAATGCAAGAAAACATGCTAAATTTCTCGGCTATGACGTATTTGTACGCAAATCCAATGACACTCATAGGGATAAAAACGGACATTTGACAAGAAGCTTAGACCATAAGATAGTCCTGTATGTGACTACCGAAGTGATGCGGAAGAAGCTCCTTGAATATGATGCGGTAAAGATTACTGTGCAAAAAGGTAAGGAGGTTTGGAAGCCCAAAGGACGTACATATATGCGCTGTCTTGATGATTTGGAAATTATAAGCCAATATAACTCTGAAATCATGGGGTTCTATAACTTCTATTCGATTGCAAATAATAGTCCCGTCATTGACTCTTTTTATAACATCATGGAATACAGTATGTATAAGACATACGCCGCAAAGTACAGCACTTCTAAAAAGAAAATCATTGCGAAGTACAAGAAAAACGGAGTATTTGCCATACCGTACACCAATAAAAGGGGATATGAGTTCAAGCGTGAGTTCTACGACAAAGGCTTTAAGCGAAAGGAACTGCCCAATCGGTATTTGGATGACAAACTGCCAAACACGGTTGCCATAACAGGCGGCAGAAATGGACTAATCAAGAGACTTCAGGCACGTGTATGTGAAAATTGCAGTGCTACGGACAATCTTGAAATGCACCATGTACGCAAATTGAAAGACCTAAAAGGCAAAAGTGATTGGGAAATTAAAATGATTTCACGTAACCGCAAAACATTAGCAGTATGTTCAGTATGCCATCACAAAATACACGCAGGGAAGTTAGACTGAATGAGAAGGTGGAGAGCCGTGTACGGGGAGACCTGTATGCACGGTTCGGAGGCGAGTGCTTGGAAACCTACCACTGTAAAAAGTGGCGAGGCGCCGGGTGCTTAGCCTATGGGCAGATTGCCAGTGCGAAAATCCCGCTTTCAAGGATGATTTCACCCGCCCTTTACTGGGTAATGACAGGTGATGATTTTTCACTGGACATCAACAACCCGAAAGAGCCTAAAATCTTGGTTGTCGGCAACAATCCTGACCGCCAAAATATCTACTCGGCAGCACTGGGATTATATAATTCCCGTATCGTGAAGCTGATAAACAAGAAAGGTCAGCTTAAAAGTTCAGTGATAATAGACGAATTACCGACTATATATTTTCGTGGGCTTGATAATTTGATTGCGACCGCCCGAAGCAACAAGGTTGCGGTTCTGTTGGGCTTTCAGGATTACAGCCAGCTTACCCGTGATTACGGGGACAAGGAAAGCCGGGTGATACAAAATACTGTGGGTAACGTGTTCAGCGGTCAGGTGGTCGGTGAGACGGCGAAAATCCTGTCCGAGCGTTTCGGAAAGGTGTTGCAGAAACGGCAGAGCATGACAATCAACCAGCGGGAAAAATCCACCTCGATAAGCACCCAAATGGACAGCCTGATACCCGCCAGCAAAATATCCAACCTCACGCAAGGTATGTTCGTGGGTGCTGTGGCAGACAACTTCGATGAACGGATAGAACAGAAGATTTTCCACTGTGAAATCGTGGTGGACAATGAAAAGGTGAAGCGGGAAACCGCCCGTTACGTGAAGCTGCCGCAGATAATAGACTTCACCGACAAGGACGGCAACGACCGGATGCAGGAGGAGATACAAGCCAACTATGACCGCATCCGTCAGGAAGTCCGACAGATTGTCGAGGACGAGATAACCCGGATTAAGAATGACCCGGAGCTATGCCACTTGATTAAGGAGGAAGAATAGCTGTATATAATAATGTATGGAGTGAAGAACAGCCGATGTAGCTTTACGGTTGTTCTTCATTTTGCTTTTTGGTGCGGTAGGCTTCAAAACGCACTAATATTTCGTGCAGGTTCTTCAATGCTTCCACAGCCTTGCCTATCGGCGGCATCTTGCTTTTGTCGAAAGTTAGTTTCTTCAAATCGGTAGTGTATGCCGTAGCCACTTCGGGCAACGCCATGACCGCTTCGGCATCCTTGAATATCGGTGCATCAGCCAGCGACAAGTGCGAACGGGAGTTTTTATTTAGTCCGTCCTCTATCGTCACCCGGTACATGGCATCCAAGAAATCTTCCGAATGTAGGTAATCGTTATATTCCTGATTGTGGTAGAGTGCCGACAAGTCGTAAACGTCACGGATATGCTTTGCCAGCAGTGCGGCTGCATTCTCATTGTAAGACAGCTTTACCAGCCTTGAAACCTTGTCGCAGATAGTCTTTCGAGGATTGATACACTGTGTTTCAAAACTTTCCAGCCCGTAAGTGCTTATCAGTTCCTCTTGCCCGATGCTTTCAAGAAAGGCGGTCACAATCGGTTTGATAACCCGCTTGTCCGCCGGGTAGAACATCAGTTTTTTGTCCGGCAGGTCACAGGATTTTATCTCTACTTCCAAATGTTCTTTCAGTCCCACGCCTTGAAATACATTGTCATACGAGAAATACAGTTTACGGTAATTACCGCCCGTTTCCGACAAATCTTCCTTGTATATGTCACTATTGAGTTCGGCTATGTATTTGGAAAGTTTCTTGTTCAATGTCTTTTCCGCTTGCTTGGACGTACCTTTGTCACCCGTAAACACGAACAAGTCCAAATCTTCCGAGAAACGTTCTATCAGCCCGTAGGCTTTGGAAAGTGAAGTTCCGCCTTTGAAGTAGGTCTTATCCGCATATTCGGACATGGAAATATCCCGCAGTATCTTCGATACCCAGTAATCCTTTTCCACGTGCGACTGCTCGTAGCCGAAATGTTCAGCCGCCAGTGCGATGATTTCCTTGAACGCTTCCTTGTCCGAATGTAAATTCATATTTCTGTCCTATGCTGTTTTATAATCCAAGTTGAACCGTGTCGTGGGAAGAATGGTCTTTGCCATTTCTGTTTGCAATACGGTTTGTCTGATGTCGCCCAGTATATCCGCCACCACCTTTCTGACACGTGGCGGGTAACTTTTCGCCAAAGATACGATTTTTTCCAGTTCCGGCAGGCTGTACCCGTTGAAATATTGGCTCTTGACCCGGTTGTAGATGTCCTGCCCGGTTGTTCCGGGTATGCGCTTCATGTCCTTTATCGCATCGAGCAGCCGCAAGTACGGGACAAGGCTTTCATCCGAGTAGTCCATGCAGTAGGCTTTCACGCACTCTATATCCAAGTTCTTGAAACGGAAACGGCGAACCGGGTTAGGAGTGGCTATCGTTATGGTTGTGGCAACCTGTTCGGTCAGTCCCATTTTGTTATAGATGTAAGCCCCAGTGATATAGCCGTTCAGTTTTTCAGTCAGGTAGCGGAACTGTTCATCCTGATAGACAGGCAGCTTTCCCAGCCCCAGCACTGATTTCTTGGGACGGTAGTACGCCCCCTTTTCAACCCGTACCAGTACCCCTTTGCGGCTCTGTTCGGAGAGCAGTACCGCAACATTGGCGGTCTTTTCCGTTTCAAACGACAAATCCCGGAACGTGAATATACGCCCGGTATCTATCCGTTCAATCTGCCCAAGTATCTCTTTTCTGAATGAAGCCATATTTATGTCCTTTGTTTCTATATGCAAAGATAGTATATTATGTAATCACCTGTAAAAACATAACAAATATTTTGCCGAAGATGTTTTCTATTTCTCCAACTATTGGTTGGAGATTTTTTATCCACCGGGACAAATCGGGACAGCGCAGGACAAATTCGGACAGCCTTTGCCGCCCGTCCAAATATAGCATATTTAGTCGCTACCTTTGGGCGGGACTATTCCCGTAACCACTAAAATTCCAATTATTTATGGCAAACAGAATGACCCCGCCCGCAGAGGGGCAGGAAAAAGACGTGCTGCTGGTCTTGGATAAACAGCAGGGAAAGGTGAGTGCCGTTAAAGGTATTGACAAGGAGGGCAATTTGCAGACCGTACTACCCACTACCGGACATGGCGGCGAGTTCATGCAGGTGGACAAGAACAGCGATGTGTTCAGCAACTTCATTTCCAATTTCTTCCGCAAGTTTCAGGACACTTCCGGGCTGGAACTGTTCAGCGTAAAGGCTTCCCAAGCGGAGCAGAACGCAAAGGCAATCGAGAACAATCACCGCAACCCTACGCCGGAGGGCAACAAGCGGGCTGAAATGCTTCGAGTTCCGAAGCCCGACTTCCACGAGTTCAAGCAGGGCTACCGCTTCGACCCGTCAAAAATAGACTGGGAGAACCTGAAAAAAGTCGGCATCACCGCCGACACCCTGAAAAACACGAAGGACTTCGACCGGGTGATGCGTGGCTACAAGTCCCGCAACACCTACACCGTTTCGGGGACAGTGGGCGGCTTCTACCTCAAACCTACCGATGTCAAGCTCTCTTTCTATCAGGCAAAGGACGGCACGGTAGTACCCAAGCTGCACGGCGTGCAGCAGGACGAAAAGCTGTTGCAACGCCCGTTCCATGAACACGACTTCACCAAACAGGAACAGGGCAACTTGCAAGGCACAAGCAACTTGGGCGGCATCGCTGAAATCAAAGACCCGAAAAGCGGCGAGCAAATCCTCGTGTTCGTCAGCCGGGACAGGTACACGCACGAACTGGAGTATATGCGGGCTGACAAGTGGAAATGCCCCGATACCATTTGCGGCGTGAAAGTCAGCCCGGAGCAGAAAGCCGCCTTTGAAGCCGGGCAAGCGGTGAAAATGGAAAACCTGCAATTCAGGGACGGCACGAAGCGCAGTGCCTATTTACAGATCAGTGCGGTGGAGCGTGGCTTGGAGTTCCTGCCGAGGTCTGCCGTCCAGTTCTTGCAGCAGGGACAACAGCCCGTAGAGCAGCAGGTAGCCGGGTTAAAGGACGGCAAGGGCGTTGAGTTCAACGGTCATGTGCAGCCCAGCGCACAGGGCAAATCCTCCGACAAGGTACAGCCGAAAGACGTTACCCCCGCCGCCGAGAGCCGGACGCAGGTAGCGGTCAATTCGGAGGGCAAAACCAACGAAGCCACCAAGCAGAGTAAAGAGCCGCTGAAACAGGGTCAGGACAAGCCCACCGCCAAGCAGAAAGAGAAACAGGATAAGGCGCAGAACAAGAGTCTGAATGCGGATAAACCCAAGAAGTCCAAAGGAATGAAATTATAAAGGTATGCAGCTAATCTATATTATAGCTATTCCGCTTGTCGTCCTGATTTTCTTCATAGTCCTTTCTTTAAAAACCGACTGGAAAGAAATAGACAGGCACAACCGCCAGTATTACGTGGGCGGCTACCATATTTATTATGACCGTAAAATTTTACGGAAAATCAAGTCAGTAACAAACCATAAAAAAGAAACAATATGATTGCATTGATAGCAGAGAAGCCCAGCGTGGCAAAAGACATCGCCCGCATCATCGGTGCGACCCAGCGTAATGACGGTTATCTTTCCGGCAACGGGTATATGGTGACATGGGCGTTCGGCCACTTAATCCAGCTTGCCATGCCGGAAGCCTATGGCGTGGCGAACTTCCGCAGGGAGAGCCTGCCAATACTGCCGCCCGATTTCCAATTAATCCCCCGTCAGGTGAAAGCGGAGAAAGGTTACAAGGCAGACCCCGGTGTGCTGAAACAGTTGAAAGTGATAAAGGAAGTGTTCGACCAGTGCGACCGGATTATTGTCGCCACCGATGCCGGACGTGAGGGTGAGTTAATCTTCCGCTATATCTTCCATTACCTGAACTGCCGCAAGCCTTTCGTGCGCCTGTGGATAAGCAGCCTTACCGACAAGGCAATCCGGGAGGGGCTGGATAACTTGCAGCCGGGAGAGCGTTACGATAACCTCTACCTCTCTGCCAAGTCCCGCAGCGAAGCGGACTGGCTGATAGGGATAAACGCCACCCAAGCGTTGAGCGTAGCCGCCGGGCAGGGGGTGTTCTCGCTGGGCAGGGTGCAGACACCCACGCT
>NZ_RAYG01000052.1:0-14283 GCF_003670185.1 Parabacteroides sp. CH2-D42-20 | reverse complement strand
AATATTCTGATTTTAAATGTGTTGTTGACCTTTTTAGGGCCAACAACACATAAGTGACTATACAACATTTGGAATTAGGTTTATGATTCGATAATAACTAATTGATTGCAAAGTATATGAAGAAGATAATTTATCAAATGCTCGTGGGCTGCTACATAGTGGCCGCCCTCGTGCTTGTGTGTGCCTGTAATAGCCAGTTGGATATTCAGACGAGATACCCGTTCACGGTGGAGACGATGCCCGTCCCGAAAAAACTGAAGGTGAACGAAACGGCGGAAATCCGCTGTGAACTCAAACGGGATGGACGTTGGGAAGATACGGAGTACACGATTCGCTGGTTCCTGTATGATGGGAAAGGCACATTGAAAACAGAGGATGGCACGGTGCTGTTGCCGAATGACCGTTACTCGCTGGAGAAAGAAACGTTCCGGCTGTATTTTACGTCGCAGTCGGACGATCAGAGCAGTTTGAAGGTGTGGGTGGAAGATTCGTTCGGGCAGACGGTGGAACTGGAGCTAAGTTTTAATAATGATAATTCGGAAGAATGACTAAAAAGGTAAACAATGAAAGAGAATACAGTTCCGGGGGTGTATCTTCTTAATATTGATATGGGGTGCGAACAGGCGAAAGAGGAATTTAAGCGGATGGGATTTACAGACGGGGAAAAGCAGGACTTTCAACGGTTTACTCCGCAAGCCTTGTCCGTAACTCCGCTTTGGCTGGTTTGGCACGGGACGATACACAACGGCAATATGTTGCTGAAAAGTGATGAAGAACTGATACCGTTGGGTATCAGTTCAAAAACAGAGCTTCCTATCCGCAGGTTGAGTGAAATAGTCCGGGAATATAGCCATAGAACGGGAAAGTATCAGGACGAAACGGAGAACGGGGATTATTCTCTGGAAAGATTGTGTCGGTTTGAACGCACGAGTGAGAGGTGCATGGCTGCCGTCCGGCAAGATGGCTGGGAACTGGCACACGTGCCGGAAGAGGTGAAAACGCCGGAAATGTGCCGTCTTGCACTTGATAACAGTGCAGATTTGGCTTATGAAAACTTGGAACTGTTGCACTATGTGCCGTTCCCGGATATTTGTCTGGAATATATCAGGGCGAATAACGGGTGCGGCGATGTTGAGCTGCCGGAAGTATTGAGTGCCCTTGCACCGGGAGTCATTGACAGCCGGATAGCGGACTATGCCATTGAACAGGACGGACGGTGTTTGGGTGTGCTGCCTGCCCATCTGCAAACCGTGGAACGGGCTGAAAAGGCGGTAAAGGAAGCAGGAACGGAAGCCCTTGCGGGTGAAAAGGTACGTGCGGAACTGAAAACGGAAAGGTTGTACCGGAAATGTGCGGAACATAGCTGGATGTCATTCGCCCTGCTTCCGAAAGCGGAGCGTTCGCCGGAAATCTGCCTGCTGGCTGCAAAACTCTATCCCCAAGAAACAGCCCAACGTCCGGACTTGATACCGGAAAGCGTGAAAAACGGGTGCAACGTGTATTCGCTCTGCAAAATGATGGAAGCACGGACAGGGGAAAAGTTCACGTACCAACAAATGACGGACTTCTACAACGGGAAGCCGCTGAACGTGCGCCGGATGGAAATGCCGGACGGGGTACAGAAAGACAAGGCGGTGAAGTTCGACAAGGAGAAACAGGACTTTTCTTTCTCGGCTATCCGGCAGGAACGGAAAAGAGGATTGCGGATGTGAGCCGACAATACAAAATAGTGAGAAAGCATCCTTCGGGATGCTTTTTTGTATGGGTAATAATGAAAAATACAGTATTTACTGTATTTTTTGAAAATCTTATCTTATATTTGGCAAAAGATGCCAGATGAAGCCGTTAAATATCCTAATATGGTCGATTATCGAAAAAGAACGGACGGGAAATGAAAAGGGAGTTTAGGGGTGGCGGGGTAACTTTGGAGCAATAAAAAAGAAAGGATAAACTTAATATTTTGAGCGTATGGATTCAATAGACAGACTATATTTAAACATAACTCTGATAGTAGTCATTGGAGTGCTATTAAGAATAATCACTCTTTATTATCCAAGTTATGATTCACGTGATTTTTATTGCAAGCTATTGCCTTATACGATTACTGCCCTATTTTTCTTTGCGGCTTTTCTAAATCCGCAAGGGAGCTTGTGCCGTAAGGGAGATATGATTATAGGATGTATATGCCTTGTTATATCTATTATAATATCCGTTATATACAATGTGCTATCCGGCATAAACTGGATGAATTAACCAAAAGTAAGTATATGGGAACAATAATTTATCAATTGTTTAAAGAGGATAAGGCTAATACAATACTGTTGGCTATTATTTTCCTATTGTTATGCAGCATATTTTATAAAGAGATAGGTCTTAAACGTTGGCAACGCTGCCATTATGGTGTCTTTCTATTGGAAGCACCCGAAGCTGATAATTATATACATCTGTTATCAATGCATTCAAGTAAGGATAGTCATAATGCAGGTATATCCATTATTAATAAAGTATATGTTCCGGCATCAATCGACAGCGAATCACTTCTTCCTCCTGACTGTTTGACTATACATTGGACATCCGATTCAGGTATAAGGCAATCATGGCGCCTAAATACGACATTTGACAGGAACTCTCTGAAACAATATAAGGGAAATCTGTTTGCCGTCCGGCTTCATAAAGAGGGTAAAGTAACGCTTTATGTAACCTCTATTGAGGACAAAAATAAGCTAAATGAAATCGGAGTTTATCAGGCAGATTTGGTAGAACCGGAAAAGATGGTTGCGAAAGTTGCCAAAGAATTGTTGCACATAAAAGACATGAATCCTACAACCAAAGAAACAATCGACCATATAAACAGCCTTTTAGATAGGGCTTTTGATGCTTCCTTATCAACAAACCGGGCGATTAATGATGAACTAAGAAACGAAATACAGACCTTTTTACATGAGAACGATACTGATTTAATAGAAGATCGACAAGAAGCTATCCGGATAAAAAGATATTATATAAACAGTTTGTTGGCACTTGCCTTGGTTTCAGATGTAGATGAACAGGGCGAATTGATAAATAGAGTTTATGATTATACTGGCTGGAAAAATGACAAGGAACTTACAAGTACATATATTGGGATTGAGTTTGTGCGTTTATTGTTTGATATGCAAAATTGCAGTATGTATCACAACCTTGAAATCTTGCATGAAATAGATAAACATATACGGGAAAATAAAGAATATATATCTCCCCAACAAGTCGAACACTGTAAGGAGCTGACCGAGTTCTGCATGATTTTCTATAGAGAGAGTTGATTGGAAAATATTACAAAAATTCAAATATTAAATCTGAGAACAGTTATGAACATTAAAACACTATTAATTATGACTATAATGGCATTTGTGAGTTGTGGCAATGCACAAGTGAAAACAAAGAGTTTGTCACTTATATTCAAGCGACAACTTGCAGTGATGGTCTTTTTAATTATCAGCATACTGCCGATAACTGCACAAGAAACCAATCAGACCTCAAAAGAAAAGCAAAAAGTGGAATCTTCACGGCTGCCCTTTATGATGTCATTTTCGATTGGTTCAAATTTCAATACCGGGGGAAGTGATTATGCTGAATGGTTTGGCTCACGGGCGGATGTTGCCACGCAGTTTGACTGGCGAATGAATGTTCCGTTGTTCCGTCATTGGTGCGCATATTTAGATTTGGGTGTCAGCTTTTTCAACATACAAACAGATAATTCGGGTGAAAATATTGCAGGTGCAGTCATCGACAAGCTATTCCCCGGACTAAGCAAGATAAAACCATCCCTTAGCACAGGAATCACTTACGTTGTAGAAAAAAGGAAATGGCAGTTCATGCCGAGAGCCGGAATAGGCTGGACGAGTGCAGGCAATTCAAATAAAACGAAAAGTACTGACGGAAAGGTTTATCAACTCGAAATAAACAGGTCACCCATGTTCTTTAACACCGGGGCTTCCATAGGTTACCGCACATCAAATTTATGTAGTTTCATCCTTGATATTAACTACCGTTGCCCTTTGCAATCCTGCAAAGCGACCTATACAACTACCTTGCAGGATTTACCCCCTGTAACAGAAGTCATGAAATCCCGTTCATGGGCGAACGATTTGAGCGTTTCACTTGGTATTCAGTTGCAATTAGGAAAGAATAATAAAAAATGAAATATGGAGACAGTTTGCTTATTTGGCTGAAAGCTAAGTTCAAAATAAAGATTGCATCAGTGGTTCTTTGCTACTTTGCTTTTCCGCCACAGCGTCACGAAGAAAGTAGTGGAAAATCCGGTTGAAAAAGTGGTTTCTTTGCTTCTTGTCTTTTCCGCTACGGCTCACGAAAGAAAGAAGTCCGGCAAAATATCCGGTGAAGAACAAAGGGCGGTAAAAAAAGAAGTCCGGGCGGATCGCTACCCGTCCCGAACTTCCGGCGATGAAACAAAAGAGTAGAAAGAAAGTAGCGGGCGGATTTCTCCGCCCTTGCTCTCTGTTGGGTTAGGCTGCAATCCCTTCGGGTTGCGGTTGTTCTTCGGGTTGGGTGATTTCATGCCCTTTTGCCTTTGTCTTTTCTTGTACCAAAAGAACGGCTTTGCGTTCCTCGATGCGTTGGTGTCGTTTCTCGTACACTTCGTTATATCCGCTTTCGATGGCTGAAAGTTCTTCGGGCATGTGCTTACGGGCGAAATCAAGTAAAAGGGATGCTTCGGTATTGTTACCGTATGCGCTTCGGAAATTGGCTATCAGATAATCCCTGCGGATAATGGTCTTTATCCTAATGGTGAGATTTTCCACGATATTCATTTTGTCCTCGTCCGTGAGGTAGTGTTTCCCTTCTTCGGTAATACCTGCGGCTGCAAAATGTTCGCTCCGCAAATTGGAGAGCATGAAGAAATAGAATATCTTTTCCTCGTCCGCACTGAACTTGCCGCCCGTTATGTCGGCTTCCATTATCTGCCGTTTGGTATCTTCAACCGTCTTTTCTACGGCTATCTCCTTGTTGCGCTCGTCCTGCTTCTCCAACTTCTGAACGGGTGAAAGGGTGGTTTCGGTGGGCGTTCCGTCCGCTTCGGCTGCGTTCTCCACATAACAGAAAGTAATCTCCTGTTTCCCTATCTTGGCGTAAACGGTGATTTCTCCGGCTTCGCTCCGCCCTGTGATTTCTTCCTCTTTCTCCATGTAGTCCGCCCATTGCTGCTCGTAACGGGTACGGGCTTCCTCGTAACGTTCGGGGTTGTTGAAATTTTCCTCTTTGGGTTCTTGGGGGCTGACGGGGAAAGCGGTGTATCTTTCAAGGTTTTCGACCTCGTACCCTAAAGCGATTAACCGTTCTATTACTGTTTCGTTGGTGCTGTAACGGTCACGGCAAAGGGAAACATTGGGCTGTTGCCGTATGATTTGGACGGCTCTCTCCATGAGGAAAGATGCGTTCATTTCAGCCAGACAAGTGCGGTTGGCGCAATGTCCGCAGCCGCCATCGGCAAACAAAAGCAGGTTGTTCGTATTGTGGGCGCACGTTGCACACTCGGTCTTGTCAAAGGAGTAATACCGCAAGTCGGTGGTATAGTTGCTCTCTATCCGTTTGGCTACATCGGCAGCTTTCAGCCCCCGCCAACTGTTGTAGTTGTTCCCGTCCTGCAAATGTTTCTCGTACACTTCACGCTGTATATCTTGCCCGTAACGGCAGATTTCGGCTGCTACGCTGATGGTGATTTCGTCCGTTTCCAACAGTGTAGCGATTTCGGGGATTAGGGCGGTGAACTTTAGACGTGTGCGGATATAGTTCTCGTTCTTGCCGAAACGTACCGCCAATGTCTCTACGGTGTGCCTTCCCGTTTCAATCATGCGTTGGTAGGCGTTGGCTTCCTCTATGGGTGTCACGTCCTCACGCTGCAAGTTCTCGGCTATGGCTGCATCTTCGGCTGCATCGTCCGTCAGTTCCGAAACAATGACGGGTATCTGTTCCATTTCCGCAATGACGGATGCACGGTATCTGCGTTCACCGAAAACAATCTCGTAACGGTCTGTGTCGGCTATCGGTCGCACGGTGATAGGCTGTAAAACTCCCTGCTGTTTGATGCTTTCCGCCAGTTCATACAGGGCGGGTTCGCTGAAATATTTACGGGGGTTGAAACTGCTCGGCTGAATGTTTGCCAATGATACCAATGTGATGTTTCTCTCTGCTGCTGATTGATTTACTGTTGTTGCTTTCATAATTCTGTTATTTTTTTAGTTGATTAAAATTCTGTTTGATAAAATGGTTTCTTTGCTATCTTTCTTTCACCGCTTCGGCTCACCGAAAGAAAGTAGCGGGCGGACTGCTCCGCCCTTGTGAGTCTTATTTGCGGTTATAGCATACGTTTTGAAATTGTATCTTTCTTTCTATCGCATGGCGTAACGTGTAGGCAGTTCCGCCCGTTGGGGTGCTGTCGTAAAAGACTACGAGATAAGCGGAATTATCCAACAGGTAGTTATTACGTCGCAAGAAACAACGGTCTGAATATTCATCCTGTAATAGTATCACCTCGTCTGCTTGGGCTAAAATAGCGTTATAACGCTGCTTGTCGGCTTGGGTGTATCGGTCTGCCTGTCCTTTGAACGGAAGTACACATTTTAGCTGAATGTACGGAAACGTCTTTTTTGCGTTCAGAACTTCCTCGGCTGCGATAAGGTCGAAGCCGTTCGCCATGCCTGATAAAAACGTATGATAGTCACGTTTGCAAAGTTCGGTTATCGCTGTATAGGTGTCGAAGCCTATATCTGTCAGCCGTTTTTGTGTGTCGGGGCTGTTCCTTGTCATTCTCTCGGCTCGGTGTCCCGAAAAAGAAACGGTCTTTTCCCTTAGCCAAAAATCACGCTCGGCACGGCATTGTACCAACGTCCTGCGTAGGGTTGTAAACTCCTGCCCGTTGGTGTGGCGGTACTTGTAATCGAAGTATATTTCGCCCCGAAATGCTCCCAAACAGCATTGTATATAAGTTTCTTCGCCAAAAAGTTTGGTTTCGGCTGCTCCGTTATTGATGAATGTCTTTGTTTCCATATTGGTATATTTTAAAAGATTAAAAGAATGATTATCAGCACAAAAACGATACCCACAAACAACCGCCAAACAAGGGCGAGAATAAACCGTGCCACGAAGTAAAACAGGAGTACGGCAAAGAATAAGGCGAAAAACTGCCCTGCGGTGGTGGTGAAAAAGTAAATCACCACAGACCAAAGGATTAGGCGGTATATCAGTTTGTAAATGAGTATCGTTTTCATTCTTTTGGGGTGTTATGGGCGGATTGCTCCGCCCTTGTTATTTAATAGATACCTTTCGGGAAAAACTGGTTGTCAGC
Organism: Parabacteroides sp. CH2-D42-20; assembly: GCF_003670185.1. Taxonomy (NCBI): domain Bacteria; kingdom Pseudomonadati; phylum Bacteroidota; class Bacteroidia; order Bacteroidales; family Tannerellaceae; genus Parabacteroides; species Parabacteroides sp. CH2-D42-20. The sequence continues at coordinate 6,938 of NZ_RAYG01000052.1, read as the reverse complement.
CATTAACCGGAATTTGTTATAGTCAGTCGTACCGCAATAACTAAGGGATAAATCGTAAGAAAGGTGTCCGTTCTCTATGTAGAAAGTGAAACATAAGCCATTACGGGTAATAGTTCCTTTTGAATGGTCTTGCGCTTGCCATCTTATAACTTCGTTCTCAATAGATTTAAGGAAATCGGCTACTTTCTGCGCATTTTCCGCTTCTTCTTCCGCTACTTGGTTGTATATCAGAGTATAGTAATTTATCCAGTCGTTCACTTTCTTGGCGGTGAACGTACCGATATTACACGGCTTTTCATATTGGTTGGTTATCCTCTCGATGTCGTAGCGATTGACGTTCGTAAAGTGTTCCATATCGGGGACAATCTTGTATTTGTTTTCTTTGAGTATCTTGTTCAAATGAAAACGGATGCCGTTTTGTGTGAACTCGATTTGAATACCGTAAAATTCGGGATATTGACCGCCTATCACACGATAGCCGTATTCCGCACCGGGTATAAACTTTCGTACTTCCTGCATGACGGGAAACAGGGCTTTCTTTGCCTGTTCCGCTCTGTCCGTGAATAATCCTTTTACGTTGAACTCGTTAAATTCCTTTTCTGATAATGTTTTCATCGTCTTATGTTTTTTGCGGGTGGATTGCTCCACCCTTTTGTTAATACTCTTGTTTCTGTTTTCCGTTAGGCTGCAACGGGTTCGTTTATCGGCTCTGTCACCCTTTCCGTTATCATCTTTGCAGCCTTGTTCACATCGCCCAATATATCAATCAGAAAGGCGGGTTCTTGCTTTAGCTTGGTGAGCCAGTGTTTCAGATAGGCTGCGTTGTTGTCCTGCGGTATGGTGGCGATACCGAAGAAAGCACCGCAAAGGGCGGATGTCAGTTCGGCTACAAGTTCCTCACGGGCGTATAATTCATCCCCGAAAAAGCTGCCGAACGTGCGGTTTAGGCGTTGGGGGTTGCCTGTGCTGTGTGCCATCTCGTGCAAAAGCGTTCCGTAAAATTCCGCTCCCTGCGGAAACTGCTCTTTTTCGGGGCAAACGATATAATCGGTTGCGGGTACATAGAAAGCACTGTCGGAATACTTTACTTTGATAGGGCAATACCAATTTTGCATATATATCAACTCGTCCAACATTCCGCACTCAATACCGTCCGAATGGTTTTCGGGCTGTTCGCCCTGTTGCATCTTGGCGAAACGTTCGGGGTACTTCTCCGCAAAATTGGTTTGGTCGAGGTTGAACACATTGTAATATTTCATTTGGGGTATTACCTTGTATTCGTCCTTTTCCGCTTTGGATAGCTTGCAATATTCCTCGTAAGGGATGGACTTGTTACTCTCCTTGTGTACCACGAACTTGAACCAATAGTAAACGGGGAACGAGCGTGCGCCCTTGTTTATGCTCACTTCTTCGGCTTTGGCTTGGTTGAATGTAAGGAACACGGGCAAAGTGAATTTCATAAACTCGGTGTAAAACAGCAGCATTAAAATGTTACCGCCATTGTAAACCGTTCCTCTTAGGTTGCGGGGGAAACCGTGTTTAAGGCTCGTTATCCACGGTTTTTGCCAGTCGCTTTTCAGACTTTCGATTTTCTTGATAAGTAAATCGGTGAACACGGGAGAAATTTTCTCGATGGTGTTGTTTGTTGTCGTTGTCGTTGCCATAACTCTACGCTTTAAAATTGTTACTACTTGTTTTTGTTATCATCGCCTGTCGCCCCAACCAAATTTTTTCCCTTTGGCTGATTGGGAAGAACATTGACAATAATCAAGAGCGGAAAGGGAGAATTGCAATTATCTGAAAAAATGGTAAATACTACCCGCAGGGTGGAGATTTGGCATTTTTTGCGGATTTGCTTTCTCCCCCGCCTACCTTCGTCAATGTTTTCCCAATCAGCCCTAAGGGGAAAAATTCAACCCTTCAGTAAATTAAATGAGTGATAGATTACTTGTCGGTACAAGCCGGGAAAGTGCTGTTATGGAAGCCGGAAAGTTCCGTTTCCGGGAAAGGAAAAGAAAAACGGGTTGGTAATGCGGGGTGGAAAGACAACTCTTTGGCGTGGGGGATTCTTCTTTTGCCGATTTATCGGATTAGAAAGAAGGGTACACCACGACAATGTGTTGTGCGGGTTGGCGAGATGCTTTTCGTCCGGTTACGGTAAACGGACAGAGCAATCAGCTATCCGGCTTTTGCGGATGGCCGTGCGATGGCAGTGGCGGAAACGGGCGGAAAGTTCCGCAGACAAAGGATTATCCTTTCAGTGATGGCGAAGCCCAAAAAGAACGAATTATGATTGGAAACCGGGTAAGACAATAAGGGGCTGCCGGGACAAACATCAAGGGAACTTATTTGAACGGGATGGCGCACGGAAAGTTTCGATGAAATCGAAGCTCCGGGTGACAGTACGGGCGAATGTGTTCCGTTTGTCCCTTCCGGCTTTGCGTACACTTTCGGGCATGGAGCTTGCCGGAGTGCTTGAAGGTGTACGGGAAGCTGGAACAGACCTATACCGCTGACGGGTGGGCGGGAGTTGATGAAATAAAAAAGAATGTCAGTAGATAAAATTTGAAAGGCAAGTGTTCGACAACCTTAACCGGACAGACGCATTTACACGTTAGGGATTGCAGGGGAAAGACCACAGCACAAGCGAGGACTTGTAACGGAAAGCCCGACCGTTTACGGGAACGCCCAAAATATCCCTATCGCATAACATTATCCCTATATCATTCACCCGTCACTCTTTCTGTCCGTCCTCAAAAGCCCTTCGCCAGTCGTTAAAAGATCAACAGGACGAATTTGTCTTTGAGATATTCAGGATGAATATGCAGGCAGCGTGTAAATATGTTGCTCTTTGCTCCGGTTTGCACGACAAGGCACACGACAATGCTACAAGTGCGGAGCAAAACACGGACAAGCGGTACATAAACGCACCGAAGCACCCGTAACAGTCTGTATATTTGCGGGAAACAGTAAATTATCGGATATGGAAATAGTGACTATCGAGAAAAAGACCTTTGAGGAAATGAAAGAGAAGTTCAATCGGTTCAGCGAGCATTTGCAGGAGCTATGCTCACGATACCGCCCGCCGGAAAAGATGAACTGGCTGGATAATGCGGATGTGTGCGAGAAACTGAACGTGAGTAAACGGACATTGCAGACGTACCGTGACAGCGGAAGGCTGGCATACAGCCAGATAAACCATAAGTTGTATTACAGGCTGGAAGATGTGGAAGCGTTCTTAACGGCAATGAGCAAGGAACTGATAGAGGAAGAATAAGATGGAAGTGATTACAAAGGACATGGAAGAGGTAAAGGCGTACTTCGAGGCTCTGGAACGGGGCACGAAGTACGTGGATAACGTAACGGCGAACTTTCACCCGGTGATGAACGGCGAGGTGTACCTGACGGGGGAAGAGGTATGTAGGACATTGCATATCACTACCCGCACCTTGCAGGATTACCGGGCGCAACGGATTATCCCGTTCATTTCGCTGCCGGGCAAAACGCTGTACCGACAATCGGACTTGTTGCGTATGCTGGAAGAGAACTATGTGCAGATGAAGCAAAAGAGCAAACGAAGGAAAAGCCCTACTTAACTTTTGGGTGCGGTGCATGGGTAAATGCGGCAAAGGCAGGAGTTCCACCGGGGAGTTCCTGCCTTTGCCGTGTTTTGCCTTGCCGGATGGGATTCAGGCGGTTTCACGCATGGCGACTGCCTGCTTCTTGACCTTCTTTTGTGTCTTGTCAAGGACTTTCTTCTGCATGGCTGCGAGGTTGCCGGAGATCGAACGGAAATCGGAACTTACCATCTTGTTGGTCACTTCGGCGTATATTTGGGTGGTGCTGATATGCTTGTGACCGAGTATCTTTGAAAGTGCCTCAATCGTACCGCCGTTGCAGAGATAAACCGTCGTTGCGAAGGTATGCCTCGAAAGGTGGAAGGTAACTTCCTTGTTGATTTTGCAAACGGCGGCTATCTTTTTAAGGTAGTCGTTACAAGTGCCGTTGCCCGGCATGGGAAACACGAAATCATCTTTGGCAAGTCCCTTGTAGCGTTCGATCAGTTCTTTGGCTATCTCCATCAGGGGGACGTTGCTCGATACTTTGGTCTTTGTCCTGCGGGTGATAATCCATTCTTCGCCGTCGAAATCCATGCGCTGGATCTTGTCATAGGTGAGTGTCTTTATATCTATGTAGCTCAATCCGGTAAAGCAGCCGAATAGAAACATATCACGGACAAGGTTTGTCTGTTTATCCACAAACACGGTATTGGCTATCAGTTTCAGTTCTTCTTCCGTGAGGTAGCCCCGGTCGGTTTCCTGCATTTCGAGGCTGTACTCGCTGAACGGATCAGTGCGGATAATTCCCCTGCGCCAAGCCTTGTCGGTCAGGCTGAGTATGGGCATGGTGTAAATCCAGAGGGTGTTTGCGCTCAATCCCTTTTCATTGCGCAGGTAGCTGTCGAAATCGTCTATGAAGTCTTTCGTCAGTTCCTTGTAAGCCATATCGGTACGCTTCCTCTTCTCCCACATGAAGGCTTCGAGGTGCTTGTAAACGGTCAGGTACTTGTTATAGGTGGACTTCGCACGGAGTTTCTTTTCCACCATTTCGCCAAACTCCCTGTTCATGGTCTGGAAGTCTTTAAGGATGCAGTTCTCCATCACGCCGATACCTAAAAAGGCGTTGCGCACCTTCTCGGAAGTGACAAAATCGTCCGCCCGGAGTATCTGGTAGTAGTGGTTGTTGATACGGGCTTTGATCTCTTCCAACTGCGGGTTGATTTGCAGGGCTTCGGCGGACTTGCCGCTTACTTTTCCGGCTTCGGCGTTCCACAAGGAAGGGGTGACGAACAGCTTTGCGCTGAACGTGGCAACATCGCCGTCAATGGTGATACGTGCCATTACAGGGGCTTTTCCGTCACTTACTCTTGTTGCTGTTCTCTTCACGTAGAACAGGACTTTAAAGGTGCTTCTCTTTGTTTTCATAACTCTAAATATTCGTTTGTAAAGGTAATTACTTTCCCGTTACCACGAGTTATGAAGAATTACGCAAAACAGTGAAACAGAACTTGTTACCGTTGCAGTAGGGTGTCATGGATTAGGTAATGACTTAGTACCTGAACTATGGCTTAACCCTACTTTTCGGGGCTTTTTTTGCCTATGGCTGTTTCTTTCCGCTTTGCTACTAAGATACTGACCTGCTTATTTTTAAGCTAAACTTTGCTTTTCTTTGCGACTGTTCCCGATTTTTTTAAGAAAAATTAAGTTTATTTCTCTACATCAATAGGGGTATTCCCACCTTATATCCCTTTTTCCAAAGTAAGTTAACTTACTTTTTTTGCTCGGCTTTCGTAGCGTTGGGGGCATGTTCTCATACTTTCTCATTCAATAAAGGCAACCCTTTCACCTCGCCAGCGTGCCACGCACGGTAGTCCACAAGGGAGAGTCCGGGTACAGCTAATTGCTTGTAATCCTTATCGTCTCTTCGCAAGATGTGCTTGCGGGCATACGAGCGGAGCGAACGATCCGTCACAGATACCATTACCACAGGAAACGGGTAGCCGAACAAGCGCATCGGCGTAACCTCGCTGTCCGGGAACGCACGGCGTAACTGATAGGCTGAGTACTCGAACGCCACCCAGTAAGGACCCGTGCAATACAAATGGATGGAAGCAGTGTTCGTTCGCTCGCGGCTCATGATATCACCCAAATGTTCGTTCAGCAACGCCACCAAACGAACGCCAGAAGGAAGGGAAGACATTTCTTTTTGATTTATGATTTTTGATTTAAACTGTCAACTGTCACTTGTCAACTGTCAACTCTATTTGTGTTTCAGCCAGCGGTCATAATCGTCCAAGCGGCGGATTAAAGTTTGCTTGCTTTTCTTGGGCGAGAACTCCCCCCGCCACGGATCCACCACCTCATGCGCCATCTGCCGGTAGAGACTGCTGTCCGTGCAACCGTAGAGTGTCACCAGCAACAAGGCACGGGATTGCGCCGCCTTTACCACCGGGAGCATACTTCGCATCGTGGCGAGCAAGCGCACGAACTCATCTTCCTCGCCCAACAACTTGTAGGCAGAAAGAAGCAATGAGTAGATCTTGCAACGCATCACGTCCGTCTCCGCACGGAGCGAACCGTAGGATCTCAACACCTCACGGGCCAAACGAGTATCCTCCTCTGATACGTTGCCGGAGGCATGGTAACGTCCCAAGGCATCGTGCAAGCCTTCCCGCAGGCGGTCGTTGTCCAGATGGGTATAGACGTGCTTGCCCTTGGTGTTCAGCTCGATCAGCTCGTACTCGCCCGGCTTCACCTCCAACAAGGGGACCCACATGCAATCGAGGATACGAGCCATCACATCTTTATGACCGCCACCCGGCTGGATCACCACCTCCGCCTCCATACCGGTAAAATAACCGGACGTGATACGCACACGGTCGCCCTTCAGCAAGCGGTCGCTGTCCGGTACGTACACCGGAAGCTCGTTGGAATAAGATTCCGCCACCCAACGTAAATTCCCCATCTCGTCATCCGACAGATAAGGGAAATGAGTCATGCCTCCGGAAGAGACCCGGGGAAGGAAATTGTATAGGGGAAGCGTGCGCTTCATCTGGAAGATCTCCTCAACCGAGGACCGGACAAACACGTAGTTGAACAGCAGGGGTCGTTTCGTGTTGACCATCTTTCCGTCCACCTTCCTCACCTCCACATAGGAGGGGGCGAAATACTCGAACAACGTCTCCCCACGACGCTTGCGCCGGGAAAGCTCAGCATCCAAGCTTTTAGCGGGGCTGATCTTGTCACGTCGTGCCACACCCGTAGTAGGAAGCGTGAGCACGTACCAGCGTACAGTCTTCAAGTCATGACGCTTGCCAACCCGCGCCGTACCCCTCTCCGAGCAACCGTCTCTCAAAACATTCATCATTATGATTATCT